>NZ_BAAAQN010000033.1:0-126031 GCF_039531695.1 Catenulispora yoronensis
AGTTCATCTCCTTCCTGAAGACCGATCATGCCGGTGTGCTGGCCAGTATCCGTGAGACCGGTCAGCTGGCCGATGACACGGTGGTGGCGTTCAAGGACGCCGTCGCGACCTTCAAGCGCAGCTTCGAGCTCGGCGACGGCACCCTGCTCGCCGACCAGAACAAGGTCGAGGCCCTGGACGAGGACGAAGTCGGCCAGGCCACCATCACCCGGCACAAGGCCTGATCGCGGTGACCCAGACATCGTTGAGCAACCAGACGTGGGAAGGGGTGAACTGACATGGGAGGCCAGCTCCGGGTCTACCGGCGGCGCATCTCCTCGGTGAAGGCGACCAAGCAGATCACCCGCGCCCAGGAACTGATCGCCACGGCCCGCATCGTGAAGGCGCAGCAGAAGGTCGCCGCCTCCACTCCGTACGCGGAGGAGATCACGCGCGCCGTCTCGGCGGTCGCGTCGCGCTCCAACGCCGCGCACTCGCTGACCACCGAGCGCGCCCCGCGGCCGGGCGTCAAGCCCAAGGCCGCGGTGGTCGTGGTGACCAGTGACCGCGGCTTCTGCGGCGGCTACAACGCCAACGTCCTGAAGGAGGCGGAGCAGCTGATGCAGCTGCTGCGCGAGCAGGGCAAGGAGCCGGTGCGCTACGTCATCGGCCGCAAGGGCGTGGTCTACAACACCTTCCGGGAGCGGCCGCTGGCCGGCTCCTGGGTCGGCTTCTCGGACAACCCCTCCTACGAGGACGCCCGCGACGTCGCCGACGAGGTGATCGAGGCGTTCCTGGCCGACGAGGGGATCGACGAGATCCACCTGGTGTCGACCCGGTTCATCTCGATGCTGTCGCAGCAGCCCGTCACGGTGCGGATCCTGCCGCTGCAGTACGAGGAGACCAGCGAGCCGCCGGCCGGCGGGGTGTTCCCGCTGTACGAGTTCGAGCCCTCGCCGGAGACGGTGCTGAACGCGCTGCTTCCGCACTACGTGCGGGCGCGCATGTACAACGCCCTGCTGCAGGCCGCCGCCTCCGAGCACGCGGCCCGCCGGCGGGCCATGAAGTCGGCGACCGACAACGCCGGCGACCTGATCGACAACCTCACCCGCCTGGCGAACGCCGCCCGGCAGGCCGAGATCACCCAGGAAATCAGCGAGATCGTGGGCGGCGCCAACGCGCTGGCCGATGCGAATGTGGGAAGTGACTGAAATGACTGCGACCACTGAGACCACGACGAAGGCCGTGGGCCGCGTCGCGCGGATCATCGGCCCGGTCGTCGACGTGGAGTTCCCCGTCGACGCCATGCCGGAGCTGCTCAACGCGCTCACCATCAACTACGAGTTCCTCGGCGAGACCCGGACCCTGACCCTCGAGGTGGCCCAGCACATCGGCGACGGCATGGTCCGCGCCATCGCGCTGAAGCCCACCGACGGCCTGGTCCGCGGCGCCGAGGTGGTCAACACCGGCGGCCCGATCACCGTGCCGGTCGGCGACATCACCAAGGGCCACGTCTTCGACGTCACCGGCGAGGTGCTCAACCTCAAGGAGGGCGAGAAGTTCGAGGTCTCCGAGCGCTGGGGCATCCACCGCAAGGCGCCGAGCTTCGACCAGCTGGACTCCAAGACCGAGATGTTCACCACCGGCATCAAGGTCATCGACCTGCTGACGCCGTACGTGAACGGCGGCAAGATCGGCCTGTTCGGCGGCGCCGGCGTGGGCAAGACCGTGCTGATCCAGGAGCTGATCTACCGCGTCGCGGAGAACTTCGGCGGCGTGTCGGTGTTCGCCGGCGTCGGCGAGCGCACCCGCGAGGGCAACGACCTGATCGCGGAGATGACCGAGACCGGCGTCATCGAGAAGACCGCCCTGGTCTACGGCCAGATGGACGAGCCGCCGGGCACCCGCCTGCGCGTCGCCCTGTCCGCGCTGACGATGGCGGAGTACTTCCGCGACGTGCAGAAGCAGGACGTGCTGCTGTTCATCGACAACATCTTCCGCTTCACCCAGGCCGGCTCGGAGGTGTCGACCCTGCTGGGCCGCATGCCCTCCGCGGTGGGCTACCAGCCGACCCTGGCCGACGAGATGGGCGAGCTCCAGGAGCGCATCACCTCGACCAAGGGCCACTCCATCACCTCGGTGCAGGCGATCTACGTCCCCGCGGACGACATCACCGACCCGGCCCCGCACACCACCTTCACCCACCTGGACGCGACGACGGTGCTCAGCCGTCCGATCACCCAGAAGGGCATCTACCCCGCGGTGGACCCGCTGGACTCCACCTCGCGCATCCTGGACCCGCGCTACATCAGCCAGGACCACTACCAGTGCGCGACCCGGGTGAAGCAGATCCTCCAGAAGTACAAGGACCTGCAGGACATCATCGCCATCCTCGGCATGGACGAGCTGTCCGAAGAGGACAAGATCACGGTGCAGCGCGCCCGCCGCATCGAGCGCTTCCTGTCCCAGAACACCTACGTGGCCAGGGTCTTCACCGGCATCGAGGGCTCCTTCGTCCCCCTGGACGAGACCATCCACGCCTTCACCGCCATCGCCGACGGCAAGTACGACCACGTCCCGGAGCAGGCGTTCTTCATGTGCGGCGGCCTCGACGACCTGGAGAAGAAGGCCAAGGAGCTGGAGCGGGCATGAGCGACCTGCACGCCGGCGCCCGCCGGCTGAACGTCTCCCTGGTGGCCGCCGACCGCAAGGTCTGGCAGGGCACCGCGGAGATGATCGTGGCCCGCACCACCGAAGGCGACACCGGCGTGCTCCCGGGCCACCAGCCGATCCTGTCCATCCTGCTCCCCTCCGTGGTCTCCATCCGCGGCACCGAGCAGGGCACCCTGGAAGCAGTGGTCTCCGGCGGCTTCCTGTCCGTGGCCCGCGACGACGTCAGCGTCCTGGCGGAGAGCGTCCTGCTCCCCTCCGAGATCGACCTCGCCGCGGCCCAGCAGCTCGCCGCCGAAGCCCGCTCCTCCGAGCACAGCGAGGACAAGGCCACCCGCGACCAGGCCGACGCGGACCTCCGCTTCGCCGAGGCCCAGCTCCGCGTGGCAGGCCACGCCCCAGCCGGCACCCACTGAGGCCCCCCGATGCGCCCGGAACCCGACAGCGAGGAGCACTAATGCTCAGCGCTGTCGAGTTCCTGGCCATCGGCATCGTGATCCTCTGCCTGGCCCTGGCCTTCATCCCCATGCGCCGCCACCTGATCCGCCGCGGCGGCGGCGCCTTCGACTGCGCAGTCCGCTTCGCCCCCATCCCCACCCTGGGCGACGCCTCCGGCTGGTCCTTCGCCGTAGGCCGCTACCGCGAACTGACAGTAGAGCTCTACCGCGTCTTCAGCTACTCCCCCCGCCCCCGCACCAGCCTCGCCCGCCGAGGCTTCGACGTCGTAGGCCGCCGCGAAGCAGCGGGGGAGGAGACCCGCACCCTCCTACCCGGCTGGTCCGTCCTGGAATGCTCCGCCGCCGGCGAGTCCGTGGAACTGGCGATGTCCCCCGAATCAATGATGGCCTTCCTGACCTGGGTCGAGGCCGCACCCCCGGGGTGGAACATTTCGCGGGTGAGTTAGCCCCGCGACCGACTGCGTAGCCACGACCAGAACCGGCGGCGGCCCAGCAAAAAAGACTGGCCACCAGCACAACCGGCAGCGGCAAGCAAAACAAGTCTGGCCATCATCACATCCGGCAGCGGCCAGCAAAACCGGTGCTCATCGCAACCGGCCGCCCCGCTTTTGACTTTTGCTTTGCCCCAAAGTTAGGTCTTCGGTTCCGGTCTTTCCGTCGCGTCGGCGGGCGTAGCCAATCGCGCCGCCCAGGCGGTGTCAAGGCTCGCATCAGCCGGGGCACAAGCACAAAGGGTCGCCTTGATACCGCCTGGGCGGTGTGATTCCTTCAGGCGACGATGCGACGGAAAGGCCGGGACCGAAACCGGAACCACCGACCAAGGCCGCGCCAACCCGCCCGGCCCCACTCTTTCCAGAGCGAGGCCCTCCCCGGAGGGGCCGCCGGAGGCGCAGTTGACTTTGATCTGGCTTTTGACTGGCTCTTGATCTCCCCCTCCCCCCACCCCTACCCCTCATCCTCCAACTCCCGCGCAAACTCCATCCACATCCGCGCATAGCACTCCGCCAACTGCCGCACCAACCCCTTCGAATGCGGAGGCATCGCACTCGCCAACGTCGGCAGCTCCTTCGCTCCAATCGCAGTGGTCTGCATCAGCCGCAGCAGCTGCCGCCCATTCTCCGTATGCCGCAGCGACGGGTCGCGCACCAACTTCTCCAACACCGGCGCCGGATTCGGCACCTCCACTCCCAACGCCGCCATCCGGTCTCCAACCCCACCCCCAACTCCACCCCCGGCCCCGCTACCACCATTCCCAACCCCGCCGATCCCCCCACCAGCGTGCGACAAAGCCCCCGCTCCCACCCCCGCCCCCACACCCCTCCCCGGCGCCTCCCCCCGCAACAACCGCTTCCGCACATCACTCGCCGTAGCCGGCGACACCCCCGCAATCCTCGCCAACTCCCGCAACGAAGCATGCGGACGCTCCGTCATCAACTCCGCGACCCGCGCCCTCCGCTCCATCCCATTCAGCGGCCGCGCGCGCCCATCCCGACCGATCCGGCTCGTAGTCCGGCTCGCATCGTCCTCCGACTGATGCCGCAGCATCGCGATCGTCTTCGCCGACAACCCCGTAACCTGCGCGATGGCGCGATCCGAGAGATGCCGATGCGAGCTGAGTATCCGACGTGCCGCAGCCCTGCGATCGTTCAGCGACAGTGGAAACCCATGCGCGACGTTCGCCTCCACCGCGCGCAGAAACACATCCGCGGGATCGCCATCAAAGAACTCGACCTCGATAGTCGGACGGTGGTTGACCGCCGCCGCCATCAACCGATGCGTACCGTCGATCACGCGCATCGTGCGCCGATCCACCAAGATCGGCGGCAGCGGAGCTTCGATCTCCGCCAAGCGTGCGACGTGTGCGGCGTCCTGCCCCTCCAGCCTCGGTGACTCGCCCGGCAACAACAGCGACAAGGGAACAGTCACTGCCCGCGCCTCAGCGTTCATCACGCCAGTAGCCGCGCTAGAAGTCACGCCAGCAGCCGCGCCAGAACCAGCACCCAACAGCTGCCGAGCCTCAGCCTCCGGCAACGGCCTCAGCGGCAGCACCGGCCCCACCAACCCGACCTGCCCAGCCGCCGCCCGCCCGAACGAAGCAGAGCCGGCAGAGGTCCCAGAACTGCCAGATCCCCCAACACCACCCGACCCGAGCGCAGCCGCAACCCCAGAAACGACGTCATCAACAAGCAGCTGATTCACCTCGGAGCTCCCGTCACTCTCGACCAAGGTGCGTGATCTTCGCGAAGGCTAGAACCGCCGTCTACAGCCGAGGTGGTGCCCACCCACAATCAGAGCCCAGCGACACTGGAGCCCCCCACCCCGCGTTCCACACACCCACCGCCCCACCTCGGGGGCAGCCACCGCGGTCATCGCCAGGTGGACGCGAGGAGGTACGTGCGCGGCCGGCGACGAACCCCCGCCCCATAGCGCCGATCGACCCCAACCCGCTATGGTGGCCGGTTTTCCTTCCCCTCAATAAACAATTCCCACCCCCTAAAACCCAACCCCTCAACACCCCCTCACCACCCCCACTGTTCAGAACCCCGCTACCTGCCCCCCGCCCTTCCGGTTACAGTCATCCCGAAGGTCATCACCCGCGTGAATATAGTCCTGAATTGGAGGACCTTCCATGACCGACACCGTGAAGGACGCCACCAAACAGAGCAAGACCGAGAACCACATCCGCGCGATCCTTGTAGGCGGTCCGAGCAGCCTTCCGGAGATGCACCGCATCCAGTCGGTGAGTCCCCAAAAGGACAAGATCAAGATCGTCCACCAGGGCGGATACGAGCACTTCGAACGCCGCACCTGCGGCTCCGACAACGGCCCGGGGGAGATCCACTTCCACTGGACCATGCGCACCAAGGTCGCCGAGTAACCCCAGGCGACGGCTTCCACCAGGCGACCGCAACCACCTGGCGACCGCAACCACCTGGCAACGGCAACCGCCTGGCACCAGCAACCACCTGGCAACCACAACCACCTGGCACCAGCAACCGCCCGGCGACCCCAACCACCGGCCGAAAGTCTCCGCCGGCCAACAACCGGCCGACAGCTTCCACAGGCCAACAACCGGCCGACAGTCTCCCCGGCCAACAACCGGCCGACAGTCTCCCCGGCCAACACCGGCCGAAAGTCTCCACCGGCCACCCCACCCCACCCCCCGGGCACCTGTTCAACCGCGAAGCTTCAGCTGTTGAACACTCACCCCACAGCGTCTCCGCGCTCCCCAGCGCGAAAACGCAGCACCCCAAGCGAATTCTCTTGAGCGAGCGGTGAGAACCGCTCGCTCCTTGGTGGACCGTTCATTTTCCAGCGGGCGTCGGCCCACCGCTGTGCGCGATTCTGCGCGATTCTTGAGAACGACGTAGGGCGACGTTAGGGCGACGTTGTCGTGGCCGCCGGCTTATCGGGATGGCGAAGAATATGGCGAACGAAGACAAGTTCCGTGACTATCTCAAGCTCGTGACCGCGAACCTGCGGCAGGCCCGCCGATCCCTGCGCGAAGTGGAGCGCCGGCGGCACGAGCCGATCGCCGTCGTCGGCATGGGCTGCCGCTTCCCCGGCGGTGTCAGCGCCCCGCAGGAACTGTGGGAGCTGCTCTCCTCCGGCGGCGACGCGATCTGCGGCTTCCCGGACGATCGCGGCTGGGATGTGGACGCCCTCTACGACCCCGATCCGGACCGGATGGGCACCTCCTACTCCCGGCACGGCGGCTTCCTGCGCCAGGCCTCGGAGTTCGACGCCGGCTTCTTCGGCATCAGCCCCCGGGAAGCGCTGGCCATGGACCCGCAGCAGCGCCTCATGCTGGAGGTCGCCTGGGAGGCGCTGGAACGCTCGGGCATCGACCCCCAGTCGTTGAAGGGCTCCCAGACCGGCGTCTTCGCCGGCGCCTACGCCTCCGGCTACGGCCTCAAGCCCGCCGAGGAGTCGCAGGAGGTCGAGGGCCACCTGCTGACCGGCATGGCCACCTCCGTCCTGTCCGGCCGCATCGCCTTCTCCCTCGGCCTGGTCGGCCCGACCGTCACCGTCGACACCGCCTGCTCCTCGGCGCTGGTGGCGCTGCACCTGGCCTGCCAGTCGCTGCGCTCCGGCGAGTGCGATCTGGCGTTGGCCGGCGGCGTCACGGTGATCGTCACGCCCACCATGTTCGTCGAGTTCTCCCGGCAGAAGGGCATGTCCGTCGACGGACGCTGCCGCTCCTTCGCCGCCGCGGCCGACGGCTCCGGGTGGGCCGAGGGCGCCGGTCTGCTGGTCGTCGAGCGGCTGTCCGACGCCCGCCGCAACGGCCATCCGATCCTCGCGGTCGTCCGCGGCAGCGCCATCAACCAGGACGGCGCCTCCAACGGCCTCACCGCCCCCAACGGCCCGGCCCAGCAGCGCGTCATCCGCGCCGCGCTGGCCAACGCCCAGCTCGCGACCTCCGACATCGACGTCGTCGAGGCCCACGGCTCGGCCACCACCCTCGGCGACCCGATCGAGGCGCAGGCGCTGATCGCCACCTACGGCCAGGACCGTCCCGATGGGCGTCCCCTGTATCTGGGCTCTGTGAAAAGCAACATCGGCCACACCCAGGCCGCCGCCGGCGCGGCCGGCCTGATCAAGACGGTGCTGGCACTCCAGAACCAGGCGATGCCGCGCACGCTGCACGCCGACGAGCCCTCGCCGCACATCGACTGGTCCGCGGGCCAGGTTCAGCTGTTGCAGGACCAGGTGGCGTGGGCGCCGGGGGAGCGGACGCGGCGCGCGGGGGTGTCGTCGTTCGGGATCAGCGGGACCAACGCGCACGTGATCCTGGAGGAGGCGCCCGGCCCCGAGGACTTCGTCGACGACGCCGAGACCGACGCCGACGGCTCCAGCGAGCCCGGCGCCGCCTCCGAGCCTGGCACCGCCACCGAGTCCGGCGCCGCCACCGAGCGCACGACCACCCCGGTGGCGACAGCCTCAGCAGTCGCAACAGCCTCAACAGCCTCCGAACAGCCTCAACCCCCTGCGATCCTCAAAACCCCCTCCACCCACCCCGTCTGGCTCGTCTCCGGCCGCAGCGCCGACGGCCTGGCCGGCCAAGCCGGCCGACTCCGCGAGTACACGCTGGCCCGGCCGGAATTGGAGCCGGCCGATGTCGCGTGGTCCCTCGCCGCGTCGCGGTCGGTGTTCGACCACCGGGCCGTGGTCACCGGCACCGACCGCGCCTCGCTCGTCTCCGGCCTGGCCGCGCTCGCCACCGGGCAGAGCGCGCCCGGCCTGACCACCGGTTCGCTGGTCGCCGGCGGCGTCGGCCGACCGGTGTTCGTCTTCCCGGGCCAGGGCAGCCAGTGGGCCGGCATGGGCCGCGAGCTGCTCGCGGACTCCCCGGTCTTCGCCGCTCGCCTCGCCGAGTGCGCCGAAGCCCTCGCACCCCTGGTCGACTGGTCGCTGCTCGACGTCATCAAGAACGCCGAGCCCCTCGACACCGCCGACGTCGCCCAACCGGTGATGTGGGCCGTGATGGTCTCCCTCGCAGCCCTCTGGCAGGCAGCCGGAGTGAATCCGGAAGCTGTCATAGGCCACTCCCAAGGTGAGATCGCCGCCGCCACCGTTGCCGGGATCCTCTCGATCCCGGACGGCGCCAAGGTCGTCGTCGCGCGCTCCAAAGCCCTGGCCGGCCTCAACGCCTCCGGCGGCCTGCTCTCCGTGGTCATGCCGGAAGCAGCGGTCGTGACAGTCCTCGAAGAAACCGGCTTCGCCGACCGCGTCACCATCGCCGCCGTGAACTCCCCGGCCGCGACTGTCGTCTCCGGCACCCCCGAAGACCTCGACGCCTTCGAAGTGAAGCTGTCCAAGCGCCGCATCCTGCGCTGGCGCGTCCCGGCCACCGCCGACTTCGCCGCGCATTCCCCGCGCGTGGAGCGCATCGAGCCCGAGCTGACCCGCGAACTGGCGCGCATCCGCCCCGCCGAGAGCAGGATCGCCTTCTACTCCACGGCGCACAGCCGCTGGATGGCCGGTCCCGAACTCGGCGCCGCGTACTGGTACGCCAACGTCCGCGAGCAGGTCCGCTTCGCCGACGCCGTCGCCGAGCTGGCGCAGGCCGGACACCGCACCTTCCTGGAGATCTCCGCGCAGCCGACGCTGACCGGCTCGATCACCGAGACCGTGCAGGAGGCCGACCTGCCCGCGCCGGTGGTGTCCGGCACGATCACCCGCGAGGACGCCGGCGCCACCGGGCTGCTGGCGTCGTTCGCCGCCGTGCACGTCCAGGGCGTCGCCCTCGACTGGCGCGCGATCCTCGGCGGCGACGGCACCCGCGTGGACCTGCCCACCTACGCCTTCCAGCACCGCCGCTTCTGGCTCAAGCCGCTGGCGGCCACCATCGCCGGCAACCCGGCCGACGACGAGCTGTGGGCCGCGGTCGAGGACGGCGACGTCTCCCGCCTCGCCGACGCCCTGGCGCTGGACACCGACCGCGCCGGCGACCTGCTTCCGGCCCTGGCGTCCTGGCGCCGCCGCGAGCGCGCCGACTCCGCCGCCTCCGACTGGCGCTACCGCATCACCTGGTCGGCGGTCACCGACCCGGGCTCGGCGGTGCTGTCCGGGACCTGGCTCGCCGTCGTGCCGGCCGGGGCCGACGCCCACGACGAGATCAGGGCCCTGACCGACCGGGGCGCGCAGGTCGTGCTCCTCGAAACCGGTGCCGCCGATCTCGATCGCGAAGTCCTGGCGGCCCGCCTGGCCGAGCTCGCCGCACAGACCGAGCTCGCCGGCGTGCTCTCCTTCCCCGCGGCAGCCGCTGGCGACACCGCCATCACGAGCGACACCGCCGCCACCAACGACCCCACCACCGCCGGCGCCCCCTCCACCCCCACCACCGCTGGCGTCGTCCCCAGCCTCGCGACGACCCTGATCCTGATCCAGGCCCTCGGCGACGCGGACATCTCCGCCCCGCTGTGGACCGTGACTCAGGGAGCTGTCTCGGCCGTCGCCGGCGACCCGGTCGCCGACCCGTTCCAGGCCCAGCTCTGGGGCCTGGGCCGCGTCGCCGGTCTGGAGCACCCGGAGCGCTGGGGCGGTCTGATCGACCTCCCGCCGGTCCGGGACGACCGGATCGCCTCCCGCTTCGCCGCCGCGCTGGCCGGGCTCGGCGAGGACCAGGTCGCCGTGCGCGAATCCGGTCTCCTCGCACGCCGCCTGGCCCGCGCCCCGCAGGCCGCGTCCAAGCGCACGTGGACCCCGCACGGCACCGTCCTGGTCACCGGCGGCACCGGAGCGCTGGGCCGCCACGTCGCCCGCTGGCTCGCCGACCGCGGTGCCGAGCGGATCATTCTGGCCAGCCGTTCCGGCGCCTCCGCCGCCGAAGCCGCCGCCCTGGCCGCCGACCTCGCGGTCGCCGCCACCGCACCCTCCGGCGTGGCAATCGACATCGTGTCCTGCGACGTGACCCAGCGCTCTGCGATCTCCACTGTCCTGAACAGCATCGCCGCCTCCGGGCCGCCGCTGACCGCCGTGTTCCACCTGGCCGGCGTCAGCCAGACCACCCAGGTCGCCGACACCACCCTCGCCGATCTGGCCGACGTCGCCGACGCGAAGATCGCCGGCGCCCGCCTGCTCGACGACCTCACCACGGACCTCCAGCTCGAAGCCTTCGTCCTCTTCTCCTCCGCCGCCGCGACCTGGGGCGGTGCCCAGCAGCCCGGCTTCGCCGCCGCCAACGCGCATCTCGACGCCCTGGTCGAGGCCCGCCGCGCGGCCGGCCGCACCGCCACCGCCGTCGCCTGGGGCCCCTGGGCCGGCGACGGCATCGCGGACGGCGACGCCGGCGCCCAGATGCAACGCAGAGGCCTGACGCCGCTGGACCCGGCCCGCGCCGTGGCCGCCCTCGGCCGCGCCCTGGACGCCGACGACCTCCAGGTCACGATCGCCGACGTGGACTGGGAGAAGTTCGCGCCGACCTTCACCCTGCGCCGCCCCAGCCCGCTGATCGAGGCGCTGCCCGAGGTCCGGCAGGCGCTGGCCGCCGCGGCCGCGCAGGGCGCCGCCGAGAGCGACGGCGCGCTGGCCGAGCAGATCAAGACCCTGAGCCGCGCCGACCAGGACCGCCTGCTCACCGAACTGGTGCGCGGCCAGGCCGCCGACGTCCTGAAGTACCCGTCGGCCGCCGCCGTCGAGCCGAACCGCGCCTTCAGCGAGCTCGGTTTCGACTCGCTGACCTCGGTCGAGCTGCGCAACCGCCTCGGCGCCGTCACCGGTCTGCGGCTGCCCGCCACCCTGCTGTTCGACTACCCGACCTCCGCCGTCCTGGCCGAGTTCCTGCGCACCGGCCTGCTCGGCATCGGTGCCGACGACGAGGCCGCGCGCCCCCAGGCCACCGCCGGCTTCGACCGGACCGGCGCCGACGACCCGATCGCCATCGTCGGCCTCGGCTGCCGCTTCCCGGGCGGCATCAGCACTCCCGAGGAGCTCTGGGACCTGCTGGCCTCCGGCGGCGACGCCATCGGCGCCTTCCCGACCAACCGCGGCTGGGACATCGACAGCATCTACGACCCGGACCCCGGCCACACCGGCACCTCCTACGTCCGGCACGGCGGCTTCCTGCACGAGGCCACGGACTTCGACGCCGGATTCTTCGGCATCAGCCCGCGCGAGGCGCTGGCCATGGACCCGCAACAGCGCCTGCTGCTCGAAGTCTCCTGGGAAGCCCTGGAGCGCGCCGGCATCGACCCGCACTCGCTGCGCGGCACGGCCACCGGCGTGTTCGCCGGCGCCAGCTTCGCCGGCTACGGCCTGGCCCCCTCCGACGACGCCGAGAACCTCGAAGCGCACCTGCTGACCGGCACCACCACCAGTGTCATCTCCGGCCGGGTCTCCTACACCCTGGGCCTGGAGGGCCCCGCCGTCACCGTCGACACCGCCTGCTCCTCGACCCACGTCGCGCTGCACCTGGCCTGCCAGGCGCTGCGCAGCGGCGAGTGCTCGCTGGCCCTGGCCGGCGGCGCGTTCGTCTCGGCCAGCCCGGAGCTGTTCGTGTGGACCAGCCGCCAGCGCGGCCTGGCCGAGGACGGCCGCTGCAAGTCCTACGCCGGCGCCGCCGACGGCATGGGCATCTCCGAGGGCGCCGGCATGATCCTGGTCGAGCGCCTGTCCGACGCCCGCGCCAACGGCCACCCGGTACTGGCGGTCATCCGCGGCACCGCGGTCAACCAGGACGGCGCGAGCAACGGCCTCACCGCCCCCAACGGCCCCTCGCAGCAGCGGGTCATCCGCGCCGCGCTGGCCAACGCCAGGATCACGACCAACGACGTCGACGTGGTCGAGGGCCACGGCTCCGGCACCACGCTCGGCGACCCGATCGAGGCGCAGGCCGTGATCGCCACCTACGGCCAGGGCCGCCCCGAGGGGCAGCCGATGTATCTGGGCTCTGTGAAGTCCAACATCGGCCACGCGCAGGCCGCGGCCGGCTCGGCCGGCATCATCAAGATGGTCATGGCGCTGCGCAACGAGCTGCTGCCGCAGACCCTGCACATCGACGAGCCCTCGCCGCACATCGACTGGTCGGCCGGGGACGTGCAGCTGCTGACCGAGGCCGTGCCGTGGCCCACCGGCGGTGAGCGGGTCCGCCGCGCCGGCGTCTCGTCGTTCGGCGTCAGCGGCACCAACGCGCACATCATTCTCGAAGAGGCGCCGCTCTACGCACCCGTCGTCGCCGGTGCCACCGCCGAAGGCGACGACACCTCCGACAACACCTCGGACGCCACCGCCACCGCCACCACCACCGAGGCGACACAGAACCCTGACGAGGCCCGGAACTCCGCCCCGACCCTGCTCGCCCCCTGGTGCCCGGTGACCGCCTGGCCCGTCTCGGGCCGCAGCACCGACGGCCTGACCGGCCAGGCCGGCCGACTCCGCGAGTTCGTCCTCGCCCGGCCCGGCCTCGCACCGACCGACGTCGGCTGGTCGCTGGCGACCTCCCGCTCCACGTTCGAGCACCGCGCGGTGGTCGTCGGCTCCGACCGCGGCACGCTCGCCGCCGGACTCGCCGCCGTCGCGACCGGACAGGCCGCGCCGGGCGTGGTCACGGGGTCCGCCGGATCCTTCGGCGGCCGCACGGTCTTCGTCTTCCCCGGCCAGGGCAGCCAGTGGGCCGGCATGGGCCGCGAGCTGCTCGCGGACTCCCCGGTCTTCGCCGCCCGCCTCGCCGAGTGCGCCGACGCCTTGGCGCCATTGGTCGACTGGTCGCTGCTCGACGTCATCGAGAACAGCGAACCGCTCGACACCGCCGACCTCGCCCAACCGGTGATGTGGGCCGTGATGGTCTCCCTCGCAGCCCTCTGGCAGGCAGCCGGAGTGAATCCGGAAGCTGTCATAGGCCACTCCCAGGGCGAGATCGCCGCCGCCACCGTCGCCGGGATCCTCTCGATCCAGGACGGCGCCAAGGTCGTCGTCACCCGCGCCAAGGCGCTCGCCGACCTCAACGCCTCCGGCGGCCTGCTCGCGGTGGTCATGCCCGAGCAGGCGGTCGTGACCGTCATCGAGGAGACCGGCTTCGCCGACCGGATCACCGTCGCCGCCGTCAACTCCCCGGCCGCGACCGTCGTCTCCGGCGTCCCGGCCGACCTCGACGCCTTCGAGGCCAAGCTGTCCAAGCGGCGCATCCTGCGCTGGCGCGTCCCGGCCACGGCCGACTTCGTGGCCCACTCGCCGCGCGTCGAGCCGATCGAGGCGACGCTGCGCGAGGCGCTGTCCGGAATCCGCCCCGCCGACGGCGCGATCTCCTTCTACTCCACCGCGCACAACCGCTGGGTGTCCGGCGCCGAGCTCGACGCGGGGTACTGGTACACCAACGTCCGCGAGCAGGTCCGTTTCGCCGACGCCGTCGTCGATCTCGCGCAGAACGGCTACCGCGCCTTCATCGAGGTCTCCGCGCAGCCGACCCTCACCGGCGCCGTCACCGAGTGCGCCGACGAGTCCGGCGCCACCGGGACGGTCGTCACCGGCACGGTCACCCGCGAGGAGTCCGGCGCCGCCGGGCTGCTCACCGCGCTGGCCCGGGCCCACGTCGCCGGCGTCCAGGTCGACTGGCGCGCCGTCCTCGGCGGCGGCGAACGCGTCCCGCTGCCCACCTACGCCTTCCAGCGCCGCCGATACTGGATGCAGGGTTCGACGACGCAGGCCGCCGCCGAGACCACCGCCGACGCCGCCGAGGCCCGGTTCTGGGCCGCGGTGGAGGACGGCGACCTGCGCGAACTCGCCGAGGAGCTGGCCATCGACGGCCGGCTGCCGCTCAACGACCTGCTGCCCGCCCTGGCGACCTGGCGCCGCCGGGAACGCGCCGACTCCGTCGTCGGCGACTGGCGCTACCGCGTCACCTGGGTGCAACTGCCCGAACCGGCCTCCGCGGCGCTGACCGGGAGCTGGCTGCTCGCCGTCCCGGAGAGCCACACCGCCGATCCGTGGCTGGCAGCGCTGGTCCGCGCGCTGACCGAGCACGGCGCGCACGTCGTCCAGATCCCGGTCGCGGTCACCGATCCCGCCCTGGACCGGACGACGCTCGCCGCGACGCTGACCGCGGCGGTCGCAGGGCTCGAAGACACCAAGGTGTCCGGGGTCCTGTCGGTGCTGTCGCTGGACGAGACGCCCTACCCGGGCGTGCCGACCGTGCCGGCCGGCGTGGCCGGAACCCTGTTCCTGCTCCAGGCCCTCGGCGACGCCGGGATCGGCGCCCCGCTGCGGATCCTGACCACCGGCGCCGTCGCCACCGGCCTCGGCGAGCCCGTGACCAGCGCGGTGCTGTCCGAGATCTGGGGCCTGGGCCGGGTCGTCGCGCTGGAGCACCCGGACCGCTGGGGCGGTCTGATCGACCTGCCGGCGGCGTGGGACGACCGGATCGCGCACCGCTTCTGCGGCCTGCTCACCCATGTGGTCGAGGACCAGATCGCCGTGCGCGGCAGCGGAATCCTGGGCCGCCGCCTGGTGCGCGCCCCGCAGGCCCGGCAGTCCCGGACCTGGACGCCCGGCGGCACCGTGCTGATCACCGGCGGCACCGGCGCGATCGGCGGCCACGTCGGCCGCTGGCTCACCGGCCGCGGCGCCGAGCGGATCGTGCTGACCAGCCGGTCCGGCGCCGAGGCGGCCGGGGTTCCGGAGCTGGCCGCCGCGCTGGCCGGCTCGGGCACCGACGTGGTGGTGGCCAGCTGCGACACCGCGCGGCGCTCCGACGTGGCCGGCGTGCTCGGCCGCATCGCCGCCGACGGTCCGCCGCTGTCCACCGTGATCCACAGCGCCGGCGTCCTGGACGACGGCGTGCTGGACCGGCAGAGCGTCCCGCGCCTGGCCACCACGCTCGGCGCCAAGGCGGCCGGCGCGGCCTGGCTGGACGAGCTGACCCGGGACGCCGACCTGGACGCGTTCGTCGTGTTCTCCTCGGCGGCGGCCACCTTCGGCGGCGGCGGCCAGGGCAACTACGCCGCGGCCAACGCCTACCTGGACGGCCTGGTGGAGAAGCGGCGCGCGGCCGGGCTGCCCGGCCTGTCGGTGGCCTGGGGCCCGTGGGCCGGCGGCGGCGTGTCGCAGGCCACTGACGCCGCCCGGGCCCGGCTGCGCCGCAACAAGTGGGAGGTCCTGATGGCCCCCGAGCTCGCGGTGCGGGCTTTGGGCCAGGCCCTGGACAACCCCGACGACGTCACAGTGACCGTGATCGACATCGACTGGGCGCAGCTGTGCACCGCGCCCGCCGCCGCCGAGCTGCGCCAGCACCCGATGGTCCGCGATCTGCCGGACGTGGTGCGGAACCTGGCGAACCCCGGCGGCGCTTCGGACAGCCGCGGCGGGGCGGCGGACGGCGACCTGGTCCGGCAGCTGGCCGGCCTGCTTCCCGCCGAGCAGGAACGGACGCTGACGGACCTGGTCCGCGCCGAGGCCGCCGCGGTGCTGAACTACCCCTCGGCCGAGGCGGTGGAACCGGACCGGCCGTTCAGCGAGCTCGGGTTCGACTCGCTGACCTCGGTGGAGCTGCGCAACCAGGTCAGCGCCGCGACCGGGCTGCGGCTGCCGGCCACCCTGCTGTTCGACTACCCGACGCCGACCGTGCTGGCCGCGTATCTGCGTTCTGAGATGCTCGGCGCGCTGGCCGGCGCCGGCGCCGCCACCGGAACCGACGCGCCGGCCGGTCCGACCGCGTCCGGCCCGGGCGCGGACCCGGCCGAACCGCTGGCGATCGTCGGCATGGGCTGCCGGTTCCCCGGCGGCGTGCGCAGCCCCGAGGATCTGTGGCGGCTGCTGGAGAACGCCGCCGAGGGGATCTCGCCGCTGCCCGCGGATCGCGGCTGGGACGTCGAAGCCCTCTACCACCCGGACCCGGACCACGCCGGCACCTCCTACGTCCGCGAGGGCGGCTACGTGCAGCGCGCGACCGAGTTCGACCCGGCGTTCTTCGCGATCAGTCCGCGCGAGGCGCTGGCGATGGACCCGCAGCAGCGGCTGCTGCTGGAGACGTCCTGGGAGGCCCTGGAGCGCGCGGGTATTGACCCGCACTCGCTGCGCGGGTCCCGCACCGGCGTCTTCGTCGGCGGCTATGGCTCCGGCTACGAGGCCCTGGGCATGGCGGCCGTGCGGGACGGCGCCGAAGGCGTCGAAGGACACTTGGTCACCGGCAACGCGACCAGCATCCTGTCCGGCCGGGTGTCCTACGCCCTGGGGCTGGAGGGCCCGGCGGTCACCGTCGACACCGCCTGCTCCTCCTCGCTGGTCGCGATGCACCTGGCCGGTCAGGCGCTGCGCTCCGGCGAGTGCGCGCTGGCCCTGGTGAGCGGCGTGACCATCATGGCGACGCCGCGCGAGCTGATCGGGTTCTCCCGGCAGCGCGGCCTGGCCGCCGACGGCCGGTCGAAGGCGTTCTCCGCGGCGGCCGACGGGATGGGGATGGGCGAAGGCGTCGGCACCCTGATCGTGGAGCGGCTGTCCGACGCCCAGCGCAACGGGCATCCGGTGCTCGCGGTGGTGCGCGGCAGCGCGGTGAACCAGGACGGCGCGAGCAACGGCCTGACCGCGCCGAACGGCCCTTCGCAGCAGCGCGTCATCCGCGCCGCTCTGGCCAACGCCCGCCTGACGCCCACCGACGTCGACGTGGTGGAGGCGCACGGCACCGGCACCCCGCTCGGCGACCCGATCGAGGCCCAGGCCCTGATGGCCACCTACGGCCAGGGCCGCGCCGAGGACAAGCCGCTGTGGCTGGGCTCGGTGAAGTCCAACATCGGCCACGCGCAGGCCGCCGCCGGCGTCGCCGGGATCATCAAGGTGGTGCTGGCGATGCGGCACGAGGTGCTGCCGCAGACCCTGCACGTCGAGGACCCCTCGCCGCACATCGACTGGACCGAGGGCGACGTGCGGCTGCTGGCCGCGCCGGTGCCGTGGCCCGGCGGCGGGAAGGTGCGGCGCGCGGGTGTGTCAGGGTTCGGCATCAGCGGGACCAACGCGCACGTGATCGTGGAGGAAGCGCCGGAGCTGCCGGCCGAGGTGGCGATCGAGGATCCGGAAGCCACTGAAGCCACTGAAGCCGTTGAGAACGTTGAGAACATTGAGGAAGCGGCGGCCGAGAAGCAGCCGGTGCTCGGCGGTGCCGACGTGTCCGCGTGGGTGATCTCCGGCCGGGGTTCCGAGGGGCTGGCGGCGCAGGCCGGCCGGCTGCGGGAGTTCGTGCTCGCGGAAGCGGTCGAGACCGAGGACGTCGCCTACTCGCTGGCGACTGCCCGCGCCCGGTTCGACAACCGCGCGGTGGTGATCGGCCGGACTCGCGAGGAGCTGACGGCGGGTCTGGCGGCCGTCGCGACCAAGCAGTCCGGACCGGTCGTCGGCGTCGCGAAGACCGGCGCCCGGGTCGGCTACCTGTTCTCCGGTCAGGGCGCCCAGCGGGCCGGAATGGGCCGCAGCCTGTACGCGGCCTCGCCGGTGTTCGCAGAGTCCTTTGATCGGGTCGCGGCCATCCTCGAAGCGGAGCTGGGTCTTCCGGTCGCCGACGTCGTCCTCGGCCGGGCCAAGGATGTCGACGCCGACCAGACCGTCTTTGCCCAGACCGGATTGTTCGCGGTCCAGGTGGCGCTGGTCGAGATGCTCACGGCCGCCGGGGTCCGCCCCGACGCGGTCGCGGGCCACTCCGTCGGCGAGATCGCGGCCGCTTGGGCGGCCGGAGTGCTGTCGCTCGAAGACGCCTGCCGCCTGGTCGCCACCCGCGCGCGCCTGATGCAGGCGCTGCCCGAGGGCGGCGCGATGTGCTCGATCGCCGCGACGGAGGCCGAAGTCCTCGAAACCCTCACCGGGAACGTCGCGATCGGTGCGGTCAACGGCCCGATGGCCACGGTCGTCTCCGGTGACGCCGCCGAGGTCGACGCCATCGCAGAGCTCTGGCGCGGACGCGAGCGCCGGGTGCGCCCGCTGCGCGTCAGCCACGCCTTCCACTCCCACCACATGGACCCGATCCTCGAAGAACTCGGTGGCGTCGCCAACACGGTGACGCATTCCGCGGCGCGGATCCCGTGGGCCCAGGCCGCGATCGGCGAGGTCGCCCCGTCCTACTGGACCGAGCAGGCCCGCCAGCCGGTGCGTTTCGCCGACGCCGTCAACGCCCTCGCCGAGCGCGGGATCACCGTCTACATCGAGATCGGGCCGGACGGCACGCTCTCGGCGATCGGCTCGGCGGCCGTGCCCGCCGAGACCGGTGCGACCTTCATCCCGCTGCTCCGCTCGAAGTCCCCGGCCCCGGTGACCGTCGCGACCGCCTTGGCGCGGGCCCACGTGCAGGGCATCGGCGTCGACTGGCCGGCGGTGCTCGGCACCGGCGACCGGATCGATCTGCCGACCTACGCCTTCCAGCACCAGAGCTTCTGGCCGCAGGTCACGCAGGTCTACGGCGGCAAGGCCGCCGAGGCCACCGGCGCCGAGGCCGAGTTCTGGTCGGCGGTCGAGGGCGGCGACGTGTCGCAGCTCGCTGACACTCTCGCCATCGACGGCGACCGGCTCGCCGATCTGCTCCCGGCCCTGGCGTCCTGGCGCCGCCGGGAACGCGCGGACTCGGCCGTCGCCGACTGGCGCTACCGCGTCTCCTGGGCCCCGGTCCCGGAGCCGGCCGCTGCTGTGCTCGACGGCACCTGGCTCCTGATCGCCCCGGCCGGGCACCCGACCGCCGATCTGGCCCAGGCGTTGGGCGCCCGCGGGGCCGAGGTCCGGACCTTCGAGTTCACCGCCGCCGACCTCGACCGCGCCGCGCTGACCGCGCGCCTCGCCGAGACCTTCGCAGGCTTCGAAGAAGGTCGACTGGCCGGTGTGGTCTCGCTCCTGGCGCACGCCGAGACCCCGCTGCCCGACCTGCCGGGCGTCCCGTTCGGCGTCGGCGGCACCCTGGTCCTGGCCCAGGCGCTCGGCGACGCCGACATCGCCGCCCCGCTGTGGGCGCTGACCAGTGGCGCCGTCGCCACCGACCGGGGCGAGGCCGTCGCGCACCCGGTGCAGGGCCAGATCTGGGGCCTGGGCCGCGTCGTCGGCCTGGAGCACCCCGAGCGCTGGGGCGGCCTGGTCGACCTCCCGCAGGAGTGGGACGACCAGATCGCCGCCAAGCTGTGCGCGGTGCTGGCGACGCCGACCGGCGACACCGGCGAGGACCAGCTCGCGGTCCGCGCCGCCGGCATCTTCGGCCGCCGCCTCACGCATGCCCCGGCGGCGCGTTCCGGGCGCGAGTGGACTCCGCGCGGCAGTGTCCTGATCACCGGCGGCACCGGTGCGATCGGCGGCCACGTCGGCCGCTGGGTCGCCGAGCGCGGTGCCGACCGGGTGGTGCTGTGCAGCCGTTCCGGCCCGGCCGCCGCGAACGTCGCGGGCCTGGCGGCACAGCTCGCCGCCGCCGGGACCGCGGTCGACCTCGTGGCTTGCGACACCTCGCGCCGCGAGGCCGTGCAGGGCCTGCTGGCCCGGATCGCCGCGACCGGCCCGGCGCTGACCGCCGTCATGCACACCGCCGGCGTCGGCCAGGCCACCTACATCGCCGACACCACGCTCGCCGAGCAGGCGGCGGTGTGCGGGGCCAAGGCCGACGGCGCGGCGCTGCTGGACGAGCTGACCCGGGACGCCGATCTGGACGCGTTCGTGGTCTTCTCCTCCATCGCCGCGGTCTGGGGCAGCGCGATGCAGCCCAGCTACGCCGCGGGCAACGCGTATCTGGACTCGATGATGGAGAACCGCCGCGCCGAGGGCCGGCCCGCTCTCTCGGTGTCCTGGGGCCCGTGGGGCGGCGGCGGCATGACCGCCGTCGAGGACGCCGAGCGGATGGTCAAGCGCGGCCTGAAGCTGCTCGACCCGCGGCTGGCCATGCAGGCCCTGGCGCAGGCCGTGGACGCCGGCGAGGACCTGCTCACCGTCGTCGACGTCGACTGGGCCACCTTCGCCCCGCTGTTCACGCTGCGCCGGCCCAGCCCGCTGATCGAGGGGCTGCCGGAGGTGGCGGCGGCGCTGGCCGCGGCCCGCGAGGAGTCGGCCGGGACCGGCGCCGGCGGCGAACTGGCCGTGCAACTGGCCGGGCTGTCCGCCGCGGACCAGGACCGGGTGCTGATCGACCTGGTCCGGACCGAGGCGGCGCGGGCCCTGGGCTATCCGTCGGCCGACGCCGTCGAGCCCGACCGGGCGTTCTCCGACCTCGGGTTCGACTCGCTGACCGGCGTGGAGCTGCGCAACCGGCTCACCGCCGCGACCGGCCGGGCGATCTCGGCGACCGTGGTGTTCGACTACCCGACCCCGATCGCGCTGGCCGGCCATCTGCGGCAGGCCATCGCGCCGGCCGAGGCCGAGCAGCTGCCGCTGCTGGCCGAGCTGGACCGGCTGGAGTCGGTGCTGAGCACGGCGGCGGTGTCCGAGGGCGACTCCGGCAAAGTCACAGCGCGGCTCGAGGCCGTCATGACGAAGTGGAAGGAAATCCGAGGCCTGACGGAGGGGACCGCCGTCATGGACAAGCTCGAGTCGTCCAGCGACGACGAGATCTTCGACTTCCTCGGCAAGGAGTTCGGGATCCGCTGATGTACCGCTTTGCGCCGGCCGGAGCAGGTCCGACGCGGCGGCCGACGATTTCTGGCGATGGGGTGACGGTAAGTGAGTGAGGACGACAAGCTCCGGTATTTCCTCAAGCAGGTCACAGCGAACCTGCACGAGACGCGTCGGCGCCTGCATGACCTCGAGGCGGCGGCCGAGGAGCCGCTGGCGATCGTGGGCATGGGCTGCCGCTTCCCCGGCGGGGTGCGCAGCCCGGAGGACCTGTGGGAGCTGGCGGTCTCCGGCGCCGAGGCGGCCGGCGAGCTGCCCCGGGACCGCGGCTGGGAGGGCGCCTCGCCGGTGCGCGGCGGCGGTTTCGTCTACGACGCCACGGAGTTCGACCCCGGGTTCTTCGGGATCAGCCCGCGCGAGGCGGCCGCCATGGACCCGCAGCAGCGGCTGCTGTTGCAGACCGCTTGGGAGGCGCTGGAGCGGGCCGGCATCGACCCGCTGGCGTTGAAGGGCACGAAGACCGGCATCTTCGCGGGCGCCAGCTTCGCCGGGTACGGCTGGTTCTCCGCCGAGCGCGGCGGCCTGGACGGCCACCTGATGACCGGCAACGCGACCAGCATCCTGTCCGGCCGGGTGTCCTACACCCTGGGGCTGGAGGGCCCGGCGGTCACCGTCGACACCGCCTGCTCCTCGGCGCTGGTGGCGCTGCACCTGGCGTGCCGCTCGCTGCGCGCCGAGGAGTGCTCGCTGGCCCTGGTCGGCGGCGCCTTCGTGGCCGCCACGCCGGTGCTGTTCACCGACTTCAGCCAGCATCTGGGGCTGTCCAACGACGGCAAGTGCAAGGCCTTCGCCGACACCGCCGACGGCATGGGCGTCGCCGAGGGCGCCGGCGTGCTGGTCGTGGAGCGGCTCTCCGACGCCCGCCGCAACGGCCACACCGTGCTGGCCGTGGTGCGCGGCAGCGCGGTGAACCAGGACGGCGCGAGCAACGGCCTCACCGCCCCCAACGGTCCGGCGCAGCAGCGGGTCATCCGCGCCGCGCTGGCCGGCGCGCACCTGTCCACCGCCGACGTCGACATCGTCGAGGCGCACGGCACCGGCACCCCGCTCGGCGACCCGATCGAGGCGCAGGCGCTGCTGGCCACCTACGGCCAGGACCGGCCCGAGGACCGGCCGCTGTGGCTGGGCTCGATCAAGTCCAACATCGGGCACGCGCAGCAGGCCGCCGGCATCGCCGGGATGATGAAGATGGTCATGGCGCTGCGCAACCGCACGCTGCCGCGCACTCTGCACGCCGACAATCCCTCGCACGAGATCGACTGGACCACCGGCCTCGTGCGCCTGATCGGCGAGTCGCAGCAGTGGCCGGACCACGGCCGCCCGCGGCGCGGCGGCGTGTCCGGGTTCGGGATGAGCGGCACGAACGTGCACGTGATCGTCGAGGAGGCGCCGGACTTCGCCGCCGAGACCGAAGCAGAACCCGAAGACGCTCCGGTCGTCGAGGAGGAGACGGCACCGGTCGAGCCGGCGCTCCGGGTCTTCGAAGGGCTGGAGAGCACCGCCTGGCTGGTCTCCGGGCGCACCGGGGACGCTCTGGCGGCGCAGGCCGGTCGGCTGCGCGAGCACTTGTTGGCCCGGCCGGAGCTGGACGTGGCGGACGTCGCCTGGTCGCTGGCCACCATGCGCGCGACCTTCGAGAACCGTGCTGTGGTGATCGGCACTGCCGCGCAGGGCCCGAATACTGCCGGTTTGAGCGCCGCCGGTTCGAGCACTGCCGGTTCGAGCGCCGCCGCACTGACAGCGGCCGGAGCCGGTCCCGCTTCAGCGGCCGGGACCGCGATCGCCGGGCTCGCGGCGGTCGCGACCGGCCAGGCGGCAGTCGGCGTGATCACCGGATCGGCGGGTTCCTCGGCCGGCCGGACCGTCTTCGTCTTCCCGGGCCAGGGCAGCCAGTGGGTCGGCATGGGCCGCGAACTGCTGGCCACGTCCCCGGTCTTCGCCGCTCGCCTGACCGAGTGCGCCGAGGCGTTGGCGCCGCTGGTCGACTGGTCGCTGCTCGACGTCATCGAGAACGCCGGTGCCCTGGACACTGCCGACGTCGCCCAGCCGGTGATGTGGGCCGTGATGGTCTCGCTCGCCGCTGTGTGGCAGGCAGCCGGAGTGAATCCGGAAGCTGTCATAGGCCACTCCCAGGGCGAGATCGCCGCCGCCACCGTCGCCGGGATCCTCTCGATCCGGGACGGCGCCAAGGTCGTCGTCGCGCGCTCCAAAGCCCTGGCCGGGCTCAACGCCTCCGGCGGCCTGCTGTCGGTGGTCATGCCGGAAGCGGCCTGCTTGTCAGTGCTCGAAGAGACCGGGTTCGCCGACCGCGTCACCGTGGCCGCCGTGAACTCTCCGGCCGCGACCGTCGTCTCCGGCACGCCCGAGGACCTGGACGCCTTCGAGGCCGCGCTCTCCAAGCGCCGCATCCTGCGCTGGCGCGTCCCGGCCACGGCCGACTTCGTGGCCCACTCGCCGCGCGTCGAGCCCATCGAGGCCGACCTCACCCGCGCCCTGGCCGGCATCGCCCCGCAGACCGGCGACGTCGCCTTCTACTCCACCGCTCGCGGCCAGTGGCTGCACGGCGGCGACCTCGGCGCCGGCTATTGGTACGCCAACGTCCGCGAGCAGGTCCGCTTCGCCGACGCCGTTGCCGACCTGGCGCGCAGCGGCTACCGCACCTTCATCGAGGTCTCCGCGCAGCCCGCGCTCACCGGTGCCGTCGCCGAGACCGTCGAGGACGCCGGGACCGGCGCCCCGACCGTCACCGGCACCGTCACCCGCGAGGACCCGGGCCCGGCCGGCCTGCTCACTTCCCTGGCCCGGCTGCACGTCGCCGGAATCAGCGTCGACTGGGCCGCCGTGCTCGGCGGTGGCGAACGCGTTGAGCTGCCCACCTACGCCTTCCAGAACCGCCGCTACTGGCTCCAGGCCGTCGAGGCCGGCACCAAGACCGACTCCGGCCACAACAGCGAGGCCGAGGCCGAGTTCTGGGCCGCCGTCGAGGGCGGCGACACCGAGCAGCTCGCCGCGTCGCTGTCCGTCGACGACGAGACCCTCGCCGAGATCCTGCCCGCCCTGGCCTCCTGGCGCCGCCGCGAACGCGCCGACTCCGTCGTCGCCGACTGGCGCTACCGGGTCACCTGGGCCCCGGTCTCCGACCCCGGCGCGAGCGTGCTCACCGGCACCTGGCTGGTCGTGCACCCGGCGCAGCCGGACGACACCGTGGACCTGTGTGTCAATGCCCTGACCGAGCGCGGCGCCGAGGTCGCCACCCTCCGGCTCGGCGCCGCCGATCTGGACCGCGACGCCCTCGCCGACCGGCTTGCCCAGCTCACCGCCGGGGACCAGCGGCTCAGCGGCGTCGTCAGCCTCCTGGCCTTCGACGAGACCCCGAACCCGCGGTTCCCCGGCATCGCCACCGGCCTGGCCGGGTCGCTGCTGCTGACCCAGGC
This sequence comes from Catenulispora yoronensis, assembly GCF_039531695.1. Lineage (NCBI taxonomy): Bacteria > Bacillati > Actinomycetota > Actinomycetes > Catenulisporales > Catenulisporaceae > Catenulispora > Catenulispora yoronensis. The sequence goes on from NZ_BAAAQN010000033.1 coordinate 24,596, forward strand.
GCTCGGCGACGCCGGCGTCGACGCCCCGCTCTGGCTCGTGACGCGGGACGCCGTCGCCGCCGCGCCCGGGGACCGCCTCACCCACCCGACGCAGGGCCAGGCCTGGGGTTTCGGCCGCGTCGCAGGACTCGAACACCCTGAGCGCTGGGGCGGCCTGGTCGACCTGCCGCCGGAGTGGGACGACCGGACCGCTACCCGGTTCACCGCCGTGCTGGCCGGACTCGGCGACGAGGACCAGGTCGCCGTTCGTTCGGCCGGGATCCTCGGCCGTCGGCTGGTACGGCCGCCGAAGCATCGGGACCGCGACCTCAAAACCTGGAGGCCGCGCGGAACCGTGCTCATCACCGGCGGCACCGGCGCCCTGGGCAACCACCTCGGACCCTGGCTGACCGGCCGCGGCGCCGAGCGGATCGTCCTGACCTCGCGCTCCGGCCCGGCCGCGGCCGGCGTCGCCGAGCTCAGCGCCAAGCTGGCGCAGGCCGGAACCCGCGTCGACATCGTGGCCTGCGACACCGCGCGCCGCGACGAGGTCGCCGGACTGCTCGGCTGGATCACCACCGACGGCCCCAACCTCAGCTCCGTCATGCACGCCGCGCTGGTCTTCGACGACAAGCCGGTCGCCGCCCTCGAACTGGAACGGCTGGACCGCGCCCTGGCCGCCAAGGTCGCCGGCGCGCGCTGGCTGGACGAGCTGACCGCCGGGCTGAACCTCGACGCCTTCGTCATGTACTCCTCGATCGCCGCCACCTGGGGCGCCGGTCACGAGCCCGGCTACGCCGCCGGCAACGCGTATCTGGACGCGCTGGCCGACAACCGGCTGGCGCGCGGCCTGAAGGCCACGTCCATCGCCTACGGCCCGTGGGCCTCCGGCGGCCCGACCGAGGGCGACGCCCGGATCCAGCTGGCCCGGCGCGGTCTGCGGCTGCTGGAGCCGCCGCTGGCGATCGAGGCGCTGGCCCGCACCCTGGACGCCGGCGAGTCCCTGGTCACCATCGCCGACGCCACCTGGGAGATCCTCGGCCCGACGTTCTCGCTGCGCCGTCGCAGCCCACTGCTGGAGGGCCTGCCGGAGGTGCGCGCGGCGCTGGCCGCCGCGGCCGAGGCCGAGGCCGCGGTGGACCGCGCCGACCCCGTCGGCGGCGAGCTGGCCGGCCGGCTGGTCGGGCTGAGCCCGGCCGAGCAGGACCGGCTGCTGACCGACGTGATCCGGACCGAGGCCGCCTCGGTGCTGGGCCACGACTCGGCGGACGCGGTCGACGCCGGCCGGGCCTTCAGCGACCTCGGATTCGACTCGCTGACCTCGGTGGAGCTGCGCAACCGGCTGAACGCCGCGACCGGGCTGCGGCTGCCCGCCACGCTGCTGTTCGACTACCCGACGCCGGCCGTGCTCGCCGAGTACCTGCGCACCCGCGCCCTGGGCCTGCAGGCCGGTCCGGCCGGTCCGGTCGGGGGCGCGGTGCTCGCCGAGCCGGTGGCGATCGTCGCCATGGGCTGCCGCTACCCGGGCGGCGTCGCAGGGCCCGACGACCTGTGGGACCTGGTCGCGGCCGGCGGCGACGCCATCGCCGGGTTCCCGACCGACCGCGGCTGGGCCCAGAACCTCTACCACCCGGACCCGGACCACGTCGGCACCTCCTACGTGCGCGAAGGCGGCTTCCTCAACGCCGCCGGCGAGTTCGACGCGCCGTTCTTCGGGATCAGCCCGCGCGAGGCGCTGGCCATGGACCCGCAGCAGCGGATGCTGTTGGAGGTCACGTGGGAGGCGCTGGAGCGCGCCGGTATCAATCCCCAGACACTCAAGGGCTCGCGCACCGGCGTGTTCGTCGGCGGCGCCGAGTCCGGGTACCAGGCGCTGGGGATGCAGCTGGCGCTGACCGGCACCGAGGGCATCGAGGGCCACCTGGCCACCGGGACGGCGGGCAGCGTGCTGTCCGGACGCCTGTCCTACGTCCTGGGCCTGGAGGGCCCGGCGGTCACGCTGGACACCGCGTGCTCCTCCTCGCTGGTCGCGCTGCACATGGCCGCGCAGGCGGTGCAGTCCGGCGAGTGCGACCTGGCACTGGCCGGCGGCGTCACGATGCTCGCCACCCCGGTGGTGTTCGTCGGCTTCTCGCGGCAGCGCGGCCTGGCCTTCGACGGCCGGTGCAAGGCGTTCTCCCACGAGGCCGACGGCATGGGCATGGGCGAGGGCGCGGGCATGGTCGTGCTCGAACGGCTCTCCGACGCCCGCCGCAACGGCCACACCGTGCTGGCCGTGATCCGGGGGAGCGCGGTGAACCAGGACGGCGCGTCCAACGGCCTCACCGCCCCGAACGGCCCGTCGCAGCAGCGCGTCATCCGCGCCGCGCTGGCCAACGGCCGGCTCACCACCGCCGACGTCGACGTGGTGGAGGCGCACGGCACCGGCACCCCGCTCGGCGACCCGATCGAGGCCCAGGCCCTGATGGCCACCTACGGCCAGGACCGGCCCGCCGACCGGCCGCTGTGGCTGGGCTCGGTGAAGTCCAACATCGGGCACTCGCAGTCGGCGGCCGGCGTCGCCGGCGTCATCAAGACGGTCATGGCCCTTCGCAATGGCCTGATGCCCAGGACGCTGCACGCCGAGGAGCCCTCGCACGAGATCGACTGGACCGCCGGGCACGTCAGGCTGCTCCAGGAGCCGGTGGCCTGGCCCGCCGGGGACCGGGTGCGGCGCGGCGGGGTCTCGGCGTTCGGGATGAGCGGCACGAACGTGCACGTGATCCTGGAGGAGGCGCCGGCCTTCGACGGCGCGGACGCCTCGGACGCCCCGGGCGGCAGCGGAGCCGACGGGACCGGTGACAGCGCCCTGATCGGCTCCGGCACCCACGCCCACGCCCATGCCCACGCGCCCGGCGGCGACGAGCCCCGGACCCCGGCGGTCCTCGCCGGCGCCGGCGTCGCGGCCTGGCCGATCTCCGGCCGCACCGCCGACGCCCTGGCCGGACAGGCCGGCCGGCTGCGCGAGTTCGTGCTGGCCCGGCCGGGGCTGGACCCGGCCGACGTCGGCTGGTCGCTGGCCGCCACCCGGGCGACGTTCGCCCACCGCGCCGTCGTCATCGGCTCCGACCGCGCCGAACTGGCCGCGCGCCTGGCGTCCGTCGCCACCGCGCAGCAGGCGGCCGGGGCGGTCAGCGGCTCGGTCCCGGCCGGCGGCGTCGGGCGCAGCGCGTTCGTCTTCCCCGGCCAGGGCAGCCAGTGGCCCGGCATGGGCCGGGCGCTGCTGGCCGAGTCGCCGGTGTTCGCCGCGCGCTTCGCCGAGTGCGCCGACGCGCTGGCCCCGTACGTCGACTGGTCGCCGCGCGACGTCCTGGACCAGGCCGACGGCGCGCCGACGCTGGACTCCGCCGACGTGGCACAACCGGTGATGTGGGCCGTCATGGTCTCGCTGGCCGCGGTCTGGCAGGTCGCCGGCGTCACTCCCGACGCGGTGGTCGGCCACAGCCAGGGCGAGATCGCGGCGGCCACCGTCGCCGGGATCCTGAGCCTGGACGACGCCGCCCGGGTCGTGGTGCTGCGCTCCAAGGCGCTGGCCGGCCTCGGGGCCAGCGGCGGACTGCTGTCCGTCGTGATGCCGGAGTCCGCCGCGGCCGGTCTGCTGCGCGACTTCCCCGCGCTGACCGTGGCCGCGGTCAACTCCCCGGCCGCCACCGTGATCTCCGGGCCGCCGGAGGACCTCGACCGGTTCGAGGCCACCCTGTCCAAGCGCCGCATCCTGCGCTGGCGGGTCCCGGCCACATCGGACTTCGTGGCCCACTCGCCGCGCGTGCGGCCGATCGAGGACCAGCTGCTGGACGGCCTGTCCGGCATCCGCCCGCAGGCCGGCCGGATCGCCTTCTACTCCACCGCCTACAACCGCTGGCTGCCCGGCCACGAACTCACCGGCGCCTACTGGTACGCGAACGTCCGCGAGCAGGTCCGCTTCGCCGACGCGGTGGGCGAACTGTCGCGCGCCGGCTACCGCACCTTCGTCGAGGTCTCGGCGCAGCCGGTGCTGACCGGTGCGATCACCGAGTGCGTCGAGGAGGCCGCCGGCCCGGCGCCGGTCGTCACCGGCACCGTGACCCGCGAGGAGCCCGGCGCCGCCGGCCTGCTCGCCGCGCTGGCCCGGGTCCACGTCCACGGGACCGACGTCGACTGGACCGCGGTCCTCACCGGCGAGCGCACCGACCTGCCGACCTACGCCTTCCAGCGGCGCCGCTACTGGCTCGACACCCCCGACGTCGCAGCCCTCGAAGAAGGCTCGGCCGGCGCCGCCGAGGCCCGCTTCTGGGCCGCGGTCGAGGGCGGCGACCTCAGCGGCATCGAGGACAGCCTCGCCATCGACCCGCGGCGCCCGCTGACCGAATTGCTGCCCGCGCTCGCCTCCTGGCGCCGCCGCGAGCGGGAGGACTCGGCGGTCGCCGACTGGCGCTACCGCGTGGCCTGGACGCCGCTCGGCGAACCCGGCGCGGCGGTGCTGGGCGGGACCTGGCTGGTGGTGACGCCGGGGCAGGCCGGATCGGAAAGCCCTGCCGGCAGCGGGATCGCCGGGCACGGTAGCAGCACCCGGAGTAACGGCTCGGCGCAGGAGCAACTTGCCGACAGCGCTTTCGCCGCGGACGGCAGCAGTACTCTGAGCAACGACCTGGCGCAGGCGTTGCGGGAGCGCGGTGCCGAGGTCGTCACCCTCCCCGTCGGTACGGCCGACCTGGACCGGACGGCGCTCGCCGCCGCCATTGCCGGAGCTGGAGCCGGGGCCGGCGGATCGTTCTCCGCGGTCGTGTCGCTGCTGGGCCTGGACGAGCGCCCGGCCGTCGAGGACCTGCCGTTCGGCGTGGCCGCGACGCTGCTGCTGACCCAGGCCCTCGGCGACGCCGGCATCGAGGCGCCGTTGTGGGCGGTGACCCAGGGCGCGGTCTCCACCGGCTCCGGCGACCCGCTGACCAGCCCGGGCCAGGCCCAGATCTGGGGCCTGGGCCGCGTCGTGGCCCTGGAGCACCCCGAGCGCTGGGGCGGCCTGATCGACCTGCCCGCGGTCTGGGACGACCGGGTCGCCGCCCGATTCAGTGCCCTGATCGGCAGCACTCCGTCCGCCGAGGGCTTCGAGGACCAGGTGGCGGTCCGCGCCACCGGAGTCTTCGGCCGCCGGCTGGAGCACGCCGCCCCCGGCGCGGCGCCGACCGAGTGGCAGCCGCGCGGCACCGTCCTGATCACCGGCGGCACCGGGGCGCTCGGCGGCCACGTCGGCCGCTGGCTCACCGGCCGCGGCGCCGAGCGGATCGTGCTCACCTCCCGCTCCGGTCCCGGCGCCCGCGCCGTCGCGGGGCTGGCCGCCGAGCTGGCGACCGCCGGGACCACCGTCGAGGTCGCCGCCTGCGACACCGCGCGGCGCTCCGAGGTCGGCACCCTGCTGGCCCGGATCGCCGCGACCGGCCCGGCGCTGAGCTCGGTCGTGCACACCGCCGGCGTCGGACAGGCCACCCTGCTGGCCGACACCTCGCTGGCCGAGCAGGCGAGCGTCACCGCGGCCAAGACCGCCGGCGCCGCCGTGCTCGACGAGCTGACCGCCGATCTGGACCTCGACGCCTTCGTGATGTTCTCCTCGATCGCCGCGACCTGGGGCGGCGGGATGCAGCCCAGCTACGCCGCCGGCAACGCCTACCTCGACGCGCTCGCCGAGAACCGGCGCGCGCGGGGGCTGGCCGCGACGTCGGTGGCGTGGGGCCCGTGGGGCGGCGGCGGGATGACCGACGTCGAGGGCGCCGAGCAGATGGCGCGGCGCGGGCTGCGGCTGATGGAGCCGCGGCTGGCGGTGCAGGCCCTGGCCGGGGCGCTGGACTCCGGGGAGGACCTGCTGACCGTCGCCGACATGGACTGGCAGCGGTTCGCGCCGGTGTTCGTGCTGCGGCGGCCCTCGCCGCTGATCGAGGCGCTGCCCGAGGTGGGCCGCGCACTGGCCGAGACCGAGGCCGCCGCGCCGGCGTCCGGCGACACCGCCTCGGCGCTGGCCGGGCAGCTGACCGGGCTGGCCGCCGCCGAGCAGGTCAGGATCCTGACGGACCTGGTGCGGGCCGAGGCCGCCTCGGTGCTCGGCTACGCCTCGGTGGAGGACGTGGAGCCGGAGCGGGCGTTCAGCGAGCTCGGGTTCGACTCGCTGACGAGCGTGGACCTGCGCAACCGGCTGTCGGCCGCCACCGGCCTGCGCCTGAGCGCGACTCTACTGTTCGACTACCCGAATCCGAGCGTGCTCGCCGACCATCTGCGGGCCCAGTGGTTCCCGGCCGACGCCGACGGGCTGCCGCTGCTCGCCGAGCTCGACAAGCTCGACGCGCTGCTGTCCGGCGCCACGCCGGACGGCGAGCTGCACGAGCAGGTCACGGCCCGGCTGCAGCGGTTCCTGGCCACGTGGAGCGGGATCGGCTCGGCCGCCGGCGACGGCGCCGAGGTCGCCAAGCGGATCGAGTCCGCCTCCGACGACGAGATCTTCGACTTCATCCACCGGGAGCTCGGCCGGTCCTGACCGGGCGGACCGGCTTGCTTTCTCCAGACGCGAATAGGTGAGGTTCCGGTGGCATCTGAAGAGACCCTGCGCGACTACCTCAAGTGGGCGACGACGAGTCTGGCCGACGCGCAACGGCGCCTCCGGGAGATGGAAGACCAGAGCCGGGAGCCGGTCGCGATCATCGGGATCGGGTGCCGCTTCCCCGGCGGCGCCCACGACCCGGACCGGCTGTGGGAGCTGCTGGCGGCCGGCGGCGACGCCGTCGCCGGCCTGCCCACCGACCGCGGCTGGGACCTTACCGAACTGCGCGACCTGGAATCGGAGGTCGAGGACGGCGCCGCCTCCCTGAGCGAGGCCGGCTTCGTCTACGAGGTGGGCGACTTCGACGCCGGCTTCTTCGGCATCAGCCCGCGCGAGGCCGTGGCCATGGACCCGCAGCAGCGGCTGCTGCTGGAGACGTCCTGGGAGGCATTGGAGCGCGCCGGGATCGACCCCCGGTCCCTGCGCGGCTCCAAGACCGGCGTGTTCACCGGCGCGGCGGTCTCCGGCTACGGCTTCGGCAAGGGCCTGGACCGCCTGCTCGACGGCCACCTGCTGACCGGCACGGCCAGCAGCGTGGTCTCCGGCCGGGTCTCCTACACCCTGGGCCTGGAGGGCCCGGCGGTGACCATCGACACCGCGTGCTCCTCCTCGCTGGTGGCGCTGCACCTGGCCTGCCAGTCGCTGCGCTCCGGCGAGTCCACCCTGGCCCTGGCCGGCGGCGCCACCGTGCTGGCCGCCCCGACCATCTTCACCCAGTTCAGCACCCAGCTCGGCCTGGCCTCCGACGGCCGCTGCAAGGCGTTCGGCGCCCGCGCCGACGGCATGGGCGTCGCCGAGGGCGTCGGCATGATCCTGGTCGAGCGCCTCTCCGACGCCCGCCGCAACGGCCACCCGGTGCTGGCGGTGATCCGCGGCAGCGCGATCAACCAGGACGGCGCCTCCAACGGCCTGACCGCGCCCAACGGCCCGTCGCAGCAACGCGTCATCCGCGCCGCCCTGGCCAACGCCCAACTCTCCACGGCCGACGTGGACGTGGTCGAGGCCCACGGCACCGGCACCACCCTCGGCGACCCGATCGAGGCCCAGGCCCTGCTCGCCACCTACGGCCAGGACCGCCCCGCCGACCGCCCGATGTGGCTCGGCTCGATCAAGTCCAACATCGGCCACCTCCAGGCCGCCGCCGGCGTCGCGGGCATCATCAAGATGACCCTGGCCCTCCACCACGGCCTGCTGCCCCGAACCCTGCACGCCGAGGAGCCCTCACCCCACATCGACTGGACCGCCGGCAACGTCAAGCTGCTGAACGAGGCGGTGGAGTGGCCGAGCGGTGAGCGCCCGCGCCGCGCCGGAGTGTCCGGCTTCGGGATGAGCGGGACGAACGCGCACGTGATCCTGGAGGAGGCACCGAGCGCGGCCGAGGCCGACGAATCGCAGGATGCTGAGGCTGGAGCGCCCGACGAGATCGAGGAGACAGCCGTTGCGCCCGCGCTGCCGGTGCTGGCTTATGCGGCGCCTGAGGTGGTGGGCGGCGGTTCGGCCGCGGTGACTGACGGTTTGGCTGCGACGGGTGCCGGTTCGGCCGCAGTGGTCGGCAACCTGGCTGCGGCGGCTGGCGGTTCGGCTGTGGCGGGCGGCAATGCGGTTGGCGGTGTGGCGGGGGGCGGTTCGGCTGCGCCAGCTGGCGGCCTGGCTGCGGCAGCTAGCGGTTCGGCTGCCGAGCGCGGCGGCTCTGCTGTAGCGGGTGCCGGTTCGGCCGCAGTGGTCGGCAACCTGGCTGCGGCGGGGGGCGGTTCGGCTGCGGCAACCGATGGCGCCGGCGTCTCCGCGTGGCTGGTCTCCGGTCGCGGCGCTGATGCGTTGGCGGCGCAGGCTGCGCGGTTGCGGGAGTTCGTGGTTGAGCGGCGGCCGAGCGATGCTGATGTCGCGTGGTCGTTGGCGACCGGCCGGTCGGCGTTCGAGAACCGGGCCGTTGTTATCGGCAGTGGCGATGAGCTGGCGGCGGGGCTGTCCGCTATCGCGACCGGACAGCCTTCGGGCGCTGTGGTGACCGGTGTCGCGGGTGCGTCGGGTGTCGGCAAATCTGTATTCGTATTTCCTGGTCAGGGCAGCCAGTGGGTTGGCATGGGCCGGGAGCTTCTGGAGAGCTCGCCGGTGTTCGCGGCCCGGTTTGCCGAGTGTGCCGAGGCGTTGGCGCCGTTCGTCGACTGGTCTCTCTACGACCTTTTGGACCAGCAGCTTGAGACCGCCGACCAGGTCCAGCCGGTCCTGTGGGCCATGATGGTGTCGCTCGCGGCGGTCTGGCAGGCGGCCGGGGTCAAGCCGGACGCCGTCGTCGGCCACTCCCAGGGTGAGATTGCCGCGGCGGTCGTCGCCGGGATCCTGTCGCTCGAAGACGGGGCCCGCGTCGTCGCCCTCCGCTCCCAGGCTCTGCGTCCGCTCGCGGGCCAAGGCGGCATGCTCTCGCTCGCTCTGCCGGTCGACGCCGTTCGTGAGCGCATCGCAGAGTTCGGTGATCGGGTCTCGGTGGCCGCGATTAACGGTGCCTCCGCGACCGTCGTTTCCGGCGAGCCTCAAGCCCTCGAAGAGATCAAGGCCGCCGCTGAGGCCGAGGACATCAGGGCCCGCATGGTCCCTGTCGACTACGCCTCGCACTGCGCGCAGATCGATGCGCTGGAGACCGAGATCAAGCGCGTCCTGGCGGGCATCAGTCCCGCCGCCACCCGCATCCCGATGATCTCCGCCATGAGCGGCGAATGGCTGCGCGGCCCGGAGGCCGATGCCGACTACTGGTACGCCTCCCTGCGCTCCCCGGTCGAGTTCGACCGCGCCATCCGCACCCTGGCCGGGTCCGGCCACCGCACCTTCGTCGAAGTGTCCCCGCACCCGGTCCTCACCGGCGCCATCGGCGACACCCTGGAGGCCGCCGGCGTCCTGGCCCCGGCCGTGGTCGGCACCCTGCGCCGGGACGAGGGCGGCCCGGCCCGGCTGCTCGCCTCCTTCGCCGACGCCCACGTACGCGGCGTCGCCGTCGACTGGACCGCCGTCTTGCGCCCCGGCGGGCACGTCGACCTCCCCACCTACGCCTTCCAGCACCAGCGCTACTGGACCCAGGCCACCACCGACGCCGCCGTCGACGGCACCGAGATCGGCCGCCTGGCCGGCACCGAGGCCGAGGCCCGGTTCTGGGCCGCGATCGAGACCGGCGACGTGACCGGGCTCGACCAGGCGCTCGCCATCGACAGCAGCCGCCCGCTCAACGAACTGCTCCCGGCCCTGGCCGCCTGGCGCCGCCGCGAGCAGGACGACTCCACCATCGCCGACTGGCGCTACCGCGTCTCCTGGCTGCCGCAGAAGGCCGCCGAGGCGCGCGTCCTGGCGGGGACCTGGCTGATCGTCGCCACCGCCGCCGAGGCGGCGCTGGCCGAGAACTGTGTGCGTACCCTGACTGGCCGGGGCGCGCAGACCGTGGTCGTCACGATCGACGCCGACGACCTGGACCCGGCGCCCCTCACCGAGAAGGTCACGGCGGCGCTCGCCGAGGCGGCCGACGGCCGGTTCGCCGGCGTCCTGTCCCTGGTCTCCCTCGACGAGGCCAGGCTCGGCGGCTCTCCCGTCGTCACGGTCGGCGTTGCCGGCACGCTGTTCCTGGAGCAGGCGCTCGGCGCGGCCGGAGTCACCGCCCCGCTGTGGGCCGTTACGCGCGGCGCCGCGAACGTGACCCCGGTCGAGCCGCTGCGCAATCCGCTCCAGATCCAGATCTGGGGCCTGGGCCGCGTCATCGGCCTGGAGCACCCCGACCGCTGGGGCGGTCTGATCGACCTGCCGCCGGTCTGGGACGACCGGGTCGGCGCCCGCCTGGCCGCGGTGCTGGCCGACGGCTCCGAGGACCAGGTGGCGATCCGGCCCTCCGGCACCCTCATCCGTCGCCTGGTCCGCGCCGAGCCCCGGCGTCCCCGCGCCGGCGCCGCCGCCGACGAGGCCTGGACCCCGAGCGGCACGGTGCTGGTCACCGGCGCGACCGGGGCCATCGGCCCGCGGCTGCTGGACTGGCTGGGCCGCCGGAACGCCCGGCACGTGCTCATCCCCACCCGCTCCGGCCCCTCGGCGTCGAACACCGCCGCGCTGGCCGCGAAGCTCGCCGAAGCCGGGACCGCCGTCACCATCGTGGCCTGCGACATTGCCAAGCGCGACGATCTCAGTGGTCTGCTGAGGGTCTGGGGCGGCACCCCGTTCCCGCCGCTGACGGCGGTCGTCCACGCCGCCAACCTCGTGCACCTGATGCCGCTGGCCACCACCGACCTGGCGGAGCTGCACGTCGCCCTCGGCGCCAAGGCGGCCGGCGCGGTGTGGCTGGACGAGGTCACCGTCGAGCTCGGCATCGAGCTGGAAGCCTTCATCCTGTTCGGCTCCATCGCCGCCACCTGGGGCGGCAAGGAGCACGGCGCCTACGCCGCCGGCAACGCCTTCCTGGACGCGCTGGCCATGGACCGCCGGGCCCGCGGCCTGACCGCGACCACCGTCGCCTGGGGCGTCTGGGACACCCGGAACGACGACGAGATGGACCTGCCGCTCCCCGAGGTCGTCAAGTGGCTGATGAAGCAGGGCATGGGCTTCCTCAACCCGGGCCGCGCGCTGGCCGCCCTGGAGCAGGCGCTGGCCGACGACGAGACCTTCATCGCGGTCGCCGACGTCGACTGGAAGCTGTTCTCCCCGGTCTTCGGCTCGGCCCGGTCCTGGCCGCTGCTGAACGAGATCCCTGAGATCAGGGCCCTGGCCGCCGCGCCGTCCGTCGCCGACCCGGCCGCCGCCGGCGCCGCCGGGGAGCTGGCCGGGCGGCTGCTGGACGCGGCCCCGGCCGAGCGGGTCCGGATCGTCGTCGACGTGATCCAGGGCCAGGCCGCGGCTGTGCTCGGCCACGCCTCCCCGGCGCAGATCGACCCCGACCGCGCGTTCCGGGACCTGGGCTTCGACTCGCTGACCGCGATCGATCTGCGCAACCGCCTGAACGCGGCGACCGGCCTGACGCTGCCGTCCACGGTCGTCTTCGACTACCCGTCGGCCACGGTGCTCTCGCACGAGATCATCTCCCAGCTGGTCGGCGGGGCCGATGCCGCGGCCGCCGCCCCGGTGGCGGCCGCGGCGTCCGACGAGCCCATCGCGATCGTCGGCATGGGCTGCCGTTTCCCCGGCGGCGTCGCGACGCCCGAGCAGCTGTGGGAGCTGGTGGCGGCCGGCGGCGACGCGGTGTCCGGGTTCCCGGCCAACCGTGGCTGGGACATGGCAGGACTCTTTGATCCGGACCCCGACAACCCCGGCACCTCCTACGTCCAGCAGGGCGGCTTCCTGCACATGGCGCCGGAGTTCGACCCGGCGTTCTTCGGGATCAGCCCGCGCGAGGCCATCGCGATGGACCCGCAGCAGCGGCTGCTGCTGGAGATCTGCTGGGAGGCGCTGGAGCGCGCCGGGATCGATCCCGACACCCTGCGCGGCTCCGCGACCGGGGTCTTCGCGGGCGCCTCGCCGTCCGGCTACCTCGGGCAGGCGCTGACCGTCGAGGGCGCCGAGGGCCACCTGATCACCGGCAACATCACCAGCATCCTGTCCGGCCGCGTGTCCTACACCCTGGGCCTGGAGGGCCCGGCGGTCACCGTCGACACCGCCTGCTCCTCCTCGCTCGTCGCCCTGCACCTCGCCGCGCAGGCGCTGCGCTCCGGGGAGTGCACGCTGGCGCTGGCCGGCGGCGTGATGGTGATGGCCGACCCGGCCGGGTTCGTCGGCTTCTCCAAGCAGCGCGCGCTGGCCGCCGACGGCCGCTGCAAGGCGTTCTCCGACGACGCCGACGGCATGGGCATGGGCGAAGGCGCCGGTGTGCTGTTGCTGGAGCGGCTGTCCGACGCCCAGCGCAACGGGCACCCGGTGCTGGCCGTGGTGCGCGGCAGCGCGATGAACCAGGACGGTGCCAGCAACGGCCTGACCGCGCCGAACGGGCCCTCGCAGCAGCGGGTGATCCGCGCCGCGCTGGCCAACGCCCGGCTGACGGGCTCGGACGTGGACGTCGTCGAGGCGCACGGTACCGGCACGGCGCTCGGCGACCCGATCGAGGCGCAGGCGCTGCTGGCCACCTATGGCCAGGACCACTCCGAGGACCGGCCGCTGTGGCTGGGCTCGGTGAAGTCCAACATCGGCCACGCGCAGGCCGCCGCCGGCGTCGCCGGGATCATGAAGATGGTCATGGCCCTGCGCCACGCCACGCTGCCCCGGACCCTGCACGCCGAGACGCCCTCCTCGCACATCGACTGGACCACCGGATATGTCAGGCTCCTGAACGAGCCGGTCGCCTGGCCGGGCGGCGAGCAGACCCGGCGGGCCGGCGTCTCGGCCTTCGGGCTGAGCGGCACGAACGTGCACGTGATCATCGAGGAGCCGCCGGCGGCGGAGGCCGAGGACGAGGACGAGGCGCGGGAGCCGGCGCCCGTACCGGTCCTGGCCGGTTCCGACGTCTCCGCGTGGGTGGTCGCCGGCCGGAGCGCCGAAGCCCTGGCCGGGCAGGCCGGCCGGGTCCGGGAGTTCGCCGTCGCGCACCCCGAGGCGGAGCCGACGGACGTCGCGTGGTCGCTGGCGGCGACGCGGGCCCGGTTCGACCACCGGGCCGTGGTCGTCGGCCGGACGCGCGAGGAGCTGCTGGCCGGGCTGGCCGCCGTGGCGACGAATCAGTCTGCTTCGACAGTGGTCTCCGGCGTGGCGCGCGGTTCGCGGGTCGGCTTCGTCTTCTCCGGTCAGGGCGCGCAGCGGGCCGGGATGGGCCGCGGCCTCTACGCCGCCTCGCCGGTCTTCGCAGAGTCCTTCGACTATGCGAGCGCCGTCCTGGAGGCCGAGCTCGGACTTCCCATTGCGGACGTCGTCCTCGGCCGCGCCAAGGACATCGATGCCGACCAGACCGTCTTCGCCCAGACCGGTTTGTTCGCGGTCCAGGTCGCGCTCGTCGACATGCTCGCGGCCGCCGGGGTTCGTCCCGATGCCGTCGCCGGCCACTCCGTCGGTGAGATCGCGGCGGCGTGGGCGGCCGGGGTGCTGTCCCTGGAGGACGCCTGCCGCCTGGTCGCCAACCGTGCGCGTCTGATGCAGGCGCTGCCCGAGGGCGGCGCGATGTGCTCGATCGCGGCGACCGAGGAAGAGGTCCGGGAGACCCTGACCGAGCACGTCGGCATCGCCGCCGTCAACGGTCCGCGTTCCGTCGTCGTCTCCGGTGACGCCGCCGAGGTCGACGCCATCGCAGAGCTCTGGCGCGGCCGCGAGCGCCGCGTGCGGCCGCTGCGCGTCAGCCATGCTTTCCACTCCCTGCACATGGACCCGATCCTGGAGGAGCTCGGAGCGGTCGCGGCCGGTCTCGACCACGCGCCGGCCAAGGTCCTGTGGGCGCGGGCCGCCGACGGCGAGATCGCCTCCGAGACCTCCGCTTCCTACTGGACCGACCAGGCCCGCCACGCGGTCCGCTTCGCCGACGCCGCGAACGCGCTGGTCGAGCGCGGCGTCACGGTCTTCGTGGAGATCGGCCCGGACGGCACGTTGTCCGCCATCGGCACCGCCGCCGTTCCGGCCGGCGCCGGCGCGACGTTCGTCCCGTTGCTGCGCTCCAAGTCCCCGGCCCCGATCACCGTCACCACCGCGCTGGCGCGGATCCACGTGCAGGGCGTCCCCGTCGACTGGCCCGCCGTGCTCGGCACCGGGCAGCGCGTCGATCTGCCCACCTACGCCTTCCAGCACCAGAACTTCTGGCCGCAGGTGTCCGCCACGCTGATCCAGTCGGTGGTCGGCACCGCGACCGTGGCGGTCGGCGCCGCCGAGGGCCGGTTCTGGACCGCGATCGAGGACGGTGATTTGTCCGGGCTCGAAGACGCGCTGGCGATCGACGCGACGCGTCCGCTGAGCGAGCTGCTGCCCGCGCTGGCCTCCTGGCGGCGGCGGGAGCGGGCCGACGGCGCGGTCGCGGACTGGCGCTACCGCGTCGCCTGGAGCCCGGTGGGCGACCCCGGTCCGGCGGTGCTGGCCGGGACCTGGCTGGCCGTGGTGCCGGCCGGACATGAGGATTCGGCGCGGGGCGTGCTCGACGCCCTCGCCGAGCGAGGCGCCCAGCCGGTCGTGCTGCCGCTCGGTCCGGGGCTCCCGGACCGGGGGGCGCTGGCCGCCCGGCTGGCGGAGGAGGTGGCAGGGCCCGGGGACAACGTGGTCGCCGGAGTCCTGTCGCTGCTCGCCTTCGACGAGGCGCCGCTGGAGGGGTACGCGGCGGTGCCGGCCGGCGTGGCGTGGACGGTCGCGCTGGCGCAGGCGCTGGGCGACGCGGGGATCAGCGCGCCGCTGTGGGCGGTGACGCAGGGGGCTGTGTCAACCGGTCCCGGCGACGTGCTGTCCTCGCCCGCCCAGGCGCAGGTCTGGGGTCTGGGGCGGGTGCTCGGACTGGAGCACCCCGAGCGCTGGGGCGGTCTGGTCGACCTGCCGCCGGAGTGGGACGAGCGGGTCGCGGCGCGGCTGTGCTCGGTGCTGGCCGGCGCGTCCGGGACCGCCGGCGAGGATCAAGTGGCCGTGCGCAGCACCGGTCTGCTCGGGCGGCGCCTGGTGCGCGTGCCCCAGCCGAACAGCGGGACCTGGACGCCGCGTGGCAGTGTCCTGATCACCGGCGGCACCGGCGGCATCGGCAGCCTGGTGGCGCGGTGGGCCGCCGGCCGGACGGCCCGGCGCGTGGTGCTGACCAGCCGGTCCGGAGCCGGCGCGGCGGGGGTGGCCGGGCTGGCCGCCGAGCTCGCGGCGTCCGGAACCGCCGTCGAGGTCGTCGCCTGTGACATCGCGCAGCGTCCGCAGGTCGCGGCGCTGCTGACCCGGGTCTCCGGGACCGGCCCGGCGCTGAGCTCGGTCATCCACGCCGCCGGTGTCGGTCAGGGCACTGCGACCGCCGAGCTGACGATCGCCGAACACGCGGCCGTGTCCGAGGTCAAGACCCTCGGCGCGGTCTGGCTGGACGAGCTGACCGCGGATCTGGATCTGGACGCCTTCGCGCTGTTCTCCTCCGTGTCCGCGACGTGGGGCAGCGGACTCCAGCCCAGCTACGCCGCCGCGAACGCCGCGCTGGACGCGCTGGCCGAGACCCGGCACGCGCGCGGACTGGTCGGGACGTCCGTGGCGTGGGGCCTGTGGGCCGGCGCCGGGATGGGGGCCGGCGACGCCGGCGAGCAGCTGCAGCGCTACGGCCTGCGGCTGATGGACCCGGAGCTCGGTATCAGGGCCCTGGCCCAGGCGATCGACGGGCGCGAGGTCCAGGTGACCGTCGCCGACGTGGACTGGGAGCGGTTCGCGCCGCTGTTCACACTGCGCCGGCCCAGCCCGCTGCTGGAGCTGCTGCCGGAGGCCCGGCAGGCGTTGACCGCCGCCGCGGCCGAGGCGCGCGGGGGAGTGGTCGCGGAGTCGCAGAGCGAGCTGGTGCAACGGCTGCACGCGGCCTCGCGCGCGGACCAGGAGCGGCTGCTGGTCGATCTGGTGCGCGGCGAGGCGGCGATCGTCCTGGGGCATGCCGGGGCCGAGGCGGTGGCCGCCGACCAGGCGTTCGCCGGCCTGGGCTTCGACTCGGTCACGGCGATGGAGTTGCAGAACCGCCTGAACGCGGTGACCGGGCTGACGCTGCCCGCGACCCTCGCCTTCGACTATCCGACCTCTGCGATCCTCGCCGAGCATCTGCGCGGTGAACTGCTGGGCATCGCGGCCGACACCGCCGTGCCGGTGGTCGTCGCCGCCGCCTCCGACGAGCCGATCGCGATCGTCGGCATGGGCTGCCGTCTGCCCGGCGGCGTCGGCGGTCCGGAGCAGTTGTGGGACCTGGTCATGGCCGGGACCGACGCCATCTCCCCGTTCCCGCAGGACCGCGGTTGGGACGCGCACGAACAGGGTCTCGGCTCCGCGGACATGGACTACGCGCGCGTCGGCGGCTTCGTCTACGACGCCGGCGACTTCGACGCGCCGTTCTTCGGCGTCAGCCCGCGCGAGGCGCTGGCGATGGATCCGCAGCAGCGGCTGCTGCTGGAGGTGTCGTGGGAGGCGCTGGAGCGGGCCGGGATCGACCCGGCCGCGCTGCGCGGGACGCCGACCGGCGTGTTCGCCGGGGCCTCCTCCTCCGGCTATGACATAGGCCTGCTTTTGTCGACCACCGGCGCCGAGCGCACCCAGGGCCACCTGACGACCGGCAACGCCGGCAGCGTGGTGTCCGGCCGGGTCGCCTACACCCTCGGCCTGGAAGGTCCGGCGGTCACGATCGACACCGCCTGCTCCTCCTCCCTGGTCGCCCTGCACCTGGCCTGCCAGGCGATCCGCACCGGCGAGTGCACGATGGCGCTGGCCGGCGGCGTGACCGTGATGGCCACCCCGGGCGCGTTCGGCGATTTCTCCAAGCAGCAGGGCATGGCCACGGACGGACGCTGCAAGGCGTTCAGCGACGAGGCCGACGGCACCGGCTGGGCCGAGGGCGCGGGCATGATCCTGCTGGAGCGGCTCTCCGGCGCCGAGCGCAACGGCCACCAGGTGCTCGCGGTCATCCGCGGCACGGCGACCAACCAGGACGGCGCCTCCAACGGCCTGACCGCCCCGAACGGCCCGTCGCAGCAGCGGGTCATCCGCGCCGCGCTGGCCAACGCCGGGCTGACCACCGCGGACGTGGACGTGGTCGAGGCGCACGGTACCGGCACCAAGCTCGGCGACCCGATCGAGGCCGGCGCGCTGCTGGCCACCTACGGCAAGGACCGTCCCGAGGACCGGCCGCTGTGGCTGGGCACCGTGAAGTCCAACATCGGCCATGCGCAGCAGGCCGCGGGCGTTGCGGGCGTCATCAAGATGGTCATGGCGCTGCGCAACGGTGTCCTGCCCCGCACGCTGCACGCCGCTACTCCGTCGACGCACGTCGACTGGACGGCCGGCGCGGTGCGGCTGCTCGCGGACGAGGTCGCGTGGACGCCGGGGGAGCGGACGCGGCGCGCGGGGGTCTCGGCCTTCGGGATGAGCGGGACCAACGCGCACGTGATCGTCGAAGAAGCTCCGGTTGCCGAGCCCGTTTCTCTTATAGAGGAGCCCGTACCCACGGCTCCTCGTGTTCTGTCCGGCACCGCAACGGCTGCGTTGCTGGTCTCCGGGCGCGGCCCGGACGCGCTGGCCTCGCAGGCCGGGCGGCTGCGCGAGTTCCTGCTCGGTCGGCCGGAGACGCAGGTCTCTGATGTCGCCTGGTCGCTGGCCGCCACCAGGGGCCTGTTCGAGCACCGCTCGGTCGTCATCGGCACGGATCGCGGCGAACTCGCCGCCGGACTGGCGGCGGTCGCGACGCGGCAGCCGTCCGCTGGCGTCGTCACGGGATCGACCACCGCCGGGTCCATCGGTCGCAGTGTCTTCGTGTTCCCGGGTCAGGGCAGCCAGTGGGTTGGCATGGGCCGGGAGCTGCTGGAGAGCTCGCCGGTGTTCGCGGCCCGGTTTGCCGAGTGTGCCGAGGCTCTGGCGCCGTTCGTCGACTGGTCGCTGTACGAGCTGTTGGATCAGCAGCTTGAGACGGCTGAGCAGGTGCAGCCGGTGCTGTGGGCGATGATGGTCTCCCTGGCCGCGGTCTGGCAGGCGGCCGGGGTCACGCCCGATGCCGTGGTCGGCCACTCTCAGGGCGAGATCGCCGCCGCGGTGGTCTCCGGGATTCTGTCCCTCGAAGACGGCGCCCGCGTCGTCGCCTTGCGGTCCCAGGCGCTGAAGCCGTTGGCCGGCAAGGGCGGCATGCTCTCCATCGCCCTGCCCGTCGACGCCGTCCGCGAGCGCATCGCAGGGTTCGGCGACCGGGTCTCGGTGGCCGCGATCAACGGTGCCTCCGCGACCGTCGTTTCCGGCGAGCCTCAAGCCCTCGAAGAGATCAAGGCCGCCGCTGAGGCCGAGGACATCAGGGCCCGCATGGTCCCTGTCGACTACGCCTCGCACTGCGCGCAGATCGAAGCCCTGGAGACCGAGATCAAGCGCGTCCTGTCCGGCGTCGCCCCGACCGCGACGCGGATCCCGATGATCTCCGCGATGAGTGGCGAATGGCTGCGCGGCTCGGAGGCCGATGCCGACTACTGGTACGCCTCCCTGCGCTCCCCGGTGGAGTTCGACCGCGCCATCCGTACTCTCTCCGGGTCCGGACACCGCACCTTCGTCGAAGTGTCGCCGCACCCGGTCCTCACCGGCGCCATCGGCGACACGCTCGACGAGCTCGACGTCGCGGCCCCGGTCGTCACCGGCACCCTGCGCCGCGACGAGGGCGGACCGGCGCGGCTGCTCACCTCGCTGGCGGAGGTGCACGTCCGCGGCGTCCGCATCGACTGGAGCACGGTCCTGGAACCGGCCGCGCCGGTCGGCCTGCCGACCTACGCCTTCCAGCACGAGCGCTACTGGCCCGAGGTGGGCCAGGCCCTCCTCCAGGTGGCCAACGGCGGCGGTCCGGCCGCGGCCGACGGCGCGGAGGCCGACTTCTGGGCGGCGGTCGACGGCGGCGACGTCCACCGGCTGGCCGAGACCCTCGCCCTGGAGGACGAGCGCCTCACCGACGTGCTGCCCGCGCTCGCGTCCTGGCGGCGCCGCGAACGCACCGACTCAGTCCTCAACGACTGGCGCTACCGCATCACGTGGGCGCCGATCCCCGAGCCCACGGCCCCGGGGCCGGAGGGCACCTGGCTGATCGTCGCCCCCGCCGGGTCCGGCCCGGCCGTCCAGAACGTGGTCCAGGCCCTGGCCGCACGGCGTGCCGCAACCGCAGTCGTCACCACCGACGGCTCGGGCCTGGACCGCGCCGCCCTGACCGCCCGCCTCGTCGAGGCCGTGGCTCTGGTCGGAGCGGCGCAGGAGGGCGCGGCCGGGTTGCCGGCCGAGGCCCAGGCGGCCGTCGGCCTGGACGCCATCGCCGGCGTGGTCTCCCTGGCCGCGCTCGACGAGACCCCGGTCCCGGACCATCCGGTCCTGGCCACCGGGGTCGCGGCGACCCTGGTGCTGGTCCAGGCGCTCGGCGACGCCGGGATCGCGGCCCCGTTGTGGGTCCTGACCCGCGGCGCCGTCAGCACCGGTCCGCAGGACGTGCTGACCAGCCCGACCCAGGCGCAGGTCTGGGGGATGGGCCGGGTCGCCGGGCTCGAACACCCGGACCGCTGGGGCGGCCTGATCGACCTGCCCGAGCAGTGGGACGACCGCGCCGCCGCCCGGCTGTGCGCGATCCTCGCCGGGGCCGCCGCCGGGGCCGGCGCGGAGTCCGAGGAGGACCAGCTGGCCATCCGCGCCGCCGGTGTCCTCGGCCGCCGCCTGGTCCGCGCGCCGCAGGCCCGCACCCCTGATCCGTGGTCCCCGCGCGGCACCGTGCTGGTGACCGGCGGCACCGGCGGCATCGGCGGCCTGGTGGCCCGCTGGGCGGCCGAGCGCGGCGCCCCGCGCCTGGTGCTGACCAGCCGCTCCGGGCCGAGCGCGCCGGACGTCGCCGAGTCCGTGGCCCGGCTGGCCGCCTCCGGCACCCCGGTCGAGGTCGTGGCCTGCGACGTCGCCAGCCGCGAGGACGTGGCCTCGCTGCTGGACCGGATCAAGGAGTCCGGCCCCGCCCTGAGCTCGGTCGTGCACAGCGCCGGCGTGGGCCAGGGCACTGCCCTGCTCGACACCACCGTGGACGAGCAGGCCTATGTCTCGGCCGCCAAGTGCGCCGGGGCGGCCTGGCTGGACGAGCTGACCGCGCAGGACGACCTGGACGCCTTCGTCACCTTCTCCTCCGGCTCGGCGATCTGGGGCAGCGGCCTGCAACCCGCCTACGCCTCCGCGAACGCCTACCTGGACGCGCTGGCCGAGAACCGCCGCGCGCGCGGCCTGGCCGCGACCTCCGTGGCCTGGGGCCTGTGGGGCGGCGTGGGCTTGGCCCAGGGCAACACCGGCGAGCAGCTCCAGCGCTACGGCCTGCGGGTGATGGACCCCGAGCTCGGCATCAAGGCCCTGGCGCGCGCCGTGGACGGCGGCGACGGCGCGATCACGGTGGCCGACGTCGACTGGAGCCGGTTCGCCCCGACCTTCACCGTGCACCGGCCCAGCCCGCTGCTCGGCTCGGTGCCGGAGGCCCGGCAGGCGCTGGCCGGGGCCGAGGACGCCGGCGGCGCCCCCGAGTCGGCCTCGGACCTGGCCGCCCGGCTCGCCGGGCTGTCCCGGACCGACCAGGACCGGCTGCTCACCGATCTGGTCCGGGCCGAGGTGGCCGCGGTCCTGGGCTACGCCTCCGGCGAGGCGGTGGAGGCCGGGCGCCCCTTCAAGGACCTGGGCGTGGACTCGGTGACGGCGGTCGAGCTGCGCAACCGGCTGACCGCTGTGACCGGACTCAAGCTGTCCTCGACCTTGGTGTTCGACTATCCGACGTCGGCGGTGCTGGCCGAGCACCTGCGCGCCCGCCTGGCCCCGGACGGGGCCGAGCGGGGCGAGCCGGTGTTCGGCGAACTCGACCAGCTCGAAGCGGTGCTGGCCGGGATCCCGGCGGACAGCGGGGTGCGGGCCGAGGTCACCGCCCGCCTGCAGACGGTGCTGTCGAGGTGGCTCGGTGCCCAGGACGCCCCGAAGCGGGAGGCCGACACCGCCGCGGTCACCGACCGGCTCGGCGCCGCCAGCGCCGACGAGGTCCTCGACTTCATCAACAAAGAGTTCGGAATGTCGTGATTCGGAGCTCCCCCTAAGGGCGCTCGAGCTGAGGAAGGTCCCTGATGGCGGAGAACCAGCAGCTTCTCGACTACCTCAAGAAGGTCGCGGCGGATCTCTACGAGACCCGGGAGCGGCTTCGGGAGCTGGAGGCCGGGGAACAGGAGCCGATCGCGATCGTCGGGATGGGCTGCCGGCTCCCCGGCGGGGTCGCCGATCCGGACCAGTTCTGGGAGCTGCTGGCGGCCGGCGGCGACGCGATCGGGGCCTTCCCGGCCGACCGCGGCTGGGACGTGATCGAGGAGTCGTTCGGCCTCAATCAGGGCACCGAGGGGCAGGACGCCTACTCGCGCACCGGCGGCTTCGTGCACGAGGCCCCGGAGTTCGACGCCGGGTTCTTCGGCATCAGCCCGCGCGAGGCCCTGGCGATGGACCCGCAGCAGCGGATCCTGCTGGAGGTGGCCTGGGAGACGCTGGAGCACGGCGGCGTGAACCCGGCGAGCCTGAAGGGCACCAAGACCGGCGTGTTCGTCGGCGCCAACTCCTCCGGCTACGGCACCAGCCTGGTCGGCAGCGGCAGCGCCGCCGAGGGCTACGTCCTGACCGGCGGCCTGACCGCCGTCATCTCCGGCCGGGTGTCCTACACCCTGGGTCTGGAGGGCCCGGCGGTCACCGTCGACACCGCCTGCTCCTCCGCCTCCGTCGCCCTGCACCTGGCCTGCCAGTCCCTGCGCACCCGCGAGAGCGAGCTGGCGCTGGCCGGCGGCGTCGCGGTGATGGCGCTGCCCGGGGCCTTCGCGGAGTTCTCCAAGCAGCAGGGCATGGCCGCCGACGGCCGCTGCAAGGCGTTCGGCGCCGGCGCCGACGGCATCGGCTGGGCCGAGGGCTCCGGGATGGTGCTTCTGGAGCGGCTGTCCGACGCCCGCCGCAACAACCACCAGATCCTGGCCGTGATCCGCGGCACCGCCGTGAACCAGGACGGCGCCAGCAACGGCCTCAGCGCCCCGAACGGCCCGGCGCAGCAGCGCGTCATCCGCGCCGCGCTGGCCCACTCCCACCTGTCGCCGGCCGACGTCGACGCGGTCGAGGCGCACGGCACCGGCACCACCCTCGGCGACCCGATCGAGGCCGGCGCGCTGCTGGCCACCTACGGCCAGGACCGGCCCGAGGACCAGCCGCTGTGGCTGGGCTCGGTGAAGTCCAACATCGGCCACCCGCAGACCGCCTCCGGCGCGGTCAGCCTGATCAAGGTCGTGCTGGCGCTGCGCAACGAGCTCCTGCCGCCGACCCTCCACGCCGCCGAGCCGTCCCCGCATATCGACTGGACCGAGGGCAACGTCCAGCTGTTGCAGGAGGCGCGGCCCTGGCCCAAGGGCGAGCGGACGCGGCGGGCCGGCATCTCGGCTTTCGGGATCAGCGGGACGAACGTGCACATGATCGTGGAGGAGGCCCCGGAACCGGAGGCCGCCGAGACGGAGAGCGCTGAGACGTCCGGCGACGGTTCGGGCGCGCAGACCGGCCAGAACAGCCAGACGGACCAGAACGAACAGTCCGAGCAGGCGGCGCGGACCGCCGCCCCGAAGGTCCTGACCGGCGGCGACGTGCGCACCTGGCTGGTCTCCGGCCGCGGCGCCGACGGCCTGGCGGCCCAGGCCGCGCGGCTGCGCGAGTCCGTGGCCGGCCGGCCCGGGCTCGACCTCGCCGACGTCGGCTGGACGCTGGCGAACTTCCGCGCGACGTTCGAGAACCGCGCCGTCGTCATCGGCGCGCAGCGTGACGTGCTCCAGGCGGGATTGGCGGCGGTCGCCACCGGTCAGCCGGACGGCGCGGTCGTCTCCGGCGCCGTTCCCGCCGCCGGACTCGGCCGCACAGCGTTCGTGTTCCCTGGTCAGGGCAGCCAGTGGGTCGGCATGGGCCGTGAGCTGCTGGCGACGTCGCCGGTGTTCGCTGCTCGCTTCGCAGAGTGCGCCGAAGCTCTGGCGCCGTTCGTCGACTGGTCGCTGTACGAGCTGTTGGATCAGCAGCTTGAGACGGCCGACCAGGTGCAGCCGGTCCTGTGGGCCATGATGGTCTCCCTGGCCGCGGTCTGGCAGGCCGTCGGGGTCACGCCCGACGCGGTGGTCGGCCACTCCCAAGGTGAGATTGCCGCCGCTGTCGTCGCCGGGATTCTGTCCCTCGAAGACGGCGCCCGTGTCGTCGCCCTCCGCTCCCAGGCGCTGAAGCCCTTGGCCGGCAAGGGCGGCATGCTCTCCATCGCCCTGCCCGTCGACGCCGTCCGCGGCCGCATCGCAGAGTTCGGCGACCGCGTCTCGGTCGCCGCCGTCAACGGCGCCAAGGCCACCGTCGTCTCCGGCGAGCCGGAAGCCCTTCAGGAGATCAAGGCCGCCGCCGAGGCCGAGGACATCAGAGCCCGCATCATCCCCGTCGACTACGCCTCGCACTGCGCGCAGATCGACGCCCTGGAAAGCGACATCAAGCGGGCGCTCGCCGAGGTCCGGCCGGCCGCCGCCGTCATCCCGATGATTTCGGCGATGAGCGGTGAGTGGCTCTCCGGCCCGGAGGCCGACGCCGGCTACTGGTACGCCTCCCTGCGCTCCCCGGTCGAGTTCGACCGCGCCCTGCGCACCCTGGCCGCCGGCGGCCACCAGGTCTTCATCGAGGTCTCGCCGCATCCGGTGCTCACCGGCGGCATCGCCGCCACCTTCGAGGATCTCGGGACCACCACCCCGGTCGTCACCGGCACCCTGCGCCGCGACGAGGGCGGACCGGCCCGCCTGATCGCCTCGCTGGCCGAGGCCCACGTGCACGGCGTCCCGATCGACTGGACCACCGTCCTGCCGCACGGGGACCGCACCGCGCTGCCCACCTACGCCTTCCAGCACCAGCGCTACTGGGCCGAGGCGATGCCCGGCACCCGCAGCGCCGCCTCCGCCACGGCCGGACCGGGCAGCGCCGCCGAGGCCGCGTTCTGGGCCGCCGTCGAGGAAGGCGACCTGCGCGACCTCGCCGACCGGCTGTCCGTGGACGACGACCGCCTCGCCGAACTCCTGCCCGCGCTGGCCTCCTGGCGCCGCCGCGAACGCGCCGAGTCGGCCGTCGCCGACTGGCGCTACCGCGTCACCTGGGTCCCGGCCCCCGACACCGGCGCCACCGTGCTCTCCGGCACCTGGCTGGCCGTGATCCCGCAGGCCGGCCCGGCCACCGAGGACGCCTCCGAGTCCATCATGGGCGCGATCGGCGCGCTCAACGAGCGTGGTGTCAGCGTCCTGACGATCGACGTCGGCCCGGACGAGCTCGACCGGGCCGCGCTGGCCGCCGTGCTCGCCGAGGCCGCGCAGACCGCGCGCGTCACCGGCGTCATCTCCTTCCTGGCGGTCGACGAGACGCCGGTCCCCGGCCACCCGGCGGTCCCGGCCGGCACCGCCGGCACGCTGCTGCTGGTGCAGGCGCTCGGCGACGCCGGGATCGCCGCCCCGCTGTGGGTGGTCACGCTGGGCGCCGTCGCGACCGGCGCCGGGGAGACCCCGGCCAGCGCCGCGCAGGCGCAGGTCTGGGGCCTGGGCCGGGTCGCGGGCCTGGAGCACCTGGACCGCTGGGGCGGGCTGATCGACCTGCCGTCGGAATGGGACGACCGCGTCGCCGCCCGGCTGTGCGCGGCCCTGGGCACCCTGGCCGAGGACCAGGTGGCGATCCGGCCTTCCGGCACCCTGGCCCGCCGCCTGATCCGGGCCCGCGCGCGCCGCGCCGACGCCGGGTTGTGGACGCCGACCGGCACCGTGCTGGTCACCGGCGCCACCGGCGAGATCGGCCCGTACCTGGGCCGCTGGCTGGCCGCCCGGGGCGCCGACCACGTGGTGCTGACCAGCCGCTCCGGGCCGTGGGTGGCCGGCGGCGAGGCGGCCGACGCGGTCGCCGAGCTCCTGGCGCGGATGGCCGGCTCCGGGACCGGGGTCAGCCTGCTGGCCTGCGACCTGACGCAGCGCTCCGAGGTCGCCGCGCTGCTCGACCGGATCGCCGCCGACGGGCCGCCGCTGAAGACCGTCCTGCACGCCGCCAACGCCGGCCGCATGGTCTCCTACGACGGCACCGACCTGCGCGATCTGGACGTCGCCCTCGGCGCCAAGGGCGTCGGCGCCGTGATCCTGGACGAGCTGACGCAGGATCTTGATCTGGACCACTTCGTCCTGTTCTCCTCCATCGCCGCGACCTGGGGCAGCGCCGAGCACGCCGCCTACGCCGCCGGCAACGCCTTCCTCGACGCCCTGGCCCAGCGCCGCCGCGCCTGCGGGCTGCCCGCGACCTCGATCGCCTGGGGCGTGTGGGACACCCAGGAGTGGACGGTCGCCGGGGCGGTCGTGCCCGACGGCCCCGGGGTCGTCACCCCGGCCCGGCTGATGCGCCAGGGCATGAACTTCCTGGCCACCGACCGCGCCGTCGCCGCGCTGGAGCAGGTGCTGGCCGACAACGAGACCTTCATCGCGGTGGCCGACGTCGACTGGGCCCGGTTCGCACCGGTGTTCCGCGCCAGCCGCAACTGGCCGCTGTTCGACGGCCTGCCGGAGGTGCGGGCCCTGGCCGCGGCCCCGGCCGCGATGAGTACGGACCCTGACACCACCGCGACCGGCGGCCTGGCCGGGCAGCTCGCCGTGCTGGCCGCCGCCGACCGCGAGCGCCTCGTCGTGGACCTGGTCCGCACGAACGCCGCCGCCGTGCTCGGCCATCCCTCGGCCGACGCCGTCGACCCCGGCCGGGCCTTCCGCGACATGGGGTTCGACTCGCTGACCGCGGTCGACCTGCGCAACCGGCTGAACGTCGCGACCGGACTGGCGCTGCCCTCCACGGTCGTCTTCGACTACCCGTCGGCGACGGTCCTGGCCCGGCAGATCATTACCCAGCTGCTCGGCGCCGCCCCGGCCGCCCGGACGCCGGTCCTGACCGCGTCGATCGGCGCGGCCGCCTCCGACGAGCCGATCGCGATCATCGGTATGGGCTGCCGCTTCCCTGGCGGCGTCGCCTCGCCGGAACAGCTGTGGGACCTGGTCGCGGCCGGCGGCGACGCCATCTCCGGCTTCCCCACCGACCGCGGCTGGGACATGACCGGCCTGTTCGATCCCGATCCCGACAACCCCGGCACCTCCTACGTCCAGGAAGGCGGCTTCCTGCACGGCGCCGCGCAGTTCGACCCCGGTTTCTTCGGGATCAGCCCGCGCGAGGCCATCGCGATGGACCCGCAGCAGCGCATGCTCCTGGAGGTGTGCTGGGAGGCGCTGGAGCGGGCCGGCATCGACCCCGAAGCCCTGCGCGGCACTCTGACCGGCGTGTTCGCCGGCGCCTCGCCGTCCGGCTACGCCGGCCAGGTCGTCGGCATCGAGGGCGCCGAAGGGCACCTGATCACCGGCAACATCGCCAGTGTCCTGTCCGGCCGCGTCTCCTACACCCTGGGGCTGGAAGGACCGGCGGTCACCGTCGACACCGCCTGCTCCTCCTCGCTCGTCGCCCTGCACCTGGCCTGCCAGTCCCTGCACACCGGTGAGAGCACGATGGCCCTGGCCGGCGGCGTGATGGTGATGGCCGATCCCACGGAGTTCGTCGGCTTCTCGCGCCAGCGCGCGCTCGCTGCCGACGGCCGCTGCAAGGCGTTCTCCGACGATGCCGACGGCATGGGCATCGCCGAAGGCGCCGGGATGATCCTGCTGGAGCGGCTCTCCGACGCCCAGCGTCTCGGCCACCCGGTGCTCGCCGTCGTCAAGGGCAGCGCCATGAACCAGGACGGCGCCAGCAACGGCCTGACCGCTCCCAACGGCCCGTCGCAGCAGCGCGTCATCCGCGCGGCGCTGGCCAACGCGCAGCTGGTCGCCTCCGAGGTGGACGCCGTCGAGGCGCACGGCACCGGCACCGCGCTCGGCGACCCGATCGAGGCGCAGGCCCTGCTGGCCACCTACGGCCAGGACCGGCCCGAGGACCAGCCGCTGTGGCTGGGCTCGGTGAAGTCCAACATCGGCCACACCCAGCAGGCGGCCGGCATCGCCGGCGTCATCAAGATGGTGCAGGCGCTGCGCCAGGACCTGCTGCCCGCGACCCTGCACGCCGGGACCCCGTCCTCGCACATCGACTGGACCCTGGGCGACGTCCGGCTGCTGACCGAGCCGGTCGCCTGGCCGCACGCCGACGGCCGGCCGCGCCGTGCCGGAGTCTCCGCCTTCGGGCTCAGCGGCACGAACGCGCACGTGATCCTGGAAGAGGCCCCGGCCGCCGAGGAGGCCACCGACGATGCTGGTGACCATGAAGCTCCGGTCCTGGCCGGTTCCGACGTCTCGGCCTGGGTCGTCTCCGGACGCGGCGCCGACGGACTGGCCGGGCAGGCCGGACGCCTGCGCGAGCACGTGCTCGCGCACCGCGAGCTGGAGAAGGCCGACGTCGCGTGGTCGCTGGCGGCGACGCGCGGCCGGTTCGACCACCGCGCCGTCGTCGTCGGGCGCGGCCGCGAGGACCTGACCGCCGGCCTGGCCGCCGTCGCGACGAAGCAGACCTCCGCCACGGTCGTCACCGGCGTGGTGCGGGGCACCCCGCGCGTCGGGTTCGTCTTCGCCGGGCAGGGCGCGCAGCGGGCCGGAATGGGTCGGGGCCTGTACGCGGCCTCGCCGGTCTTCGCCCGGACCTTCGACCGTGTCGCCGCGGTCCTGGAGGCGGAGCTCGGCCTGCCGGTCGCGGACGTGGTCCTCGGCCGCGCCAAGGACGTCGACGCCGACCAGACCGTCTTCGCCCAGACCGGTTTGTTCGCCGTGCAGGTCGCGCTGGTCGAGATGCTGGCCGCCGCCGGGGTCCGCCCGGACGCCGTCGCCGGGCACTCGGTCGGCGAGATCGCGGCCTCGTGGGCTGCGGGAGTCCTGTCCCTGGAGGACGCCTGCCGCCTGGTCGCGAACCGCGCGCGCCTGATGCAGTCCCTGCCCGAGGGCGGCGGCATGTGCTCCATCGCCGCCACCGAGGCCGAGGTCCTGGACTCGATGGTGGAGCTCGGGGTCGAGGGCGTCGGCATCGGCGCGGTCAACGGCCCGCGCTCGACCGTGGTCTCCGGTGTCGCCGCCGGGGTGGACCGCGTCGCGGAGCTCTGGCGCGAGCGCGGCCGCCGCGTGCGCCCGCTGCGGGTCAGCCATGCCTTCCACTCCGTCCTGATGGACCCGATCCTGGCCGAGCTCGGCGCGGTCGCGGCCGACCTGGCCTACGCGCCGGCCCGGATCCCCTGGGCCCAGGCGGCCACCGGCCAGGTCGTGGCCGACTGCGCGCCGTCCTACTGGACCGAGCAGGCCCGGCAGCCGGTGCGGTTCGCCGACGCGGCCGCGACCTTGGCCGAGCGCGGCGTCTCCGTGTTCCTGGAGATCGGCCCGGACGGCACGCTGTCCGCCATCGGCACCGCCGCCGTCCCGGCCGGCACCGGCGCGACGTTCATCCCGTTGCTGCGCTCCAAGTCCCCTGCCCCGGTCACCGTCGCGACCGCGCTGGGCCGCGCGCACGTGCTGGGCGTCGACGTCGACTGGGAGGCCGTGCTCGGCACCGGCGCGCGCGTCGACCTGCCCACGTACGCCTTCCAGCATCAGAGCTTCTGGCCGCAGGGCGGCCACGCCGTGCAGACCGGGACCGCGGAGACCGCGGCCGAGAGCGACTTCTGGGCCGCGGTCGAGGATGGCGACGTGTCCCAACTCGCCGGCACCCTGGCCATCGACGGCGAACGGCTCGCCGAACTGCTGCCCGCACTGGCGTCCTGGCGGCGGCGCGAGCGCGAGGACTCGGCCGTGGCCGACTGGCGCTACCGGATCACCTGGGTCCCGGTCACCGACCCCGGCGCCGCCGTGTTGTCAGGGACCTGGCTCGCCGTGGTCCCGAGCGGACTGGAGGCCGCGGTCTCCGACTATCTGCGGGCCCTGACCGATCGCGGCGCGACCGTCGTCACCCTGGCCGTGGAGCAGTCCGATCTGGACCGCACCGCCCTGGGCCGGAACCTCTCGCAGGTCGCCGCCACCGCCGAGGCGCCGATCGCCGGCATCCTGTCGCTGCTGGCCCTGGACGAGTCGCCGCTCGGGGACCGTCCCGCGGTCCACGCCGCCGTCGCCGGCACGCTGCTGCTGGTGCAGGCGCTCGGCGACGCCGGGATCACGGCGCCGCTGTGGTCGGCGACCCGCGGGGCCGTCGCCACCGGTCAGGGCGACGCCCTGGAGAGCCCGGTGCAGGCGCAGGTCTGGGGCCTGGGGCGGGTCGTCGGGCTGGAGCACTCCGAGCGCTGGGGCGGGCTGGTCGACCTGCCCGGGCAGTGGGACGAGCGGGTCGCCGCCCGTTTCTGCGCCGTGCTGTCCGGCTTCGGCGAGGACCAGGTCGCGGTCCGGCCCTCCGGGATGGTCGCGCGCCGCCTGGTGCGGGCCCCGCACCCGCGCGAGTCGGCGCCGTGGACGCCGCGTGGCAGTGTCCTGATCACCGGCGGCACCGGCGGCATCGGCAGCCTGGTGGCGCGCTGGGCGGTCGGCCGCGGGGCCGAGCGCGTGGTGCTGACCAGCCGGTCCGGCGCCGGGGCGGCCGGGGTCGCCGGGCTGGCCGCCGAGCTGGCGGTGGCGGGCACCGCGGTCGACATCGTGGCCTGCGACATGTCGCGCCGCGACGCGGTGTCCGGGCTGCTGAACCGGATCGCCGCCACCGGCTCGGCGCCGAGCTCGGTGATCCATGCCGCCGGGGTCGGCGAGGCCACCGCGATCGAGGAGTTCACGCTCGACCGCCTGGCCCACGTTTCGGCGGTCAAGACCACCGGGGCGGTGCTGCTCGACGAGCTCACCGCCGGTCTGGAGCTGGACGCCTTCGTGCTGTTCTCGTCGGTGTCCGCGACGTGGGGCAGCGGCCTGCAACCCGGCTACGCCGCCGCGAACGCCTTCCTCGACGCGCTGGCCGAGACCCGCCGGGCGCGGGGGCAGGCCGCGACGTCGGTGGCGTGGGGCCTGTGGGGCGGCGCCGGGATGGGCGCGGGCGAGGCGGGGGAGAACCTGCACCGCTACGGCCTGCGGCAGATGGACCCCGAGCTCGGTATCAGGGCCCTGGCGCAGGCGGTCGACGGCCGCGAGACCGAGGTCACCGTCGCCGACGTCGACTGGCAGCGCTTCGCCCCGCTCTACACCCTGCGTCGCACCAGCCCGCTGCTGGAGCTGCTGCCGGAGGTCCGGCAGGCGCTGGCCGGCGGCGGCGAGAGCGGCGGCGCGGCCGTGGTGGAGTCGCAGAGCGAGCTGGTGCAGCGGTTGGCGGCCTCCTCGCGCGCCGACCAGGACCGGCTGCTGGTCGAGCTGGTGCGCACCGAGGCCGCGCAGGTGCTCGGGCACGCCTCGGTCGACGCCGTGGAGAAGGACCGCGCGTTCAACGAGCTCGGCTTCGACTCGCTGACCGCGATGGAACTGCGGAACCGGCTGAACACGGTGACCGGGCTGGCGCTGCCCGCCACGCTCGCCTTCGACTATCCGACCTCTGTCATCCTCGCCGAGCATCTGCGCGCCGAGCTGCTGGGCACCGGTTCCGACCTCGCGGTGCCGGTGGCCGCGGCCGCCGCCTCCGACGAGCCGATCGCGATCGTCGGCATGGGCTGCCGCCTGCCCGGCGGCGTCGGCGGCCCGGAACAGCTGTGGGACCTGGTGATGGCGGGCATCGACGCGATGTCCCCGTTCCCCCAGGACCGCGGCTGGGAGGCCCACGAGCCGCAGGACGCCGCCTACGCGCGGGTCGGCGGCTTCGTCCACGACGCCACCGAGTTCGACGCCGGGTTCTTCGGCATCAGCCCGCGCGAGGCGGTCGCGATGGACCCGCAGCAGCGGCTGCTGCTGGAAGTGGCGTGGGAGGCGCTGGAGCGCGCGGGCATCGACCCGCACGCGCTGCGCGGCTCCGCGACCGGCGTCTTCGCCGGCGCGTCAGGGTCCGGATACGACATCGGCCTGCTGATGGCCGCGCTCGGCGGCGACCGCACCGAGGGCCACTCGGCCACCGGCAACGCGGCGAGCGTCGTCTCCGGCCGCGTCGCCTACGCCCTGGGCCTGGAGGGCCCGGCGGTCACGGTCGACACCGCGTGCTCCTCCTCGCTGGTGGCGCTGCACCTGGCCTGCCAGTCGCTGCGCTCCGGGGAGTCCACGCTGGCCCTGGCCGGCGGCGTCACCGTGATGGCGACGCCCGGCACCTTCGGCGAGTTCTCCAAGCAGCAGGGCATGTCCTCCGACGGCCGCTGCAAGGCGTTCTCCGACGACGCCGACGGCACCGGCTGGGCCGAGGGCGCGGGCATGATCCTGCTGGAGCGGCTGTCCGACGCCGAGCGCAACGGCCACACCGTGCTGGCGGTGATCCGGGGCAGCGCGATCAACCAGGACGGCGCCAGCAACGGCCTCACCGCTCCCAACGGCCCGGCCCAGCAGCGCGTCATCCGCGCCGCCCTGGCCAACGCCCGGCTGACCACCGCCGACGTCGACGCCGTCGAGGCGCACGGCACCGGCACCACCCTCGGCGACCCGATCGAGGCCCAGGCCCTGCTCGCCACCTACGGCCAGAACCGCCCGGCCGACGAGCCGCTGCGCCTGGGCACCGTGAAGTCCAACATCGGCCACGCGCAGCAGGCCGCGGGCGTCGCGGGCGTCATCAAGATGGTCATGGCCCTGCGCAAGGGCGTCCTGCCGCGCACCCTGCACGCCGAGGTCCCCAGCACCCACGTCGACTGGTCGGCGGGCCACATCCGCCTGTTGCACGAAGCCGTCGAATGGGCGCCGGGGGAGCGGCCGCGGCGCGCGGGCGTTTCGGCGTTCGGGATGAGTGGGACCAACGCGCACGTGATCGTCGAGGAGGCACCGGCGGCGGAGACCGCCGAGGAGCCCACCGACGAGCCGCCGGCGACCGAGCCCCGAGTTCTCGACACGACCGAGGTGTCCGCCTGGACCGTCTCGGCCCGCGGTGCCGAGGCGCTGGCCGGACAGGCGGGCCGCTTGCGGGAGATCGCGCTCGCGGGCACGACGCAGGCCACTGACATCGCCTGGTCGCTCGCCACCACCCGCGCGCTGTTCGAGCACCGCGCCGTGGCCATCGGAACCGCCGACGCGCTGGCCTCCGGGCTCGCGGCGATCGCGACCGGACAGCCGGGCACCGGGGTGGTGAGCGGTTCGGTCCCCGCCTCCGGGCTGGGCCGGCGGGTGTTCGTGTTCCCGGGTCAGGGCAGCCAGTGGGTCGGCATGGGCCGGGAGTTGCTGGAGAGCTCGCCGGTGTTCGCTGCTCGCTTCGCAGAGTGCGCCGAAGCTCTGGCGCCGTTCGTCGACTGGTCGTTGTACGAGCTGCTGGATCAGCAGCTTGAGACGGCCGACCAGGTGCAGCCGGTGCTGTGGGCGATGATGGTCTCGCTGGCCGCGGTCTGGCAGGCGGCCGGGGTCACTCCCGACGCGGTGGTCGGCCACTCCCAGGGCGAGATCGCTGCCGCTGTCATCGCCGGGATCCTCTCGCTGGAGGACGGCGCGCGGGTGGTGGCTCTGCGATCGCAAGCTCTGAAGCCCTTGGCCGGCGAGGGCGGCATGCTCTCGCTCGCCCTGCCCGCCGACGCCGTGCGCACCCGCATCGAGCCGTTCGGCGACCGGGCCTCCGTCGCCGTGATCAACGGCGCGTCCGCGACCGTGGTCTCCGGCGAGCCCGTGGCGTTGCAGGAGATCCAGGCCGCCGCCGAGGCCGACGGCATCAGGGCCCGGATGATCCCGGTCGACTACGCCTCGCACTCCGCGCAGATCGACGTTCTCGAAGCCGACATCAAGCGGGTGCTCGCGGGTGTCGTCCCGGGCACCGCCCGGATCCCGATGATCTCGGCGATGAGCGGCGACTGGCTCGGCGGACCGGAGCTGGACTCCGACTACTGGTACGCGTCGCTGCGCTCGACCGTCGAGTTCGACCGGGCGATCCGCACCCTGGTCGGCTCCGGCCACCGCACCTTCGTCGAGGTGTCGCCGCATCCGGTCCTCACCGGCGCGATCACCGACACCATAGAGGACGCCGGCACCGCGACCGCGCTCGTCCTCGGCACCCTGCGCCGCGACGAGGGCGGCCCGGCGCGGCTGCTCACCTCGCTGGCCGAGGCCCACGTGCGCGGCGTCGAGATCGACTGGACCGCGGTCCTGGCCCCCGGCGCGCGCACCGATCTGCCCACCTACGCCTTCCAGCACCAGCGGTACTGGCCGCGCGTCCCCGAGTCGCTGGCCGCCATCACCGACGGCTCCTCCGGCGGCGCGGTGGAGGACGGCTTCTGGGCGGCGGTGGACCGCGGCGACGTCGCGGAACTCGCCGACACCCTCGGCATCGACGGCGACCGCCTGGCCGCGTTCCTGCCCGCGCTCGCCGACTGGCGCCGCCGCGAGCGGGCCGACTCGGCCGTCGCGGGCTGGCGCTACCGTGTCGCGTGGGCGCCGGTCGCCGACGCGGCCGGCACGCTCTCCGGCTCCTGGCTGGTCGCCGCCGGCTCGGTCCACGACGAGCTGACGCACCAGGTCGTCAGGGCCCTGACCGAGCGCGGTGCCCGCGTGGTGCTGCTGCCGGTCGGCGCGGAGGACCTCGATCGGATCGACCACGGATCGGGCGCGGCGTCCGGCACTGGCACCGGCACTGGCACTGGCACAGCCTCCGGCACCGCCCCCGGCGCGGTGCTGGCCGAGCGCATCAGGACCCTGTCGACCGAGTCCCCCTTCACCGGCGTCGTGTCCCTGCTGGCGCTCGACGAGGAGCGTCTGCCCGACTTCCCGTCCGTCTCCCGCGGCCTGGCCGCGACCACGTTCCTGACGCAGGCGCTGGCCGACGTCGGTTCGACCGCCAAGGTGTGGGCCCTGACCCGCGGCGCGGTCAGCACCGGCCCCGGCGACCAGCTCACCAGCCCGTCGCAGGGCCAGGTCTGGGGTCTCGGCCGCGTCGCCGCGCTGGAGCTGCCCACCGCGTGGGGCGGTCTGGTCGACCTGCCCGGGCAGTGGGACGAGCGGGTCGCCACCCGCCTGGTCGCGGCGCTCGCCGGCGCCGCCGAGGACCAGATCGCCATCCGCCCGGCCGGCGTCCTGGCCCGCCGCCTGGTGCACGCCCCGGCCGCGAGCAGCGGCACCGAGTGGGTGCCGAGCGGCAGTGTCCTGATCACCGGCGGCACCGGCGGCATCGGCGGCCACACCGCGCGCTGGCTCGCCGGCCGCGGCGCCCCGCGCGTGGTGCTGACCAGCCGGTCCGGCGCCGCCGCCGTCGGCGCCGCCGCGCTGGCCGCCGAACTGGCCGGCGCCGGCACCGCCGTCGACATCGTGGCCTGCGACGTCGCCCGGCGTCCGCAGGTGGCCTCGGTACTGGCGCACATCGCGGCCACCGGTCCGGCGCTGACCGGCGTCGTCCACGCCGCCGGCGTCTCCGGGGGCGGCACCGTCCTCGGCTCCGGCCCGGCCGACCTGGCCGAGCACCTGGCCGCCAAGGCGGACGGCGCGACCTGGCTCGACGAACTGACCGGGGACCTGGACCTGGAGGCCTTCGTGGTCTTCTCCTCCGGCGCCGCGGTGTGGGGCAGCGGCTCGCTGGCCGGCTACGCGGCCGCGAACGCGCACCTGGACGCCGTCGCCGACAGCCGGGCCGGCCGCGGCCTGCCCGGCACGTCCGTCGCCTGGGGTCTGTGGGGCGGCGGGGGCATGGTCTCCGGCGAGATCGGGGAGCAGCTCCAGCGCTACGGCATGCGCGCGATGGACTCCGAGCCCGGAATCAGGGCCCTGGCCCAGGTGCTGGACGGCGACGGCCGCTCCACCGCCATCGCCGACGTCGACTGGGAGAAGTTCGCCCCGACCTTCACCCTGCGCCGCCCGAGCCCGCTCATCGCCGGGCTGCCGGAGGTGCGCCGGGCCCTGGCCGAGCCGGAGGCCGCGGCGTCCGGCGGTGACGCCCCGCAGTCGCAGAGCGAACTGGCCGCGCGGCTGGTCGCGCTGTCAGAGCTCGAACAGACCCGGTTCCTGGTGGATCTGGTCCGGGGCGAGACGGCGGCCGTGCTCGGGTACCCGTCGGCGGACGCCGTCGAGGCCGAGCGCGCGTTCCGGGAGCTGGGCATCGACTCGGTGACGGCCGTCGAGCTGCGCAACCGGCTCGGCACCACCACCGGGCTGCGGCTGCCCTCGACGCTGGTCTTCGACTACCCCTCGGCGGCCGCCGTCGCCGAGTACCTGCGCGGCGAGCTGATCGGCACCGGCTCGGCCGCCGGACCGGCCGCCGTCGGCGCCGCCGCCTCCGACGACCCGATCGCGATCGTCGCCATGGGCTGCAAGATCCCCGGCGGCGTCGGCGGACCGGAGCAGTTCTGGGAGCTGCTGGCCAACGGCACCGACGCGGTCGGCGAGTTCCCGGCCGACCGGGGCTGGGACGTGATGGAGGAGGCGTACTGGGCGAGTCTGGCGGCCGCGGGTGCGGACACCGACATCTCCATCCCGCACGTCGGCGGCTTCGTCTACGACGCCGGGGAGTTCGACGCCGGGTTCTTCGGCATCAGCCCGCGCGAGGCGCTGGCGATGGACCCGCAACAGCGGATGCTGCTGGAGGTCTCGTGGGAGACCATCGAGCGCGCCGGGTTGAACCCGCACGCGCTGCGCGGCACCCGCACCGGCGTCTTCGCCGGCGCCACCTACTCCGGCTACGGCGCCGGCGGCAGCCTGGACTCCGGGTCCGAGGGCTACATGCTTACCGGCAGCCTGACCGCCGTCATCTCGGGCCGCGTGTCCTACACGCTCGGTCTGGAGGGCCCGGCGGTCACCGTGGACACCGCGTGCTCCTCCTCGCTGGTGGCGTTGCACCTGGCCTGCCAGTCGCTGCGCTCCGGCGAGTGCGAGATGGCGTTGGCCGGCGGCGTGGCCGTGCTCGCGGTCCCCGGGGCCTTCGCGGAGTTCTCCAAGCAGCAGGGCATGTCCACCGACGGCCGCAGCAAGGCGTTCTCCGCGGACGCCGACGGCATCGGCTGGGGCGAGGGCGCCGGCATGCTGCTGCTGGAGCGCGAGTCCGAGGCGCGGCGCAACGGGCACCCGGTGCTCGCCGTCATCAAGGGCAGCGCCATGAACCAGGACGGCGCCAGCAACGGCCTGAGCGCCCCGAACGGGCCCTCGCAGCAGCGGGTGATCCGCGCCGCGCTGGCCAACGCCCGGCTGGCGCCGAACGACATCGACATCGTCGAGGCGCACGGCACCGGCACCAGCCTCGGCGACCCGATCGAGGCGCACGCGCTGCTCGCCACCTACGGCCGCGGCCGCCCCGAGAACCGGCCGCTGTGGCTGGGCTCGGTGAAGTCCAACATCGGCCACCTGCAGACCGCCTCCGGCGTGATCAGCATCATGAAGATGGTGCTGGCCATGCAGCACGGCGAGATGCCGCGCACGCTGCACGCCGAGGTGCCGTCGCCGCACATCGACTGGTCGGCCGGGAACGTGAAGCTGCTCCAGCAGGCCCGGCAATGGCCCGGCGGGGAGCAGCCGCGCCGCGCGGGCGTGTCGGCGTTCGGGATCAGCGGGACGAACGTGCACGTGATCGTGGAGGAAGCCGGCCCGGCGGCGATCGAGGAACCGGCCGAGGAGCCGGAGCCCACGGTCGCGCCGCCGCGCCGGCCGGTGCTGGAAGCCGCCGCCGTGGCGGCCTGGCCGGTGTCGGCCCGCAGCCACGACGCGCTGGCCGCCCAGGCCGGACGGCTGCGCGAGTTCGCGCTGGCGCACCGGGATCAGGACCCTGCGGATGTCGCCTGGTCGCTCGCGGTCACGCGCTCGGTGTTCGAGCACCGGGCGGTGGCGATCGGCGCCGACCGCGGCGAGTTGGCCGCGGGCCTGGCGGCGGTGGCCACCGGGCAGCCCGCCTCCGGGGTGGTGACGGGGGTCGCGCCCTCCGGCGGCGCCGGACGCAGCGTGTTCGTGTTCCCCGGCCAGGGCAGCCAGTGGATCGGCATGGGCCGGGAGCTGTTGGAGAGCTCGCCGGTGTTCGCGGCCCGGTTCGCCGAGTGCGCCGCCGCCTTGGCGCCCTTCGTGGACTGGTCGCCGTACGACTTGCTGGACCGGCAGCTCGAAACCGCCGACGAGGTCCAGCCGCTGCTGTGGGCGATGATGGTCTCCCTCGCCGCGGTGTGGCAGGCGGCCGGGGTCGAGCCCGACGCGGTGGTCGGCCACAGCCAGGGCGAGATCGCCGCCGCGACGGTCGCCGGGATCCTCTCGCTGGAGGACGGCGCGCGCGTCGTGGCGCTGCGGTCCCAGGCGCTGAAGCCGTTGGCGGGCAAGGGCGGGATGCTCTCGATCGCGCTGCCCGCCGACGCCGTCCGCGAGCGCATCGCGAGCCACGGCGACCGGGCTTCGATCGCGGCGATCAACGGTGCGTCGGCGACCGTGGTCTCCGGCGAGCCCGAGGCGCTGCGCGCGATTCAGGCTGCTTGCGAGGCCGAGGACATCAGGGCTCGGATGATCCCGGTGGACTACGCCTCGCACTCCGCGCAGATCGACGCCCTCCAGGACGAGATCCTCGCGGTCCTGGCCGGAGTCACGCCGGTCGGGACGCGCGTCCCGATGATCTCGGCGATGAGCGGCGAGCAGCTCACCGGCCCCGAGATGGACGCCGCCTACTGGTACGCGTCGCTGCGCTCCACCGTCGAGTTCGACCGGGCCATCAGGGCCCTGGCCGACGGCGGGCACCAGGTGTTCATCGAGGTCTCGCCGCATCCGGTGCTGACCGGGGCGATCACCGACACCCTGGAGGACCGGGCGCGCACCGTCGCCGGTCCGGACACCGTCGTGCTCGGCACCCTGCGGCGCGACGAGGGCGGACCGGCGCGGCTGTTGTCGTCGCTGGCCGAGGCGCACGTGCGCGGGGTCGGCATCGACTGGTCGCTGGTGGCCGGGCCGGCCGAGCGGCTGGTGCTGCCGACCTACGCCTTCCAGCGGGAGCGCTACTGGGCCGAGGCCGCCGCGCCGGCGGTCGCGGCCACGGCGGTCGCCGAGTCCAGCGAGGTGGAGGCCCGGTTCTGGGCCGCCGTCGAGCAGGGCGATCTGGGCGAGCTCGCCGACACCCTGGCGCTGGACGCCAGCCAGCCGCTCAACGACCTGCTGCCCGCGCTGGCCTCCTGGCGACGGCGCGAGCGCGCCGACTCGGCCGTGGCCGACTGGCGCTACCGCGTCTCGTGGACGCCGGTCGCCGACGCCGCCGCGGCGGTGCTGACCGGTACCTGGCTGGTCGTGGCGCCGCAGGGCCTGACCGCCGACCCGGGTTCCGGCGCTGGTACTGGTACTGGCAAGGCGGATCCCGCCGCGTCGCCCGCCGCCGGTCTGCTCGCCGCGGTGACCGCCGCCCTCACCGACCGCGGCGCGGACATCGCAGTCCTCGAAGTCTCCGCCGCCGACCTGGACCGCGCCGCCTTCGCCGCCCGCCTCGCCGAGGCGGTCTCCGGCCCGGTCGCGGGCATCGTCTCCCTGCTGGCCTTCGACGAGCAGCCGGTCCCCGGCTTCCCGGCGGTGTCCGCGGGCGTCGCCGGCTCCCTGCTCCTGGTGCAGGCCCTGGGCGACGCCGGGATCGCGGCCAAGACCTGGTCGCTGACCTCCGGCGCGGTCGGCGTCAACGACCGGCCGACCCGCCTGGTGCAGTCCGAGGTCTGGGGCCTGGGCCGGGTCGCGGGCCTGGAGCACCTGGACCGCTGGGGCGGCCTGGTCGATCTGCCGGCGGTGTGGGACGACCGCACCGCGGCGCGGCTGTGCGCCGCCCTGGCCGACGGCACCGAGGACCAGGTCGCGATCCGCGCGACCGGCACGCTGGCCCGCCGCGTGGTCCGGGCCAAGGCCCGCCGGTCGGCCGGCAGCTGGACCCCGCGCGGCACCGTGCTGGTCACCGGCGCCACCGGCAAGATCGGGCCGTACGTGGCCGAGTGGCTGACCGCGCGGGGCGCCGAGCGCGT
The DNA here is from genome assembly GCF_039531695.1 of Catenulispora yoronensis. Taxonomy (NCBI): domain Bacteria; kingdom Bacillati; phylum Actinomycetota; class Actinomycetes; order Catenulisporales; family Catenulisporaceae; genus Catenulispora; species Catenulispora yoronensis. The sequence continues at coordinate 63,784 of NZ_BAAAQN010000033.1, forward strand.
CGTGCTCACCAGCCGCAGCGGACCGGCGGTGGCCGGGGCCGAGGCGCAGGTGGCCGAGCTGGTCGCGGGGATGGCCGGGGCCGGGACCGGAGTCAGCGTCCTGGCCTGCGACATCACCGACCGCGACGACGTCGCCGGACTGCTGGCCCGGGTCGCCGAGGACGACGGCCCGCCGCTGAAGCACATCCTGCACACCGCCAACGCCGGGCGCATGGTCTCCTTCGACGGCACCGACCTGCGCGACCTGGACATCGCCCTGGGCGCGAAGGCCTCCGGCGCGGTGTGGCTGGACCAGCTGACCCGGGACCTGGACCTGGCCGACTTCGTCCTGTTCTCCTCGATCGCCGCGATGTGGGGCAGCGCCGAGCACGCCGCCTACGCCGCCGGCAACGCGTTCCTGGACGCCCTGGCCGAGGACCGGCGCGGCCGCGGCCTGCCCGCCACCTCGGTGGCGTGGGGCGTGTGGGACACTCAGCAGTGGACGGCGAACGGCGCCGAGCTGCCGGACGGCCCGGGCGTCGTCACCCCGGCCCGGCTGGCCCGGCAGGGCATGAACTTCCTGGCGCCGGACCGCGCGCTGACCGCGCTCGGCCACGTCATGGCCGACGACGAGACCTTCATCGCGGTCGCCGACGTCGACTGGGCCCGGTTCGCGCCGGTGTTCAGCGCGATGCGGCACTGGCCGCTGTTCGACGGCCTGCCGGAGGTGCGCAGGCTCGCCGAGGCCGCGGGCGCGCCCCGCGATCGGGCGGCGGTCGCGCAGGTGGAGGGCGAACTGGCCAACCGGCTGGTGCCGCTGTCCCCGGCCGAGCGCGAGCGGGTGGTCACGGACCTGGTGCGCACGCACGCCGCCGCGGTGCTCGGCCACTCCTCCGCCGACGCCGTCTCGGCCGGCCGCGCGTTCCGCGACCTCGGCTTCGAGTCGCTGACCGCCGTCGAGCTGCGCAACCGGCTCAACGCCGCGACCGGGCTGGCGCTGCCCTCCACCGTGGTGTTCGACTACCCGTCGCCGACGGTGCTGGCGCGGCAGATCATCACCCAGCTGCTCGGCGCGTCGCAGGACTCTGCCGCCCGGCAGCCGGTCGCGCGCGCCGTCCTGGACGAGCCGGTCGCCGTCATCGGCATGGGCTGCCGCTTCCCCGGCGGCGTCTCGACCCCGGACCAGCTGTGGGACCTGGTCGCGGCGCGCGGCGACGCGATCTCCGGGTTCCCGACCGACCGCGGCTGGGACATGGCGGGACTCTTCGATCCCGACCCCGACAACCCCGGCACCTCCTACGTCCAGGAGGGCGGGTTCCTCCAGTCCGCCGCCGAGTTCGACGCGCCGTTCTTCGGGATCAGCCCGCGCGAGGCGCTGGCCATGGACCCGCAGCAGCGGCTGCTGCTGGAGACGTCGTGGGAGGCCCTGGAGCGCGCCGGGATCGACCCCGAGACCCTGCGCGGCACGCTGACCGGCGTGTTCGCCGGCGCATCCCCGTCCGGCTACGCCACCCAGGTCCTGGAGTCGGTCGAGGGCGCCGAAGGGCACCTGATCTCCGGCAACGCGACCAGCGTGCTGTCCGGCCGCGTCTCCTACACCCTCGGCCTGGAAGGGCCGGCGGTCACCGTCGACACCGCTTGCTCCTCCTCCTTGGTGGCGCTGCACCTCGCCGCCCAGGCGCTGCGCAACGGCGAGTGCACGATGGCCATCGCCGGCGGCGTCATGGTGATGGCCGACTCGGCGGAGTTCGTCGGGTTCTCCCGCCAGCGCGCGCTGGCCGCCGACGGCCGCTGCAAGGCGTTCTCCGACGAGGCCGACGGCATGGGCATCGCCGAGGGCGCGGGCATGATCGTCCTGGAGCGGGTCTCCGACGCCCGCCGCAACGGCCACCCGATCCTGGCGGTGATCCGCGGCAGCGCGATCAACCAGGACGGCGCCTCCAACGGCCTCACCGCGCCGAACGGCCCTTCGCAGCAGCGCGTCATCCGCGCCGCTCTGGCCAGCGCCCGCCTGACGAGCGCCGAGGTCGACGTGGTCGAGGCGCACGGCACCGGCACCACCCTCGGCGACCCGATCGAGGCCCAGGCCCTGCTCGCGACCTACGGCCAGGACCGGCCCGCCGACCAGCCGCTGTGGCTGGGCTCGGTGAAGTCCAACATCGGCCACGCGCAGCAGGCCGCGGGCATCGCCGGCGTCATCAAGACCGTGCTGGCGCTGCGCCACGAAGTGCTGCCGGCCACGCTCTACGCCGAGGAGCCCTCGACCCACGTCGACTGGACCGCCGGGCATGTCAGGCTCCTGACCGAGCCGGTCGCCTGGCCGCACGACGACCGGCGGCCGCGCCGCGCGGGCGTGTCGGCGTTCGGACTCAGCGGCACCAACGCGCACGTCATCGTCGAGGAGGCGCCGGCGGGCGAGGAGCCCGAGGCCGAGGACACGGTGACGCTGTCCGAGCTGCCGGTGCTGGAGAGCTCCGAGGTCGCGCCCTGGCTGATCAGCTCCCGCACCGCGGAGGGACTGGCCGACCAGGCCACCCGCCTGCGGGCCCACGCCACCGCGCACCCCGGGCTGGAGACGGCGGACGTCTCGTGGTCGCTGGCCACCACCAGGACCGTCTTCCAGCACCGAGCGGTATCCATCGGTACTGATCGGGAAGCCGCGGTCGGCGGTTTGGCGGCGATCGCCGCCGGGCTGCCGGACGCCGGCGTGATCCGAGGCGCGGCCCCGGCTTCCGGGCTCGGGCGCACAGTGTTCGTGTTCCCCGGGCAGGGCGGCCAGTGGGTCGGCATGGGCAAGGAGCTCCTTGAGTCCTCGCCGGTGTTCGCGGCCCGGTTCGCCGAGTGCGCGGCGGCACTGGCGCCGCATCTGGACTGGTCGGTGCGCGACGTGGTGTCCGGCGCCGACGGGGCCCCGGCGCTGGAGGCGGCCGAGGTCGTCCAGCCGGTGCTGTGGGCGATGATGGTGTCGCTCGCGGCGGTCTGGCAGGCCGCCGGGGTCGCCCCCGACGCGGTGGTCGGCCACTCGCAGGGCGAGATCGCGGCGGCGTGCGTCGCCGGGATCCTGTCCCTGGAGGACGCCGCCCGCGTCGTCGCCCTGCGCTCGCAGTCGCTCCGCGCGATCGCCGGGATCGGCGGGATGCTGTCCCTCGCCCTGGCCGCCGACCAGGTCCGCGAACGCCTCGCCGCCTACGGCGACCGCATCTCCGTCGCGGCCGTCAACGGCCCGGCCGCGACCGTGGTCTCCGGCGAGCCCGAAGCCCTGCAAGCGCTCCAGGCCGCCTGCGAGGCCGAGGAAATCAGGGCCCGTATGATCCCCGTCGACTACGCCTCGCACTCCGCGCAGGTCGACGCCCTCCAGGAGGAGATCCTCCGCGTCCTGGCCGGCATCACTCCGTCCGCCGCACGGATCCCCATGATTTCGGCGATGAGCGGCGAGTGGCTCACCGGCCCCGAAATGGACGCCGACTACTGGTACGCCAGCCTGCGCAGCACCGTCGAGTTCGACCGCGCGATCCGCGGCCTGGCCGACGGCGGGCACCAGGTGTTCATCGAGGTCTCGCCGCACCCGGTCGTGACCGGCGCCGTCGCCGACACCCTGGACGCCGTCGAGGCCGCCGCCCCGGTCGTCACCGGCACCCTGCGCCGCGACGACGGCGGCCCGGCCCGCCTCGTCGCCTCCCTGGCCGAGGCCTGGACGCACGGCGTCGCCGTCGACTGGACCTCGGTCCTCGGCCGCGGCGAACGCGTCGACCTGCCGACCTACGCCTTCCAGCACCAGCGCTACTGGCCCGAGCCCAAGGCCCACGCGGCCACCGCCGCCACGAACGGCAGCCCCGCCGAGGCCGGATTCTGGGCCGCGGTCGAGGACGGCGACGTGCGCCGGGTCGCCGACACCCTCGCCGTCGACGACGAACGCCTCGCCGGACTGCTGCCCGCGCTGGCGTCCTGGCGGCGCCGCGACCGCGAGGACAACGCCGTCGCCGACTGGCGCTACAAGGTCACCTGGACCCCCGTCACCGACACCGGCTCCACCGCGCCCACCGGAACCTGGCTCGCGATCGTCCCGGCCGGCACCCCCGACGCCGAGGCCGCCACGAACGCCCTCCAGGCCCTGCGCGACCGCGGCGCCGACGTCACCACCTTCGTGGTCGGCCCGGACGACCTGGACCGCGCGGCGCTCGCTGCTCGGCTCACGGCTATAGCCGCGACCAGCACGACCAGCACGACCAGCATGACCGCGACCGGCACGACAGCCGACAGCGCAACAGCCGACAGCGCAACGGCGGCAGGGCTCGACGGTTCCCCCGCCGAAGCCTTCGCCGGCGTCATCTCCTTCCTCGCGCTCGACGAGTCCCCGCTTCCGGACCGCCCGGTCCTGCACACCGCCGTCGCCGCCTCGCTGGTCCTGGTCCAGGCGCTCGGCGACGCGGGGATCACCGCGCCGCTGTGGGCGGTGACGCAGGGTGCTGTCTCGATCGGCTCCGGCGACCCGCTCACCAGCGTGGTGCAGGCGCAGGTCTGGGGCCTGGGCCGGGTCGTGGCCCTGGAGCACGGCGACCGCTGGGGCGGCCTGATCGACCTGCCCGCGACCTGGGACGAGCGCATCGCCGCCCGCTTCGGCGCCGCGCTGGCCGGGACCGAGGACCAGATCGCCGTCCGCGCGACCGGCAGCCTGGCCCGCCGGCTGGTCCGGGCTTTGCAGCCGCCGGAGACGACGCCGTGGATCCCCGGCGGCAGTGTCCTGATCACCGGCGGCACCGGCGGCATCGGCGGCCACACGGCGCGGTGGCTCGCCGGCCGCGGCGCCCCGCGTCTGGTACTGACCAGCCGCTCCGGGGCCGGCGCGGCCGGGGTCGCGGCGCTGGCCGCCGAGGTCGCGGCCCAAGGGGCCCGGGTCGACGTCGTGGCCTGCGACATGGCCTCCCGCGCGCAGGTCTCCGGGCTGCTCGGCGGCATCGACGACCTGGCCGGGGTGATCCACTCGGCCGGGGTCGGCGAGGCCACCGCGATCCACGCCTTCACGCTCGACCACCTGGAGTACGTCTCGGCCGTCAAGACCGCCGGCGCGGTCCTGCTCGACGAGCTGACCGCGCAGCGCGACCTCGAAGCCTTCGTCGTCTTCTCCTCGGTCTCCGCGACCTGGGGCAGCGGCCTGCAACCCGGCTACGCCGCCGCCAACGCCTTCCTCGACGCCCTGGCCGAGGACCGCCGGGCCCGCGGTCTGGCCGGGACCTCGGTGGCCTGGGGCCTGTGGGACGGCGGCGGCATGGGCTCCGGCGACTCCGCCGACCAGCTCCAGCGCTACGGCCTGCGCCTGATGGACCCGGCGCTGGGAATCAGGGGCCTGGCCCAGGCCGTGGACGGCCGCGAGGTCGCGGTCTCGGTCGCCGACGTGGACTGGGAGCGGTTCGCCCCGACCTTCACCATGCACCGGCCCAGTCCGTTGCTGGCCACCATTCCCGAGGCGCAGCGCGCGCTGGCCGTCGACGAGCAGCCGGCGGCGGCCGGGGAGTCGCAGGGCGAGCTGGTGCAGCGCCTGGCCGGGCTGAGCCGCGGCGACCAGGAACGGCTGCTCGGCGACCTGGTGCGCGGCGAGGCGGCGGCGGTGCTGGGCTACGCCTCGGCCGACGCCGTCGAGCCCGAGCGCCCGTTCAAGGACCTCGGCGTGGACTCGGTGACCGCGGTGGAGCTGCGCAACCGGCTCAACGCCGCGACCGGGCTGCGGCTGTCCTCGACCCTGGTGTTCGACTATCCGAACCCCGCGACGCTGGCCGGGCACCTGCGCGAGCAGCTGGCGCCCGGGGACGGTGGACCGGCCTCGATCTTCGACGAGCTCGGCCGCCTGGAGGCGGCGCTGGACGGGCTGGACCCGGCCGACGCCGCGCACCAGGACGTCACCCGCCGCCTGCAGGGCATCCTGTCCCGCTGGATCGGGACCCGCGACGCCGACCGGGACGACGAGGAGTCCGGGATCGACTTCGAGTCGGCGACCTCCAGCGAGGTCTTCGACTTCCTTGAGAACGAGCTCGGCCTGTGACGCCGTCGCAAGCCGCCGCATCACCAAGACGACCCGGCTGAACGCGCCGCCATAAGGAGTCTGGTTCATGGAGAGTCAGGAAAAGCTCTTTGACTACCTCAAGAAGGTGTCGGCCGAGCTCCAGAAGACCCGCAGCCGCCTGCGCAAACTGGAGGCCGGCGTGCGGGAGCCGGTGGCGGTGGTCGGCATGGCCTGCCGCCTGCCCGGCGGGGTGCGGGACCCGGAGGCGCTGTGGGACCTGGTCGCCAGCGGCACCGACGCGATCTCGGAGTTCCCCCGGGACCGCGGCTGGGAGATCCCGGGCGTGGAGGCCGGCTACGCCCCGGTCGGCGGCTTCGTCTACGACGCCCCGGACTTCGACGCGGCGTTCTTCGGCATCAGCCCGCGCGAGGCGCTGGCGATGGACCCGCAGCAGCGGATCCTGCTGGAGGTCTCGTGGGAGGCGCTGGAGCGGGCCGGCATCGACCCGGACACCTTGCACGGCACCCGGACCGGCGTGTTCGTCGGCGCCAACTTCTCCGGCTACGGGGTCACCGTCGCCGGGGAGAAGGAGGCCCAGGGCTACGTCCTGACCGGCGGCCTGACCGCGGTGATCTCCGGCCGCGTCGCCTACACCCTGGGGCTGGAGGGCCCGGCGGTCACCGTCGACACCGCGTGTTCGTCCTCGTCGACGGCCCTGCACCTGGCGCTCCAGTCCCTGCACAACGGCGAGAGCACCATGGCCCTGGCCGGCGGCGTCGCGATCATGGCGCTGCCCGGGGCGTTCTCGGAGTTCTCCAAGCAGCAGGGCATGGCCACCAACGGCCGCTGCAAGGCGTTCAGCGCGGACGCCGACGGCATCGGCTGGGCCGAGGGCGCGGGCATGGTGCTGTTGGAGCGGCTGTCGGACGCGCGCCGCAACGGCCACCAGGTGCTCGCCGTGATCAGCGGCAGCGCCGCCAACCAGGACGGCGCCTCCAACGGCCTGACCGCTCCGAACGGCCCGTCGCAGCAGCGCGTCATCCGCGCCGCGCTGGCCGACGCGAAGCTGGCGGCCGGCGACATCGACGCGGTCGAGGGCCACGGCACCGGCACGACCCTCGGCGACCCGATCGAGGCCCAGGCGCTGATCGCCACCTACGGCCAGGAGCGGCCGGAGGGCCGGCCGCTGTGGCTGGGCTCGGTGAAGTCGAACATCGGGCACCCGCAGGCCGCGTCCGGGGTGGTCAGCCTGATCAAGATGGTGCAGGCGCTGCGGTACGGCGAACTGCCCAAGACGCTGTTCGCCGAGGAGCCCTCGCCGCACATCGATTGGGCGGCCGGGGACGTGCGGCTGCTGAGCGAGGCGCGGCCGTGGCCCGCGGGCGAGCGGCCCCGGCGCGCCGGGATCAGCTCGTTCGGCGTCAGCGGCACGAACGTCCACATGATCGTCGAAGAGGCCCCTGCGGAAAAGGCCGAGAAGGCTGAGAAGGCCGAGAAGTCGGACAATACCGAGTCGGCGGAATCGATCGCCGCCGAGGACGTCGAGACTCCGTCGGCGCCCCGCGTCCTGGAAGGCACCGACGTCTCGGCGTGGCTGGTATCGGGTCGCGGCGGCGAGGCCCTGGCGTCGCAAGCCGGACACCTGCGCGAGTTCGCCGTGGGCCGACCCGGGCTGACCCCGGCCGACATCGCCTGGTCCCTGGCCGCGACCCGCGCCACGTTCGAGAACCGCGCAGTCGTCATCGGCGGCGGCCGCGAAGCCCTGAACGCCGGACTGGCCGCCGTCGCGACCGGCCAGCCGGCCCCGGGCGTGGTCACCGGATCCGTCGGCACCCTCGGCCCGGGCAAGACGGTCTTCGTCTTCCCCGGCCAGGGCAGCCAGTGGGTCGGCATGGGCCGCGACCTCGTCGACACCTCCCCGGTGTTCGCCAAGCGCTTCGCCGAGTGCGCGAAGGCCCTCGCGCCGTTCGTCGACTGGTCCCTCTACGACGTCCTGGATCAGCAGCTGGAGACGGCCGACCAGGTGCAGCCGGTGCTGTGGGCGATGATGGTCTCGCTCGCGGCCGTCTGGCAGGCCGCGGGGGTCGTGCCGGACGCCGTGGTCGGCCACTCCCAGGGCGAGATCGCGGCCGCCGTCGTCGCGGGCAGCCTCTCGCTCGAAGACGGCGCCCGCGTCGTCGCCCTCCGCTCCCAGGCCCTGAAGCCGTTGGCCGGCAAGGGCGGCATGCTCTCGATCGCGCTGCCCGCCGACGCCGTCCGCGAGCGCATCGCGAGCCACGGCGACCGGGCTTCGATCGCCGCGATCAACGGCGCCTCGGCCACCGTGGTCTCCGGCGAACCCGAGGCCCTGCAAGCGATCCAGGCCGCCTGCGAGGCCGAGGACATCAGGGCCCGGATGATCCCGGTGGACTACGCCTCGCACTCCGCGCAGATCGACGCGCTTCGGCCGGAGATCCTTCAAGCCCTCGCCGGGGTCGGCCCCTCCGAGGCGACGATCCCGATGATCTCGGCCATGAGCGGCGAGCTGCTCACCGGCACCGAGCTCGGTCCGGACTACTGGTACGCGTCCCTGCGGTCGACCGTCGAGTTCGACCGCGCCATCCGCGAGCTGGTCGAGACCGGGCACCGCGCCTTCATCGAGGTCTCGCCGCACCCGGTCCTCACCGGCGCCATCACCGACACCGTCGAGGACACCGGCACCGCCGCCTCCGTCGTCACCGGCACGCTGCGCCGGGACGAGGGCGGTCCGGCGCGGCTGCTGGCGTCTTTGGCCGAGGCGCACGTCCACGGCGTCCGCGTGGACTGGAAGGCGGTCCTGGAACCCGGCGCCGTCGGCGACCTGCCCACCTACGCCTTCCAGCGCCAGCGGTTCTGGCCCAGGCCGCCCGAGCCCGAGGCCGCGCCGATCGCGACCGGCACCGGGTCCCCGGCCGAGGCCGAGTTCTGGGCCGCCGTCGAGAACGGCGACCTGACCGGCCTGTCCGACAAGCTGGCCCTGGAGGCCGCGCAGCTCAGCGAGGTCCTCCCGGCCCTGGCCGGCTGGCGCCGCCGGGAACAGGACATGTCCTCGGTCGCGGACTGGCGCTACCGCGTCTCCTGGGTCCCGGTCACCGACCCCGGTCCCGCCGCGCCGAGCGGTACGTGGCTGCTGGTCGTGCCCGCCGACCTGGCCGACGCGACCGCCTCCGACTGTGCCAGTGCTCTGATAGCCGGCGGCGCGCAGGTCGTCACGATCACCGTCGGTGTCGCCGACCTCGACCGCACGACCTTCGCCGGATACGTGCGCGCGGCCTTCCCCGACGGCGAGAGCGACTTCGCCGGTGTGCTGTCGCTGCTGGCCCTGGACGAGACCCCGACCGCCGGATTCCCCCTGGTGACCGGCGGCCTGGCCGGGACCACCCTGCTGATGCAGGCCCTCGGCAACGCCGCGATCACCGGCCCGCTGTGGGCCGCCACCCGCGGCGCCGTCGCCGCCGGTCTCGGCGAGCACCCGAGCCACCCGGTCCAGGCCCAGATCTGGGGCCTCGGGCGGACCGCCGGGCTGGAGCACCCCGACCGCTGGGGCGGCCTGATCGACCTGCCCGCGCAGTGGGACGACCGCGCCGCCGCGCGCCTGGCCACCGTCCTCGGCGGCTGCGGCGAGGACCAGGTGGCGCTGCGCTCCTCCGGCATCATGGCCCGCCGCGTCGTGCGCGCGGCCCGCCGCACCCGGGACGACCAGTGGAGCCCGAGCGGCACCGTGCTGGTCACCGGCGGCACCGGCGAGGTCGGGCCGCACCTGGTGCGCTGGCTGGCCGGGCGCGGCGCCGAGAACATCGTGCTCACCACCCGCGCCGGCGTGCGGCCGCAGGCCGGGGCGGCGCTGGCCGCCGTCGCCGGGAGCGGCACCGCGGTCAGCCTCGTCGCCTGCGACATCGCCGACAAGGACGACGTCTCCGGCCTGCTCGGCCGGATCGCCGCCGACGGCCCGCCGCTGAAGTCGGTCATGCACGCCGCCAACGCCGTCGACCTGATGCCGTTCGACGCCACCGGCCTGGGCGACCTGTCCAAGGCGCTCGGCGCCAAGGTGGCCGGCGCGCTGTGGCTGGACGAGCTGACGCGGGACCTCGATCTGGACCGCTTCGTGCTGTTCTCCTCGATCTCCGCGACCTGGGGCAGCAACGAGCACGCCGCCTACACCGCCGCCAACGCGCATCTCGACGCCCTGGCGCAGGAGCGCCGCGCGCGCGGCCTGCCCGGCACCTCGGTGGCGTGGGGGATCTGGGACACCCGTGAGTGGGGCGACCTGTCGACCATCACCCACGACAAGCCCGGCGCCATCACCCCGGCGCGGCTGCTGCGCCAGGGCCTGACGTTCCTGAACCCGCAGCGCGCGCTGACCGCGCTGGACCAGGCGCTGGCCGACGACGAGACCAACCTGGTGGTGGCCGACGTCGACTGGACCCGGTTCGCGCCGGTGTTCACGGCGCTGCGGCCCTGGCGGCTGCTGGACCAGGTCCCCGAGGTCAAGGCCCTGAACGCCCCGGCCGCCGCCTCGGCGGCGCCCGACGCCTCCGCCGGCGACCTGGCCGCCAAGCTGGCCGCGATGGTCCCGGCCGAGCGCGAGCGCACCGTCACCGACCTGGTGTGCACGCACGCCGCGGCGGTCCTCGGGTTCGGCTCCGCGGCCGAGATCCCGGCCAACCGGGCGTTCCGGGAGATGGGCTTCGACTCGCTGACCGCGGTGGAACTGCGCAACCGGCTCAACGCTGCGACGGGTCTCAAGCTCGCCTCGACCGCCGTATTCGACTATCCCTCGCCGGAGGTGCTGGCCGCGCACGTCGCCAAGCAACTGGCCGGGAAGGCGACGGCGGCGGGCGGGACGACGGCCGGCGGGACGACCGCGGCCGCGCGGCCGGTCCTGGAGGAGTTCGACCTCCTGGCCGCCGCCGCGTCCGACCTGGACGACCGGACGCGCGAGGACCTGGTCCGGCGGTTGGAAAAGCTGGCCCGCGACCTGCGCGGGGCGGACACGGAACAGGCCGTGGACGACGACGAGATGTTCGGGCTCGTCGACGACGTGCTCAACGCTCCCGACTTCGATTGACCTGATGGCCGAAGGGTGTGAAGGGTGATGGAGAGCCAGGAGAAGCTGCGCGATTACCTCAAGCAGGCGACCGGCAGACTGCGGCGGACCCAGGCTCTCCTGAAGGAGGCCCGCGACCGGGAGCGGGAGCCGATCGCCGTGGTCGGGATGGGCTGCCGGTTCCCCGGCGGCGTCGGCACCCCCGAGCAGCTGTGGGACCTGGTGGCGGCCGGCGGCGACGCCGTCTCCGGCTTCCCGACCGACCGCGGCTGGGACATGACGGGCCTGTTCGACCCCGACCCCGACAACCCCGGGACGTCGTACGTGCAGGAAGGCGGCTTCCTGCACGACGCCTCGGAGTTCGACTCGGCGTTCTTCGGGATCAGCCCGCGCGAGGCCATCGCGATGGATCCCCAGCAGCGGCTGCTGCTGGAAGTGTCGTGGGAGGCGCTGGAACGAGCAGGGATCGATCCGACGTCGCTCGGCGGCACCCTCACCGGCGTGTTCGCCGGCGCCCCGCCGTCCGGGTACCTGGTGCACGCCGGGGCCGGACTGGCGGGGTCGGAGAGCCATCTGATCACCGGCAACGTCACCAGCGTCATCTCCGGCCGCATCTCCTACACCCTGGGCCTGGAGGGTCCGGCGGTCACCGTCGACACCGCGTGTTCGTCCTCGTTGGTGGCGCTGCACCTGGCTTGCCAGGCACTGCGCACCGGGGACTGCACGATGGCCCTGGCCGGCGGCGTGATGGTGATGGCCGACCCCGGTGAGTTCGTCGGGTTCTCGCGCCAGCGCGCGTTGGCCGCCGACGGCCGCTGCAAGGCGTTCGCCGACGACGCCGACGGCATGGGCATCGCCGAGGGCGCCGGGATGGTCGTGCTGGAGCGGCTCTCGGACGCGCAGCGCAACGGGCACCCGATCCTCGCCGTCGTCCGGGGCAGCGCCACCAACCAGGACGGCGCCTCCAACGGCCTGACCGCGCCGAACGGCCCGTCGCAGCAGCGGGTGATCCGCGCCGCGCTGGCCAACGCCCGGCTCACGGCCGCCGAGGTGGACGCGGTCGAGGCGCACGGCACCGGCACCACCCTCGGCGACCCGATCGAGGCCGGGGCCCTGCTGGCCACCTACGGTCAGGAGCGTCCGGCGGACCGGCCGCTGTGGCTGGGCTCGATCAAGTCCAACATCGGCCACGCGCAGCAGGCCGCCGGCATCGCGGGCGTCATGAAGATGGTGCTGGCGCTCCAGCACGGGCTGCTGCCCGCCACCCTGCACGCCGCCGTCCCGTCCTCCCACATCGAGTGGTCCGAGGGCGACGTCCGGCTGTTGCACGAGAACCGCGACTGGCCGCGGAGCGACACCCCGCGGCGGGCCGGGGTGTCCGCGTTCGGGCTGAGCGGCACGAACGCGCACGTCATTCTCGAAGAGGCGCCGGAGCTCGACGCCGCGACGACGGAGAACCCTGATTCCGACGCCACCGGCAGTTCCGATGCCGCCGACGCCTCGGACGCCGTGGCGCCGCTCCGCGTGTTGTCGACCTCTGATCTCGCCGCCTGGCCGGTCTCCGGGCGCGGTACCGAGGGCCTGGCCGCCCAGGCCGGTCGGCTGCGGGAGTTCGCCCTGGCGAACCCCGACGCCACCACGGCCGAGATCGCCTGGTCCCTGGTCACCACCCGCTCGGCGTTCTCCCACCGCGCCGTGGTCCTCGGCGCCGACCGGTTCTCCCTGATCGAGGGCCTCACCGGCGTCGCGACCGGCCGTTCGGCCGCGGGCATCGTCACCGGCGCGCTGCCGGCCGGCGCCACGCGCGGCGGCCGGATCGCCTTCGTCTTCCCCGGCCAGGGCAGCCAGTGGATCGGCATGGGCCGGGAGCTGCTGGCGGCCTCGCCGGTCTTCGCGGCCCGGTTCGCCGAGTGCGCCGAGGCCCTCGCGCCGTTCGTCGACTGGTCGCTGCACGACGTGATCGCCTCCGACGCGCCGCTGGAGACCGCCGACCTGGTGCAGCCGGTGCTGTGGGCGATGATGGTGTCGCTGGCCGCCGTCTGGCAGGCCGCCGGGGTCGTCCCCGACGTGCTCGTGGGCCACTCCCAGGGCGAGATCGCCGCCGCCACCGTCGCCGGGATCCTGTCCCTGCGCGACGGCGCCCGCGTCGTGGCGCTGCGCTCGAACTCGCTGAAGATCCTGGCCGGCAAGGGCGGCATGCTCTCGATCGCCGAGCCCGCAGCCAAGGTCCGCACCCGGATCGCCGCCTGGGGCGAGCGCGCCTCGGTCGCGGCGGTCAACGGCCCGGCCGCGACCGTCGTCTCCGGCGAGCCCGGGGCCCTGCAGGAGATCGCCGCGGCCTGCGAGGCCGACGGTGTCAGGGCCCGCATGGTCTCCGTCGACTACGCCTCGCACGGCGCCCAGGTCGACGCCCTGCACGAGGAGATCCTCGCGGTCCTCGACGGCATTACCCCCGGCCCCGCGCGCATTCCCATGATTTCGGCGATGAGCGGCGCCATGATCGCCGGACCCGAACTCGACGCCGCCTACTGGTTCGCCAGCCTGCGCAACCCGGTGGAGTTCGACGGCGCCGTGCGCGCCCTGGTCCGCGCCGGCAACCGCACCTTCGTCGAGATCTCGCCGCACCCGGTCCTCACCGGCGCCATCACCGACACCGTCGAGGACGTCCTCACTGACCCGGCCGTGAACATCCCCGGCCTGCCCGACCCCGCGGTGATCGGCACCCTGCGGCGCGACGAGGGCGGCCCGGCGCGGCTGCTCACCTCGCTGGCCGAGGCCTTCGCGCACGGCGCCCGCGTCGACTGGACCACGGTCCTGGAGCCGGCGCGCGCGATCGAGCTGCCGACGTATGCCTTCCAGCATCAGAAGTACTGGCCGATCGCGCCCGAGGCACCTGGCGGCCCGAACGCCGCGGACGCCGCGTACACCGAGGGCGAGTCCCGGTTCTGGTCCGCGATCGAGGACGGCGACCTCCGGCACGTCTCCGCCGCGCTCGACGTCGGCGACCACAGCCCGCTGAGCGAGGTGCTGCCCGCGCTGGCGTCGTGGCGGCGCCGGGACCGGGAGGGCTCGGCCGCCGCGGCGTGGCGGTACCGCGTCTCCTGGGTGCCGCTGGGCGGCGCGGCCGCGCCGGCGCTGGACGGCGACTGGCTGATCGTCGCCTCCTCCGACCACGAGGAGCTGACCCACCGCTGTGCCAGTGCCCTGACGGAGTTCGGCGCGCAGACCTCCCTCATCGAGATCACCGCGCACGGACTCGACCGCGCCGAGCTCGCCGAGCGGATCGCGCGCGTGCAGCCGGGGGAGGGTTTCGCCGGAGTGCTTTCCCTGGTTGCGCTCGACGAGACGCCGCTGGCCGACTACCCGACGGTGCCCGCCGGGCTGTCCGCGACCGTGCTGCTGGCGCAGGCGATGGGCGAGGCCGGGGTCGAGGCGCGGCTGTGGGCCGTGACCGAGGGCGCGGTCGTGGCGGGGGCCGGCGACGTGCTGGCCTCGCCGGCCCAGGCGCAGGTCTGGGGCCTGGGCCGGGTGGTGGCGCTGGAGCACCCCGAGCGCTGGGGCGGCCTGATCGACCTGCCGGGGGAGTGGGACGAGCGCACCGCCGCGCGGCTGTGCACGGTGCTGGCCGGCGGCGGCGAGGATCAAGTGGCCGTTCGGTCGTCCGGGGCAATGGCGCGCCGCCTGGTGCATGCGCCGGTCAACACCAGGGCAACGGGACAGAGCACTGAAACGTCTGAAGGAACGGCGGCGTCAGGGGGAGGGAAACGATGGCAGCCCCGAGGAACAGTTCTGGTCACCGGCGGGACCGGCGCGATCGGCGGCCACGTCGCGCGCTGGTCGGCCGGACGCGGTGCGGAGCGCCTGGTCCTTACCTCCCGTTCCGGACCGACCGGGTCCGGAGCTGCGACGCTGGCCGCACGGCTGGCCTCGGCGGGCGCGCGCGTCGACGTCGTCGCCTGTGACGTTGCCGACCGGGCCGAGGTCTCCGGGCTGCTGGCCCGGATCGGGGCCGACGGCCCGGCGCTGAGCTCGGTGCTGCACGCCGCCGGGATCGCGCGCGGCTGCCTGGTGCAGGACCTGGGGCCGGCCGATCTGGCCGAGGAGCTGGCGGCCAAGGGCGCCGGGACCGACGCGCTGGACGAGCTGACGCAGGACCTTGATCTGGACGCCTTCGTGCTGTTCTCCTCCGGGGCCTCGACCTGGGGCAGCGGAATGCTCGGCGGCTACGCGGCGGCGAACGCCTATATGGACGCCGTCGCCGAGCGGCGGCGGCAGCGCGGACTGGCCGCGACCTCGGTGGCCTGGGGGCTGTGGGGCGGCGGCGGTCTGGGCGCCGGCGACGCCGGGGACCAGTTGCAGCGCTACGGCATGCGCTTCATGGACCCGGACGTCGCGGTGCAGGCGCTGGCCCAGGCCCTGGACGGCGACGACGGGCTGATCAGCGTCGCCGACGTGGACTGGGAGAAGTTCGCGCCGACTTTCACGCTGCGGCGCCCGAGCCCGCTGATCGCCTCGCTGCCCGAGGTGAAGCAGGCCCTTGCGAAGGCTGAGGCCGGCCCGGCGGCGGACGCGGCTTCCGGGGCCCCGCAATCGGATCTGGCCCGCCAGGTCCGCGCGCTGTCCCGGATCGAGCAGGACCGGCTGCTGGTGGACGTGGTGCGGACCGAGGTCGCGGCCGTGCTCGGATACGCCGCCCCCGACGCGATCGAGAAGGCGCAGGCGTTCAAGGACCTGGGCATCGACTCGGTGACCGCGGTCGAGCTGCGCAACCGGCTGAACGCCGCGACCGGGCTGCGGCTGCCGTCGACGCTGGTGTTCGACTACCCGTCGTCGGCGGTGCTGGCCGACTATCTGCGCGGCGAGCTGACCGGCGTGCAGGCCGGCCCGGCGGCCGCCGCTCCGGTGGCGTCCCCGATCGCGGCCGGGGAGCCGATCGCCGTCGTCGGCATGGGCTGCCGGCTGCCCGGCGGCGTGACCGATCCCGAGCAGCTGTGGGACCTGGTGGCCGCGGGCGGCGACGCGCTGGGGCCGTTCCCGACCGACCGCGGCTGGGACATCGTCGAGGAGACCTACGGCCTGAACCAGGGCGAGGGCTCCACCTCCTTCATCCGGGTCGGCGGTTTCGTCCACGACGCGGGCGGCTTCGACGCCGGGTTCTTCGGGATCAGCCCGCGCGAGGCCATCGCGATGGACCCGCAGCAACGGCTGCTGCTGGAGACGTCCTGGGAGGCGCTGGAGCGCGCCGGGATCGACCCGCACTCGCTGCGCGGCTCGCAGACCGGGGTCTTCGTCGGCGCCAACCACTCCGGCTACGGCGGCGGCCTGGTCGGCGAGAGCGGCTCGGAGGGCTATCTGCTCACCGGCGGCCTGACCGCCGTGATCAGCGGCCGCATCTCCTACACCCTCGGCCTGGAGGGTCCGGCGGTGACGATGGACACCGCGTGCTCGTCCTCCTCGGTGGCCCTGCACACGGCGGTGCAGTCGCTGCGCGCCGGCGAGTGCTCGATGGCCCTGGCCGGCGGTGTGGTCGTGATGATCATCCCCGGTGCCTTCGCCGAGTTCAGCAAGCAGCAGGGCATGGCGGCCGACGGCCGCTGCAAGGCGTTCTCCGCCGACGCCGACGGCATCGGCTGGGCCGAGGGCGGCGGCATGGTGGTCCTGGAGCGGCTGTCCGACGCCCGCCGCAACGGCCACGAGGTGCTCGCGGTGATCAGCGGCACCGCCATGAACCAGGACGGCGCCTCCAACGGCCTGACCGCGCCGAACGGCCCGTCGCAGCAACGGGTCATCCGCGCCGCCCTCGCCAACGCCAAGCTGGTGAGCGCGGACGTCGACGCGGTCGAGGCGCACGGTACCGGCACCACGCTCGGCGACCCGATCGAGGCGCAGGCGCTGCTGGCGACCTACGGCCAGGACCGGGACGAGGACCGGCCGCTGTGGCTGGGCTCGGTGAAGTCCAACATCGGCCACATGCAGGCGGCGTCCGGCGTCGCGAGCCTGATCAAGATGGTCATGGCGCTCAAGCACGAGCTGCTGCCGGTGACGCTCTACGCGCAGGAGCCCTCGCCGCACATCGACTGGGACGCCGGCAACGTGAAGCTGCTGAACGACCCGGTGCCGTGGACCGCCGGCGGGAAGACGCGGCGGGTCGGGGTGTCGTCGTTCGGCGTGAGCGGGACGAACGTGCACATGATCGTGGAGGAGGCGCCGGCCGCCGAGCCGGTGGTCGGGACTTCCGACGAGCCGGAAGCCGGGCAGTCGAAGCAGACCATTGATTCCCCGGTCACCGCCTGGCTGGTCTCCGGCCGCAGCCTCGATGGCCTGGCCGGACAGGCGGGACGGCTGCGGGAGTTCGTGCTCGCGCATCCGGACCAGGAGCCCGGCGATGTCGGATGGTCGCTGCTGACCACGCGCTCGACCTTCGAGCACCGGGGCGTGGTGGTCGGGACCGATCGTGGTGTCCTGGCAGAGGGCCTCGCGGCGATCGCCACCGGGCAGCCGGCCGCCGGGGTGGTCACTGGTTCCACCACCTCCAACGGCCCGGGCCGCACCGTGTTCGTCTTCCCGGGCCAGGGGAGCCAGTGGGTCGGCATGGGCCGCGAGCTGCTGGCGACGTCGCCGGTGTTCGCTGCTCGCTTCGCAGAGTGCGCCGAAGCTTTGGCGCCGTTCGTCGACTGGTCGCTGTACGACCTGCTCGACCAGCAGTTGGAGACCGCCGACCTGGTGCAGCCGGTGCTGTGGGCGATGATGGTGTCGCTCGCGGCGGTCTGGCAGGCGGCCGGGGTCGCACCGGACGCGGTGGTCGGCCACTCGCAGGGCGAGATCGCCGCCGCGGCCGTCGCCGGGATCCTCTCGCTGAGCGACGCGGCCAAGGTTGTGGCGCTCCGCTCCCAGGCCTTGAAGCCGTTGGCCGGCAAGGGCGGCATGCTCTCCATCGCCCAGCCCGCCGACCTGGTCCGCGACCGCATCGCTCCGTTCGGGGCGCGGGTCTCGGTCGCCGCCATCAACGGCGCCGCCGCGACTGTGGTCTCCGGCGAGCCGGAAGCCCTTCAGGAGATTCAGGCCACTGCGGAAGCCGACGGCATCAGGGCCCGGATGATCCCCGTCGACTACGCTTCGCACTCCGCACAGGTCGACGCCCTCGAAGCCGAGATCAAGCGCGTCCTGGCCGGCATCACGCCGACCGCCGCCGCGATCCCGATGATTTCGGCCATGAGCGGCGAGATGCTGGCCGGAACCGAGCTCGGCCCCGACTACTGGTACGCGTCGCTGCGCTCCACCGTCGAGTTCGACCGCGCCGTGCGGACGCTGGCCCGGAACGGCCACCGCACCTTCATCGAGGTCTCGCCGCATCCGGTCCTGACCGGCGCGATCACCGACACCCTCGACACCGAGGACCTCGCCGCGCCCACCGTCCTGGGCACCATCCGTCGCGACGAGGGCGGCCCGGCGCGGCTGCTGGCGTCGCTGGCCGAGGCCCACGTCCACGGCCTGGAGATCGACTGGGTCAGCATCCTGACGCCCGGCGACCAGGTCGCGCTGCCGACCTACGCCTTCCAGCACCGCCGCTACTGGGCCCCGCCCTTCCCGGAGATGCCGACGAAGGAAGTGCCGGCGATCTCCGGCAGCTCCGAGGCCGAGGAACGCTTCTGGACCGCCGTCGAGCAGGGCGACATCGCAGAACTCACCGACACCCTGGCCGTCGAGGACGCCGACGCGCTGAGCGGCCTGCTCCCCGCCCTCGCCTCCTGGCACCGCCGCGAACGCACCGACTCCACGGTCGGCAACTGGCGCTACCGGGTGGCCTGGAAGCCGGTCACCGACTCGGCCGCCCCGGCGCTCACCGGCACCTGGCTGGTCGTGGCGCCCGAGACGCCGGACCCGGCCGTCGCGGCGACGATCAGCACCTGCACCGAGGCGCTCGCCGCGCACGGCGCACAGCCGGTCACGGTCGTGGCCGCCGCGAGCGACGTCGACACCCTGGACCGCACCGCCCTGGCCGCCCGCGTCACCGCGGCGCTGGACGGCGCCGAGCCCGCCGGAGTGATCTCCTTCCTGGCGCTCGACGAGACCCCGATCGCCGCCTACCCGGGCGTGACCCGCAGCATCGCCGGCACCATGGGCCTCACCCAGGCGCTCGGCACCGCCGGCGTGGCCGCGCGACTCTGGGTCCTGACCCAGGGCGCGATGTCCGCCAACCCCGACGACCACCTCACCAGCCCGGTCCAGGCCCAGTCCTGGGGCCTCGGCCGCGTCGCGGGGCTCGAACACCCCGACCGCTGGGGCGGCCTGATCGACCTGCCGGCCACAACCTCTGTTCCGCCCACCACCGCCGACCTCCTCGTCTCCGTCCTCGCCGACGGCGCCGAGGACCAGATCGCGCTGCGTGGCACCGAGATCCTCAAGCGCCGCCTCGTCCGCGCGCCGCGCGCCGTCGAGCCCGCCGAGCCGTGGAGTCCGACTGGTACCGCGCTGGTCACCGGCGGCACCGGCGAGATCGGGCCGCATCTGGTGCGCTGGCTGGCCGCCTCCGGGGTGCGGCGGGTGGTGCTGCCCAGCCGTTCGGCGGTCGCCCCCCAGGCGGCCGGGGCGCTGGCCTCGCTCGCCGCGTCCGGGACCGAGGTGACGCTGGTGCGCTGCGACGTCGCCGACCGGGGCGAGGCCGGGGCGCTGCTGGGCTGGATCGGCGCCGACGGTCCGCCGCTGACCACCGTGGTGCACGCTGCGAACGCCGTGGACCTCACCATGCTCGACGACACCGGCCTGGCCGATCTGCAGAAGGCGCTCGGCGCCAAGGCGGCCGGGGCGGTGAGCCTGGACGAGCTGACCGCCGACTCCGGCGTCGACAAGTTCGTGCTGTTCTCCTCGATCGCGGCCACCTGGGGCAGCGCCGAGCACGCCGCCTACGCGGCCGGCAACGCCTTCGTCGACGCGCTGGCCGTCAACCGGCGCCAGCGCGGGCTGCCGGCGACGTCGGTGGCCTGGGGCGTGTGGGACACGCAGGGCTGGTCCACCTCCGGCGCCGCGCTGCCCGACGGCCCCGGCATCGTCACCCCGGCCCGGTTGGCCCGCCAGGGCATGGCGTTCCTCACCCCCGAGCCGGCGCTGACCGCGCTCGGCCAGGCCGTCGCCGACGACGAGCCGTTCCTCGCCGTGGCCGACGTGGACTGGTCCCGCTTCGTCCCGGTGTTCAGCGCCAAGCGCGACTGCCCGCTGCTGGACGAGCTCGCCGACAAGCGGGCCGCCGCCGCGGCGAGCACGGACCCGGACGAGCCGGCTGACTCCGGCCAGGCCGGGGAGCTGGCCCGCCGGCTGGCCGAGCTGCCGCAGCCGGACCAGGAGCGCCTGCTGGCCGATCTGGTCTGTACCCACGCCGCCGCGGTCCTGGGCCACGCCTCGGCCCGCGAGGTCCCGGCCCACCTGGTGTTCCGCGACATGGGCTTCGACTCGCTGACCGCCGTCGAGCTGCGCAACCGGCTGTCCGCGGCCACCGGCCACAAGCTGCCCTCCACCGCGGTGTTCGACTACCCGACCCCGGCAGTGATGGCCGCGTATCTGCGCGGCGAGATCTGTGGCGCCTCCGGCGGCGGATATCTGCCCGCTCTAGAGGAACTCGAGCGTCTCGCGTCCACCCTCGCGTCTAATGCCCGCGACGACGAAGCCCGGACCCGGATCGCGGGGCGGCTGCAGGCGCTGCTGGACCGGTTCCAGAGCCCCGCCGAGGACGGCCGCGCCACCCGCGACCTGGACGCCATGAGCGCGGCGGAGATGTTCGACCTCGTCGAGGACGAGTTGAACGCGGCCGACTTCGACTGACCCGCAGTACTGGCAGTAGTCGCAGATCAGTAGCAGACCAGTGGCAGATCAACCGTGTCGGACCGCTCAGAGGGTGTGACTTGATGGAGAACGAGGAACGCCTGCTCGATTACCTCAAGCAGGTCACCGGCAAGCTGCGGGCGACCCGCGAGCAGCTGCGCGAGGCCCGTTCGCGGGGCCGCGAGCCGATCGCGATCGTCGGCATGGGCTGCCGGTTCCCCGGCGGCGTCGGCACCCCCGAGCAGCTGTGGGACCTGGTGGCGGCCGGCGGCGACGCGGTCTCCGGCTTCCCGGTGGACCGCGGCTGGGACATGTCGAGCCTGTTCGACCCGGACCCGGACAACCCCGGGACCTCCTATGTCCGGGAGGGCGGCTTCCTGCACGCCGCCGCCCGGTTCGACGCCGAGTTCTTCGGCATCAGCCCGCGCGAGGCCATCGCGATGGACCCGCAACAGCGGCTGCTGCTGGAGACGTCCTGGGAAGCGCTGGAGCGGGCCGGCGTCGACCCGTTCACCCTGCGCGGCTCGCTCACCGGCGTGTTCGTCGGCGGCGCGCCCTCGGGCTACATCGAGCAGGCGATCCACGCCGAGGGCGCCGAGAACCACCTCATCACCGGCAGCGCCATCAGCATCCTGTCCGGCCGCATCTCCTACACCCTGGGCCTGGAAGGGCCCGCAGTGACGGTCGACACCGCTTGTTCCTCCTCGCTGGTGGCGCTGCACTTGGCGTGCCAGGCGCTGCGCAACAGCGAGTGCTCGTTGGCCCTGGCCGGCGGCGTCATGGTGATGGCGAACCCGGCCGAGTTCATCGGCTTCTCCCGGCAGAAGGCCCTGGCCGCCGACGGCCGCTGCAAGGCCTTCGCCGAGGACGCCGACGGCATGGGCATCGCCGAGGGCGCCGGCATGATCGTGCTGGAGCGGCTGGCCGACGCCCGGCGCAACGGCCACGAGGTGCTCGCGGTGGTCCGCGGCAGCGCGGTCAACCAGGACGGCGCCTCCAACGGCCTGACCGCCCCCAACGGCCCCTCCCAGCAGCGCGTCATCCGCGCCGCGCTGGAGAACGCCCGGCTGTCCAGCCTGGACGTGGACGCCGTCGAGGCGCACGGCACCGGCACCACGCTCGGCGACCCGATCGAGGCCCAGGCCCTGATCGCCACCTACGGCCGCGACCGCACCGAGGAGCGGCCGCTGTGGATCGGATCGCTGAAGTCGAACATCGGCCACGCGCAACAGGCCGCGGGCATCGGCGGCGTCATGAAGATGGTGCTGGCCCTGCGCAACGGCCTGCTGCCGGCCACCCTCTACGCCGACACCCCCTCCACCCACATCGACTGGTCGGACAACACCGTCCGGCTGCTCGGCCAGGCCCGGCCCTGGCCGGCCGGCGAGCAGCCGCGCCGGGCCGGCGTATCAGCCTTCGGACTCAGCGGCACCAACGCCCACGTCATCGTCGAAGAGGCCCCGGCCGTCGCGGAGGGCGCGCCGCGGTCCGCCGACGAGGACGGCGCCGACCTCGAAGCCGAGATCCCGGCCGAGGAGCAGCCCGCGCCGAAGGTGCTGGCCGGCTCCGCCGTGCACGCCTGGCCGGTCTCCGGACGCACCGCCGCCGGACTGGCCGCCCAGGCCGGACGGCTGCGCGAGTTCGCCCTCGGCGCGCCGGGGCTGAGCCCGGCCGCCGTCGGCTGGTCGCTGGCCACCACCCGGTCCGCGTTCGAGCACCGCGCCGTCGTGACCGGCGCCGCCCGCGAAGCCCTGAACGCCGGACTCGCCGCCGTCGCCACCGGACAGCCCGGAACCGGCGTCACCACCGGCGCCGTGCCCGCCGCCGGCGTCGGCCGCCGCGTGTTCGTCTTCCCCGGGCAGGGCAGCCAGTGGATCGGCATGGGCCGCGACCTGCTGGCCGCCTCGCCGGTGTTCGCCGCCCGGTTCGCCGAGTGCGAGGCGGCCCTGGCCCCCTATCTCCCATGGTCGGTGCGCGACCTGGTGACCGGCGCCGACGGCGCGCCGGAGCTGGAAGCCGCCGAGATCGTGCAGCCCGCGCTGTGGGCGATGATGGTGTCGCTGGCCGCCGTGTGGGAGGCCGCCGGAGTCCGGCCGGACGCCGTGGTCGGCCACTCGCAGGGCGAGATCGCGGCCGCCGCCGTCGCCGGGATCCTGTCGCTCGACGACGCGGCGAAGGTCGTGGCGCTGCGGTCGCAGGCGCTGAAACCGTTGGCCGGCAAGGGCGGGATGCTCTCGATCGCCGAACCCGCCGACCGGGTCCGCACCCGCCTCGCCGCCTACGGCGACCGCGTCTCCGTCGCCGCCGTGAACGGGCCGGCGGCCACCGTCGTGTCCGGCGAGCCCGCCGCGCTCCAAGAACTCTGCGACACCTGCAAGTCCGAGGATGTCAGGGCCCGGATCATCCCCGTCGACTACGCCTCCCACTGCGCGCAGATCGACGAGCTGGAGAGCGACATCAAGCGGGTCCTGGCCGGCGTCACGCCGACCGCCGGCCGCGTCCCCATGATCAGTACCAGCTCGAAAGTCTGGGCGATGGGCGGCGCCTGGCTCGACGGCCCCGAACTCGACGCCGACTACTGGTACGACTCCCTGCGCTCCCCGGTCGAGTTCGACCGCGCCGTCCGCACCCTGGCCGGCACCGAATACCAGGTCTTCATCGAGATCTCCGCGCACCCGGTCCTCACCGGCGCCATCGGCGACTCCCTGGAAGCCGCCGCCCAGGACGCCGTCCTGCCCGCGCCGGTCGTCACCGGCACCCTGCGCCGCGACGAGGGCGGCCCGGCCCGACTGCTCGCCTCGCTGGCCGAGGCCCACGTCCACGGCGTCGACGTCGACTGGACCGCGGTCCTCGAACCCGGCGACCGCGTCGCCCTGCCCACCTACGCCTTCCAGCACGGCCACTTCTGGCCGCCGGCCGCACCCGGCCACGCCGAGGACGGCGCCTTCTGGGCCGCCGTCGACAACGGCGAGTTCCGCGAACTGGCCGACAGCCTCGGCGCCGACGGCGAAGCCCTCGACGAAGTGCTGGCCGCCTGGCGGAACCGCGAACGCGCCGACTCCCAGATCGCCGACTGGCGCTACCGCATCACCTGGGCCCCGGTCCCGGACCCGGCCGCCACCGTGCTCGACGGCACCTGGCTCGTCGTCGTCCCCGAGGGCGCCGACCACGAGACGACCGCCGGAAGCTGCGTCCGGGCCCTGACCGACAAGGGCGCCGAGACGCTGATCCTCGGCGTCGCGCCCGAGGAGCTCACCCGGCCGCTGCTCGCCGGACGGATCGCCCAGGCGCTCGCCGCGGCCTCCGGTTCCGAACCCGCTGCCGGCGAACCCACCGGAGCCGAACCCGCCGGAGCCGACGGAGCCCACGGTCGCCTCGCCACTGCGAACGGCTCGGACCCGGCCGCGCCGCCGGAGCCCAGCCGCCGGATCACGGTGTCCGGGGTGCTGTCGCTGCTGGCGCTCGACGAGACCCCGCTGCCGGGCTACGCGACCGTCGCCTCCGGCCTGGCGGGCACCGTCACCCTGATGCAGGCGCTCGCCGAGACCGGCACCGCCGCGCCGCTGTGGGTGGCCACCCGGGGCGCGGTCGGCGCGGCTCCGGGCGAGCGTCCGGCCAGCCCGGTGCAGGCGCAGGTCTGGGGGCTGGGCCGGGTCGCAGGGCTCGAACACCCCGATCAGTGGGGCGGTCTGATCGACCTTCCCGAGTCCTGGGACGAGCGCGGTGCCTCCCGCGTCGGCGCCGTCCTGGCCGGCTGCGGCGAGGACCAGGTCGCGGTGCGCGCGGCCGGGATCCTGGGCCGCCGCCTCTCCCACGCCCCGGTCGTCGCCGGCCCGGCGTGGCAGCCGCGCGGCACGGTCCTGGTCACCGGCGGCACCGGTGCCATCGGCGGCTTCGTCGCTCAGCTCGCCGCCGAACGCGGCGCCCCGCGCGTGGTGCTGACCAGCCGGTCCGGCGCGTCGAGCCGCGGCGCCGCCGAACTGGCCGCGAACCTGGCCCACAGCGGCACCCTCGCGGAGATCATCGCCTGCGACATCGCGGAGCGCGGGGACGTCGAGGGCCTGCTGGCGCGCCTGGCCGCCGACGGCCCGTCGCTGTCCGGCGTGCTGCACGCGGCCGGGGTCGCGCACGGCTGCGCGGTCCAGGAGATCGTGCCCGCGGACCTCGCCAACGAGCTCGGCGCCAAGCGCGCCGGCACCGATCTGCTCGACGAGCTGACGCGGGACCTCGATCTCGACGCCTTCGTGCTGTTCTCCTCCGGTGCCGCGACCTGGGGCAGCGGTTCGCTCGGCGCGTACGCCGCGGCCAACGCCTACATGGACGCCGTCGCCGAGGACCGGCGCGCCCGCGGCCTGGCCGCGACCTCCGTGGCCTGGGGCCTGTGGGACGGCGGCGGCATGGGCTCCGGCGACGCCGGCGACCAGATGCAGCGCTACGGCATGCGCCTGATGAGTCCCGACCAGGGAGTCAAGGCCCTGGCCCAGGCCCTGGACAGCGGCGACTGCCTGGTCAGCGTCGCGGACATCGACTGGGACACCTTCGCCCCGACCTTCACCCTGCGCCGGCCGAGCCCGCTGATCGCCTCGCTGCCCGAGGTGCGCCGGGTGCTGTCCGGGGCTTCGGAGAGCTCTGACGACACCCCGCGCACGGCCCTGGCCCGCCGCCTCGACGGCCTGTCCCCGGCCGAGCAGGAGCGCACCGTCGTCGGGGTGGTCCGCGCCGAGGTCGCGGCCGTGCTCGGCTACGCCTCCGGCGACGACGTCGACCCGGACCGCGCGTTCAAGGACCTGGGCTTCGACTCGGTGACCGCCGTCGAGCTGCGCAACCGCCTCAACGGGGCCAGCGGTCTGACCCTGCCCTCCACCCTGGTCTTCGACTACCCGAACTCGACCGCCGCCGCGCGCCATCTGCTGGGCCGGGTGCTCGGCACGAAGACCGACGCGGCCGGCTCCGGCCCCACCCTGACCGCCGCCGACGGCGAGCCGCTGGCCGTCATCGGCATCGGCTGCCGCTTCCCCGGCGGCGTGCACGGCCCCGACGACCTGTGGGAGCTGGTGGCCGGCGGCACCGACGCGATCTGCGGCTTCCCGGCCGACCGCGGCTGGGACCTGGAGGGCGAGTACGGCCAGGAGGGCGGCTACCTCGCCGACGCCGCCGAGTTCGACGCCGGGTTCTTCGGCATCAGCCCGCGCGAGGCCCTGGCCACCGACCCGCAGCAGCGGCTGCTGCTGGAGGTGTCGTGGGAGGCGCTGGAGCGGGCCGGGATCGACCCGCACTCGCTGCGCGGCTCGCAGACCGGCGTGTTCGCCGGCGGCTGGATGCAGACCTACGGCGACATCCTCCCGCTGGAGGCGCTCCAGGGCTACACCCCGGCCAGCGACGGCGGCAGCGTGATCTCCGGCCGCGTCGCCTACACCCTCGGCCTCGAGGGCCCGGCGATCAGCGTCGACACCGCCTGCTCCTCCTCGCTGGTCGCGATCCACCTGGCGGGCCAGGCGTTGCGCTCCGGCGAGTGCGACCTGGCGCTGGTCGGCGGCGTCACCGTGATGCCGTCCACCTCCCCGTTCGGCTTCGGCTCGTCGCTGGGCCTGGCCCCGGACGGCCGCTGCAAGTCCTTCGCCGCCGAGGCCGACGGCATGGGCATGGGGGAGGGCGCGGCGATCCTGGTCGTCGAGCGGCTGTCCGACGCGCGCCGCCACGGCCGGGAGATCCTGGCGGTGATCCGCGGCAGCGCGGTGAACCAGGACGGCGCCTCCAACGGCTTCACCGCGCCGAACGGGCTGTCCCAGCAGCGGGTCATCCGCACCGCGCTGGCCAGCGCCGACCTGACCACCGACGACGTCGACGTGGTCGAGGCGCACGGCTCGGGCACCGTGCTGGGCGACCCGATCGAGGCGCAGGCCGTCATCGCCACCTACGGCCAGGGCCGGCCCGAGGACCGGCCGGTGTATCTGGGCTCGGTCAAGTCGAACATCGGGCACGCGCAGGCCGCCGCCGGGATGGCCGGCGTGATCAAGATGATCATGGCGCTGCGGCACCGGCTGCTGCCGCGCACCCTGCACGTCGAGCATCCCTCGCCGCACATCGACTGGTCGGCGGGCAACGTCAGGCTGCTCAGCGACCACGTGCCATGGCCGTTCGACGGCGACCGGCCGCGCCGGGCCGGGGTCTCCGGCTTCGGGATCAGCGGTACCAACGCGCACGTCATCGTGGAGGAGGCTCCGGCGTCGCAGGGGGCTGACGGGGGCGTGGCCGGTGGCGGTGCCGTCGGCGGTGCTGGCGGTGCTTTCGGTGCTGTCGGTGCTGCCGGCTCGGCCGATGCTGTCGACTCGGCTGGTGCTGTTGGTCCCGACGGTCTCGACGGTCCCGGAGCCGAATTCGCGGCCGTGCCGGTCCTGTCCGGCACCGGCGTCTCGGCCTGGCTGGTCTCGGCCCGCTCCGCCGACGCCCTGGCCGGCCAGGCCGGGCGCCTGCGCGAGTTCGCCCTGGCCCGGCCGGAGCTGGAACCGGCCGACGTCGCCTGGTCGCTGGCCACCACCCGCTCCACCTTCGGGCACCGGGCCGTGGTCATCGGCTCCGACCGCGGCGAGCTGGCCGTGCGCCTGGCCGCCGTGGCGACCGCGCAGCCGGCCGGCGGCGCGGTGGTCGGCAGCGTCCCGGGCTCGGGTCCGGGCCGCACCGTGTTCGTCTTCCCCGGACAGGGGAGTCAGTGGCCTGGTATGGGTGCCGAGCTGCTCGACGCCTCGCCGGTGTTCGCCGCCCGCTTCGCCGAGTGCGCGGCCGCGCTCTCCGCGCACGTCGACTGGTCGGCGCGCGACGTGATCCGCCAGGCCGAGGGGGCCCCGACCATCGACTCCGCCGACGTGGCGCAGCCGGTGATGTGGGCCGTCATGGTCGCGCTCGCCGCCGTGTGGGAGGCGGCCGGGGTCCGGGCCGACGCCGTGGTCGGCCACAGCCAGGGCGAGATCGCCGCGGCCACCGTCGCCGGGATGCTGACGCTGCCCGACGCGGCCCGGATCGTGGTGGAGCGGTCCAGGGCGCTGGCGGCGCTGAACGTGCGCGGCGGGCTGCTGTCGGTCGTGCTGCCCGAGGCCGGGGTGCTGGAGATCCTGAGCGACTTCCCGGACCTGTCGGTGGCGGCCGTGAACTCCCCGGCCGCGACCGTGGTCGCCGGATCGCCGGAGGACCTCGACGCGCTGGAGGCGCTGCTGTCCAAGCGGCGGATCCTGCGCTGGCGGGTGCCGGCCACCGCCGACTTCGTGGCGCACTCGGCCCGGGTCGAGCCGGTCCGGGCCGGGCTGACGGCGGCGCTGGCCGGGATCCGGCCGACCCCGGGCACCGTCGCGCTCTACTCCACCGCGCTGGGCCGCTGGGTCTCAGGGTCCGAACTCGACGCCGACTACTGGTACGCCAACGTCCGGCAGCCGGTCCGCTTCGCCGACGCCGTCGCCGAGCTCGCCGGCGCCGGCCACGGCACCTTCGTCGAGGTCTGCGCGCAGCCGGTGCTGGGCAGCGCCGTCACCGAGACCGCCGAGGCCCTGGGCGGGGCGGCGCCGGTCGTCGCCGGGACCGTGCGGCGCGAGGACGCCGGCGCCGCCGGGCTGCTGACGTCGCTGGCCAGGCTGTACGTCGCCGGGGTCCCGGTGGACTGGGCCGCGGTGCTCGGCGCCGGACGGCGCGTGGAGCTGCCGACCTACGCCTTCCAGCGCGGGCACTTCTGGCCCCGCACCGGCAAGACCGCCACCAGCGGCGCCGCCGACCTGGGCCTGAGTCCGATCGGCCACCCGCTGCTGGGCGCGGCCGCCGAGCTGGCCGGCGGCGCCGGCTGGCTGCTGACCGGGCGGTTGTCCCAGCGCACCCACCCCTGGCTGGCCGACCACGTGGTGCACGGCACCGTGATCCTGCCCGGCACCGCGTTCGTGGAGCTGGCGCTGGTCGCCGGCTACCAGGCCGGCGTGGTCCGGATCGAGGACCTGACGCTGGAGACGCCGCTGGTGCTGCCCGCCAAGGGCGCGGTCCACGCGCAGGTCTTCGTCGGCGCGGCCGACGAGGACGGCCGGCGGCCCTTCGAGATCCACTCCCGGCCCGCCGCCGACGCCGAGCAGCAGGCACCGTGGACCCGCCACGCCAGCGGCTTGCTCGCCCCCGCGCGCCCGGCGTCGCAGGCTCCTGACCCCGACTTCGCCGCCTGGCCCCCGGCCGGCGCGCAGGCCGTCGACATCGAGGGCTTCTACGAGGCGGCGGCGGCCGGCGGCTACGCCCTGGGCCCGGCCTTCCACGGCCTGCGCGCGGTCTGGCGTCGCGGCGGCGACGTCTTCGCCGAGGTCGCCCTGCCGTCCGACCTCGCCGAGGACGCCCCGCGGTTCGGCCTGCACCCGGCCCTGTTCGACGCCGCGCAGCAGGCGGGCATCTTCATCACCGGCGCCGGCGAGGGCCAGACCTGGCTCTCCTTCGGCTGGAACGGCGTGTCGCTGGAAGCCACCGGCGCCCGCACCCTGCGCGTCCGCCTGCGCCAGGACGAGGACGGCGGCTACTCGCTGACCGCCACCGACCTGAGCGGCTCGCGCGTGCTGGCGGTCGACTCCCTGCTGATGCGCCGCGCCTCGGTCGACCAGACGCCGACCGCCGCCGACCACCGCGACCTGTCCGACGCGCTGTTCGCGGTCGACTGGACCGCGCTGCCGACGATCACCGCCGCGCCGATCGGTCGGATTCGCTGGGCCGTGCTCGGCGCCGATCCCGACGACCTGGCCGGCGATCTGGGCGCGGCGGGCGTGGACGTCCGCTCGCACGCGAGCCTGGCCGACCTCGTCCAGGCGGTGGAGGACGGCGAGCTGCTGCCGGACCTGGTGCTTGCGCCGCTGGGCTCGGCGGAGGCCGGAACCGGAGCGGGAATCAATGCCGAAGCCGGAACCGAAGTCGGAACCGGAACCGGAACAGGACTCAGAGTCGGAACCGGAACCGGAGTCGGAATCGAAGCCGGAACCGGAAGTGGAGTCGGAGTCGGAGTCGGAGTCGGAGTTGGAATCGGAACTGGAACCGGAGTCGGTGCCGGAGTCGGAACTGATGTCGAAGCCAGCGGCAATGTTGGGGCGGCGGCCTGTGCGCTGACCGTCGATACGCTCGCGCTGGTTCAGGAGTGGTTGGTCGAGGACCGGTTGGGGCCGGCGCGGCTGGCGCTGGTGAGCCGGGGCGCGGTGGCCGCGGAGCCCGGAGAAGGGGTCGCGGATCCCGCGGCGGCGGCGGTGTGGGGCTTGGTGCGCTCGGCGCAGTCGGAGAACCCCGATCGGCTGCTGCTGTTCGACCTGCCGGTCGGCGCCGTCGACAGCGGGGCGGCCGAACTGGTCGTCGCCGCGCTCGGCGGCGGCGAGTCCGAGCCCGAACTCGCGCTGCGGGGCAGTGTCGTCCGCGCGCGGCGGCTCGTGCGCCCGCTGGCCGGACTGCCGATCCCGGAGGGCGACAAGCCCTGGCGCCTGGCCGCCGCCGAGGGGCTGATGCTGGTGCCGTATCCGCAGGCCGCTGAGAAGCTCCGGGCCGGACAGGTCCGGATCGCGGTGCGCGCCGCCGGGATCGACGCCGCCGACCTGGCCGCCGCGGCCGCCACCACCGCCGACGACGCCCCCGAGCCGCTCGGCGCCGAGATCGCCGGCGTCGTGCTCGAAAGCAAGGTCAAGACCTTCAAGCCCGGCGACCGCGTCTTCGGCTTCGCCCCCGGCTCGATCGGACCGGTCGCCGTCGCCGACGCCACCGGCCTGGCCCCGATCCCGACCGGCTGGACCTTCGCCGAAGCGGCAGCCCGATGGCCCGCGACCGGCTCGGTGCCTGGCTCGACATCCGGCTCGGCCAACGGTGCGGCGACCGGTTCGGCCAACGGCTCGGCATCCAGTTCGGCGACCGCCTCGGCGAAAGGCTCGGTGACCGCCTCGCAGTCCGATCCGGCGCCCCTCGATTCCGCCGCGCTCTCCGCCGCCTCCGCGCAGCTCCCGCCGCCCCTGCACGCCTGGGACGTGCGCCGCGCCTCCGAAGCCTTCCGCGCCGCCGCCGACGGCCGCGAGAAGGTCGTCCTCACCATCCCGCCGGACCCCGCCGCCCCGCGTCCGCGCGGCACCGTGCTCATCACCGGCGGCACCGGCACCCTCGGTGCCCTCGTCGCCGAGCGCTACGCCGCTACCGGCCGCGCCGCCGAACTCGTCCTGTCCAGCCGCTCCGGCCCGCTGGCGCCCGGCGCCGCGGCGCTCGCGGCCCGGCTGGCCGGCGTCGGTGAAGCCACCGGCACCGCCGTGCGCATCGTCTCCTGCGACGCCGCCGACGAGCGCGCGCTGGCCGGGCTGCTCGCCGATGTCCCGCTCACCGGCGTCGTCCACACCGCCGGGGTGCTCGACGACGGCGTCGTCGCCTCGCTCACCCCGGAGCGGATCGCCGGCGTCATGCACCCCAAGGCCACGTCGGCGTGGCACCTGCACCGGCTCACCCGCGACCGGGACCTCGACACCTTCGTCCTGTTCTCCTCGGCCGCCGCGACGCTCGGCGCGCCCGGGCAGGGCAACTACGCCGCGGCGAACGCCTTCCTCGACGCCCTCGCCGGCCACCGGCACGCCCTCGGCCTGCCGGCCCACGCCCTCACCTGGGGCCTGTGGGCCGACGCCAGCGCCATGACCGGGCACCTGGACGCCGGGGAGCGCAGCCGCATCGGCTCCAGCGGGGTCGGCACCATCGGGGCCGAGGACGGCCTGGGCCTGCTGGAGCTGGCCGTGGGCCGGGACGAGCCGCTGCTCGCCCCGATCCGGCTGAGCATCCCGACGCTGCGCGCCGTGGCCCGCTCCGGCCGTCTCCCGGCCTGCCTGCGCGCCCTCGCCCCGGTGCCGCGCGCGGTCCGCGAGACCGGCTCGCAGTTCGCCGGTCCGGCACTGCGCGAGCGCCTGGCCCGGGGCACCGAGGCCGAGCAGGTCAGGATCCTGACGGACCTGGTCCGCTCCGAGGCCGCCTCGGTCCTGGGCCACGACTCGCCCGAGGCCGTCGCCGTCGACATCACGTTCCTGGAGCAGGGCTTCGACTCGCTGACCGCCGTCGAACTGCGCAACCGGGTCAACGCGATCACCGGCCTGCGGCTCACCGGCGCCATGGCCTTCGACCACCCGACGCCCGGCGAACTGGCCCCGTTCCTGCGCGCGAAGCTGGCGGCGGCCGGAGTGCTGTCCGGCGACGGGCAGGACGCGCCCGCGAAGGCCGACCGCGACGCCCGCCGCTACCGGCTGGCCGGGGCTGCCGAGCCCGCCGGGACCGCGGCCGCGACCGGCACCCCCAGCGGCCCCGCCGCCACCGCCACCGCCACCGCCACCGCCACCGACACCCTCAGAGCCCTGTATCTGCAAGCCGTCCAACAGGACCGCGCGCCGGAGCTGATGGCGCTGATCAGGGGCCTGGCCGCGTTCCGGCCCCGGTTCGCCGCGGCCGCCGAGCTCGCCGAGGTCCCGGAGGCCACCGTCGTCTCCCGCGGCCCGCAGACCCCGCAGCTGATCTGCTTCCCGTCGTTCGGGGGCAGCTCCGACGCCCAGGAGTTCGCGCGGTTCGCCGCCGGGTTCCGCGGCCGCCGCGCGGTCTCGGTCGTGCCGACACCGGGCTTCGCCGCCGGCGAGCCGCTGGCCGCCGACGTCGGCGCCCTGCTGGACGTCTGCGCCGCGAGCGTGCGCCGGACCGCCGCCGGCCGGCCGGCGGTGCTGGTCGGCTTCTCCTCCGGCGGCCTGGTCGCGCACGCCGTCGCCGACCGGCTGGCCGACGAGGGGTCCGAGGTCGCCGGGCTGGTCCTGATCGACACCTTCGTCCCCGAGGACGACGGCGTCCCCGACGCCGTGCAGGCCTACCTGGCCGGCGCCGTGCTGGCGAACGACTCCGAGCGGCACAGCCTCGGCGGCGACGAGTGGCTCACCGCCCTGGCGCACTACTACTCGATGGACTGGCGCGGCCTGCCCCGCACCGCCATCCCGACGCTTCTGCTGCGGGCCGCCGAATCCCTGGCGGGGCCGTCCGGCTGGGACCTGTCGGCGGCGATGACCGTCGCCGACGTCCCCGGCGACCACTTCAGCCTGCTGCGAGACCACGCCGCGACGACGGCTCAAGCCGTCGCCGAGTGGCTGGACACATAACCAACACCTACCGATCGCAGGGAGGTCCCGTCGATGGGCACTGACCACACCGGGCACCGGCTCGCCGTCGTCGGCGCCGGGGTCATGGGCACCAACATCACCGCCACGGCCCTGGGGCACGGTGTCGACGTCGTCCTGGTGGACGTCAGCGACGAGCTGCTGGCCGCCGGGCGCCGCAAGATCAAGGAGAAGACCCGGCACGCGCAGCTGATGGGCGCGCTGCCGGCCGGCGTGGCCCCGGGCACCCTGACCACCACCACCGAGCTGTCCGGGATCGCCGAGGCCACCGTGGTGGTCGAGGCGGTGCTGGAGGTCGCCGAGGTCAAGGAGAAGGTCCTGACCGAGGCCGGGCGGATCGTCCGGCCGGGCACCGTGGTCATCTCCAACACCTCGTGCATCCCGATCGACGAGATGGCGGACTGGCTGGAGCGGCCCGAGGAACTGGTCGGCGTGCACTTCATGAACCCGACCTATCTGATCAAGGCCGTGGAGATGATCCGCGGGCCGCGCACCTCCGAGGCCACCATGGCCGGCGGCAAGGCGCTGCTGGCCGCGATGGGCCGCGAGGGGCTGGTGGTCAACGACAACCCCGGCTTCGTCATCAACTTCCTGCTGCACCCGCTGATCAACAGCGCGGCCAAGCTGGTCGAGCGCGGCGTGGCCGACGTGGAGACGATCGACAAGCTGCTGGAGGGGTGCCTGGGGCACTCCACCGGGCCGCTGCGCACCGCCGACCTGATCGGCATCGACAACCTCGTCGACTCGCTGGTCGTGCTCTACGAGCGCAGCGGGGACGAGAGCTGCAACCCCTGCGAGCTCATGCTCGAGAAAGTCCGCACCGGCGCTCACGGCCGCAAGTCCGGCCGGGGTTTCTACGATTACGGAAAGGTTGTCTCATGACCGTCGATCAGGACACTGCGCCCGAGGCCCTGGACGCCCCGACCGTCGAGCAGGCGCTGCTGGCGTTCCTGGCCGAGCAGATCAAGACCGAGGTCGGCCTGGACGAGGACCTGTTCGGCTCCGGCCTGGTCAGCTCCATGTTCGCGATGCAGCTGGTCGTGCACCTGGAGGAGACCTTCGACATCGCGATCATCGGCCCGGAGCTGAAGCTGGAGAACTTCCGCACCGTGACCGCGATGACCGCGCTGGTGCTGCGGCTGCGCGAGCAGCAGGGCGCCGAGTCGGATGCCTGAGTCGCTGCTCGCGGCCCGGGCTGCGGTCGGCGACCTCGTCGGCTCGCAGCCCGGGGCCTGGGACCTGGCCGGGGAGCTGCCGATCGCGCTGCTGCGCAAGCTCGGCGCCCAGGGCCTGCTGTGCGCGGAGGTGCCGCAGTCCTTCGGCGGGCTGGGCGCCGGCAGCCAGGACAACGGCGAGTTCACCGCCTACGTCGGCGCCCTGGACAGCTCGCTGCGCAGCATCATGACCTCGCAGGGCATCGCCGCCGCGGCGGTGCGCCGGTTCGGCGACCGCGAGCAGCGCAAGCGCTACCTGGGCGAGCTGACCGGTGGTCGGCTGGCCGCGGTCGGGTTCAGCGAGCCCGGCGCCGGCAGCGAGCTGGCCGGCATGGGCACCCGGATCACCGCCGACGGCGAGGGGTTCGTCCTCACCGGCCGCAAGATGTGGGTCACCGGCTCCGCCTACGCCGACTACCTCATGATCGTCGCGCTGCACGAGGACGCCGCCGCCGCGGTCATGGTCCCCACCGACGCCCCCGGGCTGCGGATCGAGAAGATCCCGGACCCGCTGGGCTGCCGCGCCGCCGGCCACTGCGACGTCTACTTCGACGACGTGCGCCTGTCGGCCTCGGCCGTGCTCGGCGGCGGCGGGCAGTCGCTCCAGATGATCTTCACCACCGCCCTGACCTACGGCCGGATGTCCATCGCCTGGGGCTGCGTCGGCATTCTGCGCGCCTGCCTGCAGGCCGCTTCCGCGCACGCCAAGAAGCGGGCCCAGGCCGGCAAGGTGCTGGCCGAGCACCAGCTGGTGCAGCGGCACCTGGCCGAACTGCTGGTGGCCGAGCGCTCGGCGACCGCGGTCTGCGAGCAGGCCAGCCGGGCCTGGGACGCGAACTCCGCCGAACTGGTCGTCTCCGCCGTGCTGGCCAAGCACTTCGCGGCCGGCAGCGCCGCGCGCGGCGCCGCCTCGGCGGTCCAGGTGCTGGCCTCGGCCGGCGCCCAGGACGGCCACGTGGTGGCGCGGGCCTTCCGCGACGCCAAGTGCATGGAACTCATCGAGGGCACCAACGAGATCTGCCAGCTGGTCCTCGCCCAGCACGCCCTCTCTTCAGTGGACTGAGAAACAAGGAGGACCTCCGGTGTCCGACAAGCCGACGCTCGTCAAGTGCCTGGTCTGGGACCTGGACAACACCCTGTGGGACGGCACCATCCTGGAGGACGGCTCGGTCGAGCTGTTCCCCGGCATCAAGGAGCTGATCGTCGAGCTGGACTCCCGCGGCGTGCTGCAGTCGGTGGCCAGCAAGAACGACCACGACTACGCCTGGGCCCGGCTGGAGCAGCTCGGCGTCAGCGAGTACTTCGTGCTGCCGAAGATCGGCTGGGGCCCGAAGTCCGAGTCGATCGCCCGGATCGCCGAGGAGCTGAACTTCGCGCTGAAGACCATCGCCTTCATCGACGACCAGCCGGCCGAGCGCGCCGAGGTCCAGTACCACGCCTCGGAGGTGCGGGTCTATGACGCGGCGCAGGCGCTGGAGCTGGCCGGGCTGGCGGACTTCAGCCCCGAGGTGGTCACCGTCGACGCCCGCCGGCGCCGCGAGATGTACCAGGCCGGCTTCAAGCGGGACGCCGAGAAAAGCGAGTTCGCCGGCGCCGACGAGGACTTCCTGCGTACGCTGGACCTGCAGATGATCATCAAGCACGCCGACGGCGAGGACCTGTCCCGGGTCGAGGAGCTGACGCTGCGCACCAGCCAGATGAACGCCACCGGCGTGCACTACGGCGACGAGGACCTGCGCGCCCTGCTGGCCGACCCCAAGCACGCGGTGCTCACCGTCACCCTGACCGACCGGTTCGGCCCGCACGGCGCGGTCGGCGTGCTGCTGCTGGAGTACTTCCCCGGCGTGTGGAACCTCAAGCTGCTGGCCACCTCCTGCCGCGTGGTGTCCTTCGGCGCCGGCGCGGTGCTGCTGAACTGGCTGGTCGACCAGGCCGCCCGGGCCGGCGCCCACCTGGTGGCCGACTTCCGGCGCACCGACCGCAACCGGATGATGGACGTCGCCTACCGCTTCGCCGGCTTCACCGACGACGCCTGCGAGTGCGGCGCCGCCCTGGGCGCCACCGCCGCCGCCGACATCAAGCGGCTGCACCTGGTCGCCGACCACCGCCCCGGACCCACCACGATGACCCTGACCGCGCCGGAGCTGGCCGTGCAATCGCGCCAAGCCGTCGCGGTCGGCTGAGACACCGCCGATCGCTTTGGCGTCAGCCACCGACGCCGCGCGGGGACTGGGGGGTCCTGTCGCACAAGGCAGGATCCCGCGTCCCCGCCGCCCCCGCATCTCACTCGCCCCGCGTCACACCGAGGCAGAACCCTGATATTTGGAGCGGACAATGAGCGCGTCCGGAACGTTCCCCACCGCCGAGCCATTGGCGATCGTGGGCATGGGTTGCCGCTACCCGGGCGGCGTGGGCTCACCGGAGGAGCTGTGGCGGGTCGTCGCCGACGAGCGCGAGGTGCTGACCGGCTTCCCGGCCGACCGGGGCTGGGACCTGGACGCGCTGGCCGACCCGGACCCGGACGCCCCGGGCACGTCGTACACCCGCCGCGGCGGGTTCCTGCCCGGCCTGGCCGACTTCGACGCCGCGTTCTTCGGCGTCTCGCCGCGCGAGGCGCTGGCCATGGACCCGCAGCAGCGCCTGGTGCTGGAGACCGCCTGGGAGGCGCTGGAGCGCGCCGCCATCGACCCGGCCGCGCTGCGCGGCACCGGCACCGGCGTGTTCATCGGCGCCGAGCCCAAGGACTACGGCCCGCGCCTGCACACTGCCCCGGCCGATCTGTCAGGGTACTTGTTCACCGGCACCACCGGCAGCGTGGTGTCCGGCCGCGTCGCCTACGCCCTGGGCCTGTCCGGCCCGGCCCTGACCGTCGACACCGCCGCCTCCTCCTCGCTGGTCGCCCTGCA
The DNA here is from genome assembly GCF_039531695.1 of Catenulispora yoronensis. NCBI lineage: Bacteria > Bacillati > Actinomycetota > Actinomycetes > Catenulisporales > Catenulisporaceae > Catenulispora > Catenulispora yoronensis. The sequence goes on from NZ_BAAAQN010000033.1 coordinate 100,923, forward strand.
CCTGGCCGCCGAGTCGCTGCGGCGCGGCGAGTGTTCCCTGGCCCTGGCCGGCGGCGTGTCCGCGATGGCGACCCCCGGGGCGTTCGTGGCCTTCAGCAGACTCAGAGGCCTGGCGGCCGACGGCCGCTGCAAGCCGTTCTCCGCCGACGCCGACGGGACCGTCTGGTCCGAGGGCGTCGGTGTCCTGGTGCTGGAGCGGCTCGCCGACGCCGTGGCCCGCGGCCACCGGGTGCTGGCCGTGCTCTCCGGCGTCGCGGTCAACAACGACGGCGCCAGCGACACCCTCACCGCGCCCAGCCCCGAGGCCCAGAGCGCGGTGATCCGCGCCGCCCTCGCCGACGCCGGCCTGGCCCCGGACGACGTGGACGTCGTCGAGGCGCACGGCACCGGCACCCCGCTCGGCGACGCCGTCGAGGCCCGGGCCCTGGCCGCCGCCTACGCCGACCGCGGCCGGCCGCTGCTGGTCGGCTCGATGAAGGCGAACATCGGCCACACCCTGGCCGCCGCCGGCGTGGCCGGCGTGATCAAGATGGTCATGGCCCTGCGCTACGGCGTGGCCCCGAAGACCCTGAACATCACCGAGCCGAACACCGACGTCGACCCGGCCGCCCTGACCCTGCTGACCGAGCAGCGGCGCTGGCCGGTGACCGACCGGCCGCGCCGCGCCGCCGTCTCCGGCTTCGGCATCAGCGGCACGAACGCGCACGTGATCCTGGAGCAGGCGCCGGCTGTCGGGGAGGAGCACGCCGGCGCCGCGCCCGGACGCAAGCGGATCCCGCTCGGGGCCAGCTGGCCGGCGAACGGCGCCGACGCGCAGCGCTTGGCGGCCGGCGCGGGCGCCGTGGCGGGCCCGGGTCCGCTCCAGGGCCGGGCCCAGGATTCGGCCCAGAGCCCGGTCCAGGGCTCGGTCCAGGGCTCGGCCCTGAATTCGGCACAGTATGCGGCCCAGAGCCCGGCCCAGAGCCCGGCCCAGAGCCCGGCCCGGAATCCGGCCCTCAGTGCGGCAGCGGCGGCGCCGGTTCTGGCGCACGGCACCTCCGCCTGGCTCGTCGCGGGCCGGTCCGCCGAGGGCCTGGCCGCCCAGGCCACCCGCCTGGGCGAGTGGATCGCGCAGCGGCCGAAGCTCGACGCGACCGACCTCGCCTGGTCGCTGGCCACCACCCGCTCAGCCCTCGAACACCGCGCCGTCGTCCTCGCGCCCGACGGCCTGGAAGCGCTCGCCGCCGGCCAGCCGCACCCCGGGGTGATATCGGGCGCCTCGGCACCCGGCGCGCGCAAGACCGCCTTCGTCTTCCCGGGCCAGGGCAGCCAGTGGGCCGGCATGGGCCGCGACCTGCTCGCGGACTCGCCGGCCTTCGCTGCCCGCTTCGCCGAGTGCGAGGCGGCCCTGGCGCCCCACATCGACTTCTCGCTGCGCGACGCGCTCGCCGAGCCGCCGCAGGCCGCTGACATCGTCCAGCCGCTGCTGTGGGCCGTGGCCGTCTCGCTGGCCGCCGTCTGGCAGGCCGGCGGGGTCGAGCCCGCCTCCGTCGTCGGCCACTCCCAGGGCGAGATCGCGGCCGCGACGGTCGCCGGCGTCCTCACGCTCGAAGACGGCGCCCGGGTCGTCGCCCTGCGCTCGAAGGCGCTGCGCGCCCTGGCCGGGGCCGGCGGGATGCTGTCCATCGCCGAGTCCGCCGACCGGGTTCGCGAGCGCCTGGCCGCGTTCGGCGACCGCCTGTCGGTCGCCGCCGTCAACGGCCCCGCCGCGACCGTGGTCGCCGGGGAGCCCGAGGCGGTGCAGGCGCTGAAAGAACTCTGCGACGCCGACGAGGTCCGCGCCCGCGTCGTCCCCGTCGACTACGCCTCCCACAGCGCGCACGTCGACGCCATCGAGTCCGAGATCCGGACCGCGCTCGCGGGCATCACCCCGCGCGCCGCCGCGGTCCCGCTCGTCTCGGCCATGAGCGGCGAATGGCTTCAGGGCCCGGAGATGGACGCCGCCTACTGGTTCGCGTCCCTGCGCTCCCCGGTCGAGTTCGACCGCGCCGTCCGGGTCCTGGCCGGCTCCGGGCACGACGCCTTCGTCGAGGTCTCGGCGCATCCGGTCCTCACCACGGCGATCACCGACACCCTGGAGGATCTGGGGCGCGGGAACCTGTCCGCGGTCATCGGCACGCTGCGCCGCGACGAGGGCGGCTCCGACCGCCTGCTCGCCTCGCTGGCCGAGGCCCATGTCCACGGCGTCGCCGTCGACTGGACCGCGCTGCTGACCCCCGGGCACCGGATCGAGCTGCCCACCTACGCCTTCCAGCGTCAGCGGTTCTGGCTCACCGACGACTCGGTCCCTGGCGCCTCGGCGGCCGCGGGCGCCGGCGGCCCGGCCCGGACCGCCGCCGGTACCGGACAGGCCGGGGCGTCCGGGGCGTCCGGGGCAGCCGGGCCATCCGCCGCCGACACCGTGCGGACCGGCGCCGTCGCGGACACCCTGCTCCGCCGCCAGCTCATCGATCTGTCGGAGTTGGAACGCGAGCAGTTCACGCTGGACCTGGTCCGCACGCACGCCGCCGCGATCCTCGGCCACGCCTCGCACCACGCCGTCGACCCGGCGCTGACCTTCAAGCAGCTCGGCATGGACTCCGTCACCGCCGTCGACCTGCGCAACCGCGTCAACGCGGCCACCGGCCTGGCGCTGCCGACCACCGTCGTGTTCGATTATTCGACCCCTGTGACGCTGGCCCGCTTCCTCGGCGCCGAGGCGCTGGGCGACGGTCCGGAGGAGTCCGGGCCCGCGGTCGGGGCGGTGGGCGCCGCCGCGCACAGCACCGACGACCCGATCGCCATCGTCGGCATGAGCTGCCGCCTGCCCGGCGGGGTCGAGACCCCCGAGGACCTGTGGCGGCTGGTCGCCGACGGCACCTGCGCCATCACCGAGTTCCCGGCCAACCGGGCCTGGGGCGTGGACCAGGTGACGATGTCGGACGCCGACGGCTCCGGCGGCCTGACCGCGGTGCAGCGCGGCGGCTTCGTCGCCGACGCCGATGAGTTCGACGCCGAGTTCTTCGGCATCAGCCCGCGCGAGGCGCTCACCATGGAGCCGCAGCAGCGGCTGCTGATGGAGGCCAGCTGGGAGGCGCTGGAGCGGGCCGGCATCGACCCGCTGGGCCTGCACGGCAGCCAGACCGGCGTGTTCACCGGCACCTTCTCCTCCGAGTACGCCGGCGGCCTGCCGGAGGCGGTGGAGAAGGACTCCGCCGAGACCTACATGCTCACCGGCACCGCGACCTCCGTCGCCTCCGGCCGGGTCTCCTACAACCTGGGCCTGATGGGCCCGGCGGTCACCATGGACACCGCCTGCTCCTCCTCGCTGGTGGCGCTGCACCTGGCCTGCCAGTCGCTGCGCTCCGGCGAGACCGATCTGGCCCTGGTCGGCGGCGCGACCGTGCACGCCACCGCCGGCTGGCTGGCCTGGTTCGCCGCGCAGCGCGGCCTGGCCCCGGACGGCGAGTCGAAGGCCTACTCCGAGAGCGCCGACGGCGTCGGCCTGGCCGAGGGCGTCGGCGTGCTGGTCGTCGAGCGGCTCTCCGACGCCCGCCGCAACGGCCGCCGGGTGCTGGCGCTGGTCCGCGGCAGCGCGGTGAACCAGGACGGCGCGTCCAACGGCCTGACCGCGCCCAGCGGCGTGTCCCAGCAGCAGGTCATCCGCGCCGCGCTGGCCAACGCCGCGCTCACCGCCGCCGACGTCGAGGTCGTCGAGGGCCACGGCACCGGCACCCCGCTCGGCGACCCGATCGAGGCGCAGGCGCTGATCGCCACCTACGGCAAGGCCCGCGACGCCGAGCACCCGCTGCTGCTCGGCTCCATCAAGTCCAACATCGGCCACGCCATGGCCGCCGCCGGCGTCGCCGGGATCATCAAGATGATCGGCGCCGTCCAGCACGGCGTGGTGCCCAAGACGCTGCACGTCACCGCGCCGAACCCGAAGGTCGACTGGTCCGGCGGCACCGTGCGGCTGGTCACCGAGGCCGAGGCCTGGCCGGACGAGGGCCGGCCGCGCCGCTTCGGCATCTCCTCCTTCGGGATCAGCGGCACCAACTCCCACGTCATCGTGGAGCAGGCCCCTGAGCAGGACCGGGCGCACGACACGGTCGGCGCCGCGCCGGACCTGCCGGGCTCGGCACGGTCGGACGGCGCTCCGGACGGCACCGGGCCCTCGACGCCCGCGTCCGCGTCCGCGTCCGGCTCCGCGCCCGCCCCCGCCCTCGGCCTGGCGGCCTGGCCGATCTCCGGACGCGGCTCCCAAGGACTGCCGTCCCAGGCCGGCCGCCTGCGTGAATTCGTGCTCGGACACCCCGAGCACAGCCCGGCCGACATCGGCTGGTCCCTGGCCTCCACCCGCTCGGCCCTCGAACACCGCGCGGTCGTCTCCGGCGCCGGCCGCGAGGACCTGGCCGCCGGACTGGCCGCCGTGGCCACCGGCCAGGAGGCGTCCGGCGTCGTCACCGGGACGACCGGCGCGCTCGGCGCGCTCGGCTTCGTGTTCTCCGGGCAGGGCGCCCAGCGGCTCGGCATGGGCGCCGACCTGTACGCGCGGCACCCGGTCTTCGCCCGAGCCTTCGACAAGATCTGCGCCGAACTCGACAAGCACCTGGCCGGCGTCGACCTGCCCGGTGCCGAGCCCGCCGACGGCCGGCGCTCGGTCGCGGCGGTCTTCCACGGCACCGACGCCGATCTCGTCAACGAGACCGTGTGGGCGCAGTGCGGCTTGTTCGCCATCGAGGTCTCGCTGTGCGAGCTGCTCGCCTCCTGGGGCGTCACGCCGCAGCTGGTCGCGGGGCACTCCATCGGCGAGCTCGCCGCCGCCCACGTCGCCGGGGTCTGGTCGCTGCCCGACGCCTGCGCGCTGGTCGCGGCCCGCGGCCGCCTGATGCAGGCGCTGCCGCGCGGCGGCGCCATGGTCGCCATGACCGCCACCGAGGAGCAGATCTCCGCGATCCTCGCCGAATGCGGCGACCGCGTCGCGATCGCCGCGGTCAACGCCGCCGCCTCGGTCGTCGTCTCCGGCGCCGAGGACCAGGTCGACGTGGCGGTGGAGCGGATGTCCGCCGAGGGCGTGCGCTGCAAGCGGCTCCGGGTCTCCCACGCCTTCCACTCCCCGCTCATGGAACCGATGCTGGCCGAGTTCGGCCGGGTCGCGATGAGCCTGGAGTACCGGATCCCGAAGGTGGCGCTGGTATCAGGGCTCACCGGGCAGCCGGTGACGCAGGAGGTCACCGACCCCACCTACTGGATCCGGCACGTGCGCGAAGCCGTCCGCTTCGGCGACGCCGTCACCTCGCTGCGCGCCGCCGGCGTGCGCACCTTCGTCGAGATCGGCCCGGACGCCGCGCTCACCCCGATGGTCACCGCCGCCGCCGGCGAGGCCTGGCTGCCGGTGCTGCGGCGCCAGCGCGACGAGGCCGAGACGCTCACCGCGGCGCTGTCCGGGCTGTGGGTGCGCGGCGGCACCGTCGACTGGTCCCGGTACTACGCCGGCACCGGCGCGCGACGCGTCGATCTGCCCACCTATGCCTTCGACCGCAAGCGGTTCTGGATGGGGATGGCCACCGGCGGCGGCAAGGACCTCGCCGGAGTCGGTGTCGCGGGGACCGAGCACGGTCTGCTCGGGGCGGCCGTCGAGCTGCCCGACAGCGGCGGCGTGGTGCTCACCGGTCGGCTCACCCGCCAGTCGCATCCGTGGCTGGTCGACCACGCCGTCGCCGGAGCCGTGATCGTGCCCGGCACCGCGTTGGTGGAGATGGCGATCCGGGCCGGCGACGAGGTCGGCTGCGGACGCCTGGGCGAACTGGTGATCGAGGCGCCGCTGGTGATCCCGGAGACCGGGGGCGTGCGGGTGCAGGTCTCGGTCGGCGCCGCCGACGAGTCCGGGGCCCGCGAGGTCGCGCTGTACGCGCGGGTCGAGGGCGACGGCGTCGACGAGCCCTGGGTGCGCCACGCCTCCGGCGTCCTGGAGCCGGAGCCGGCGCCGGTCGACGACCCCGGCCTGACCCAGTGGCCGCCGTCCGGCGCGCAGCGGGTCGACCTGGAGGAGTTCTACAGCGGTCTGGCCCGGGCCGGGCTCTGCTACGGCCCGGTGTTCCAGGGCGTGCGGGTCGCGTGGAAGCGCGACGAGGACGTGTTCGCCGAGGTCGCGCTGCCCGACGGCGTGACCGCCACCGGCTTCGGCGTCCACCCGGCGCTGCTCGACGCCGCGCTGCAGACCATCTCGCTGGCCGGGGACGGCTTCGGCGGGACCCCGCAGGTCCCGTTCGCGTGGGCCGACGTGCAGGTGCACGCCGTCGACGCGGTCGCCGCGCGGGTGCGGATCGCCTCGGGCCCGGCCGGGGTGCGCGTCGACCTGGCCGACGCCACCGGCGGCCTGATCGCCTCGGTCGGCTCGCTGACCATGCGCGAACTGCCCTCGGACACCTTCGACGCGGCCGCCGCGCTGGCCCGCGAGGCGCTGTTCCGCGTCAGCTGGCAGCCCGCCCCGGCCCCCGAGGACGAGGCCGGCGCCGCCACCGACGGCACCGGCTGGGCGATCCTCGGGCCGGACCGCGGCCTGGACCTGCCCGCCGCCGCGCACTACGCCGACCTGGAGGCGCTGACCGCCGCGCTGGCCGACGGGGCGACGGTGCCGCACACCGTCGTCGCGTTCTGCCAGGCGCCGCCGCGCGCCGAGAAGACCACGAACATCAAGGGCGGCGTGCTCGGCGCCGTCAGCGGCGCGCTGAACGGCGTCGCCAAGGGCGCCGGGATCCAGTCCGTGGCCGGCAAGGTGGCGGACAAGGTCGTCGGCAGCGTCGCGGGCAGTTTCGCCGGCGCGATGAAGGGCTTCACCGGCGGCGGCGCCGCCGGCGGCGACTACCACGACGCGGCCGGACTGGCGCGCGGTGTGGTCGTCGGGACGCAGAGCCTGGTGCAGGCGTGGCTGAGGACCGACCAGCTGACCGCCGCGCGCCTGGTGGTCGTGACGCACCGGGCCGTGGACGCCGGGGCCGAGGCCGCGGTGCGGCCCGGGACCGCCGGGGTCTGGGGCCTGATCCGGGTCGCGGCCTCGGAGAACCCCGGCCGGGTGTTCGCCGCCGACGTCGACGACGTCGCCGGCAGCGGGCCCGCGCTGGCCGCCGGGCTGGCGGTCGGCGAGGCCGAGTTCGCGGTGCGCGGCGGGCAGATCCGCGTCCCGCGCATGGTGCGCGCCGACCGCGGCCTGACGGTGCCCGAGGGCATCGTGCCCGGCGGCTGGGCCCTGGGCTACGAGGGGCAGGGCACGCTGGAGTGCCTGCGGCTGGTGCCCGCGAACGGCGCGACCGTCGCCCTGGAACCCGGCTTCGTGCGGGTCGGGCTGCGGGCCACCGGCGTGAACTTCCGCGACGTGCTGACCGTGCTCGGCGTCTACCCCGGGCCGCCCGGACCGCTGGGCCTGGAGGGCGCCGGCGTGGTGCTGGAGGTCGGGCCCGGCGTGCGCGGGTTCGGGGTCGGCGACCGGGTCATGGGCGTGTTCACCGGCGGCTTCTCCCCGGTGATCGCCGCCGATGCCAGGGCCCTGATCCCGGTCCCGGCGGGCTGGACCTTCGCCCAGGCGGCCGGCGCCCCGGTGGCCTTCGCCACCGCCTACTACGCGCTGGTCGAGCTGGCCGGGCTCGGCCGCGGCGAGTCGGTGCTGATCCACGCCGCCGCCGGCGGCGTCGGGAGCGCGGCGGTGCAGCTGGCGCGGCACCTCGGCGCGGACGTCTACGGCACCGCGAGCCCGTCCAAGTGGCCGGTGGTGCGGGATCTCGGGGTCGCAGCCGAGCAGCTGGCCTCCTCCCGGACCCTGGACTTCGAGGAGCAGTTCGCCGGTCTGGCCGGTGAGCGCGGCATCGACGTCGTGCTCAACTCGCTGACCGGGGAGTTCATCGACGCCTCGCTGCGCCTGATGCGCCCCGGCGGCCGGTTCGTCGAGATGGGCAAGACCGACCTGCGCGAACCCGACGCCGTCACCGGCGCGTACGGGGTCTCCTACCAGGCCTTCGACCTGCTGGATCAGGGCACTGAGAAGATCGGCTCGATCCTGGCCGCGCTGGACCCGCTGTTCCAGTCCGGGGTGCTGCACGCGCCGCCGGTCGCCTGCTGGGACGTGCGGCGCGCCGCCGAGGCGTTCCGGTTCCTGAGCCAGGGCTTCAACATCGGCAAGGTCGTGCTGACCCTGCCGGCCGCCCACCGCCGGCGCGGAGCGGTCCTGGTCACCGGCGCCTCCGGCGCGCTGGGCGCCCTGGTCGCGCGGCACCTGGCGGCGACCGGGCAGGCCGAGGAGCTGGTGCTGGCCTCGCGGCGCGGCGCCGAGGCCAAGGGCGCCGCCGCGCTGGCCGCCGACCTGGCCGCGCTCGGCGCCTCGGTCCGGGTCGCGGCCTGCGACGTCGCCTCGGCCAAGCAGCTCGGCGGGATGTTCACGAAGCTGAAGCTGGCCGGGGCCGCGGTCACCGGCGTCGTCCACACCGCCGGCGTGCTGGACGACGCGGTGTTCGGCTCGCTGACGCCCGAGCGCACCGAGGCGGTGCTGCGGCCCAAGCTGGACGGCGCCTGGCACCTGCACGAGGCCACCCGCGACCTGGACCTGGACCTGTTCGTGCTGTTCTCCTCGGTGGCCGGCGTCATCGGCTCGGCCGGACAGGGCAACTACGCGGCCGGGAACACCTTCATGGACGCGCTGGCCGGCTACCGGCGGCGCAGCGGCCTGCCGGCGGTGTCGATGGCCTGGGGCCCCTGGAAGCTCCAGGACCCGGCGGCCGGCGGCATGGCCGGAACCCTGGAGGGCGGACACTGGGAGCGGATGGCCCGGCAGGGCCTGGCGCCGCTGTCCGGACCGGACGGGCTCGCGCTGCTCGACGTCGCCGCCGGCGCCGCCGACCCGCTGCTGGTCGCGGCCCGGATGGACCTGGCCCGGCTGGCCCGGGCCGGCGCCGACCCGATCCCGATGCTGTCGCAGCTGGTGCGGCGCGGCGGCGGCGCCGGGGCCCGGCCGTCCGCCGGGCGCGGCGGGGCCTCGGCACAGCAGGGGTTGGCCGAGCGGCTGGCGACGCTGGCCCCGGAGGAGCGGCACGAGGCGCTGCTGCAGATCCTGCGCACCCAGACCGCGCTGGTCCTGGGCATCGGCAACGCGCAGGCGATCCAGACCCACCGCTCGTTCCGCGACCTCGGGTTCGACTCGCTGACCGCCGTGGAGCTGCGCAACCGGCTCACCGCCGCGACCGGCCTGGCGCTGCCCGCCACCATGATCTTCGACTTCCCGACCCCCGACGCCCTGGCCGACCACATCGCGGCCGAACTCGGCGGCGGCACCCCGGCCGACGACGACGCCCCGCTGGTGTCGGCGTTCTCGGGGCTGGAGAAGGTCGAGTCGTTCCTGGCCCGGATCGTCACCGACACCTCGGCCCGCGGCCGGCTGGAGACGCGGCTGCGCGGCATCCTGACCGCGCTCGGCGGAGCCGCCGAGGAGGGCGGCGCCGGATCGGTCGCCGACCAGATCCAGGACGCCGACGACGACGACATCTTCGACTTCATCGACAACCAGCTCGGGATCTGAAAACCGGCACCGTTCCTCGCAGGACAAGGAGTCATCGATGGCGAACGAGGACAAGCTTCGCGACTATCTGAAGCGGGTCACCACCGATCTGGCTCAGACCCGGGAGCGGCTGCGGGAAGTGGAGGAGCGGCAGCAGGAGCCGATCGCGATCGTCGGCATGAGCTGCCGCTTCCCCGGCGGCGTGGACAGCCCCGAGTCGTTCTGGGAGCTGGTCGCCCAGGGCCGCGACGCCGTGACGAAGTTCCCTGACAACCGCGGCTGGGACCTGGACAACCTCTTCGACCCGGACCCCGAGCACCCCGGCACCTCCTACGCCGACGTCGGCGGCTTCCTGCACGACGCCGGGAACTTCGACCCCGAGTTCTTCGGCATCAGCCCCCGCGAGGCGCTGGCCATGGACCCGCAGCAGCGGCTGCTGCTGGAGGCCAGCTGGGAGGCGCTGGAACGGGCCGGCATCGACCCGACCACCCTGGCCGGCTCCCAGACCGGCGTGTTCACCGGCGGCTTCGCCCTCGGCTACGGCAGCGGCACCCCCGGCGACCTCGACGTCGGACGGCAGGAGGGCGGCGAGTCGCTCGAAGGCTTCCTGATGACCGGCGTCGCGGTCAGCGTCTACGCCGGACGGGTCTCCTTCACCCTGGGCCTGCAAGGCCCCGCGGTGACCCTGGACACCGCCTGCTCCTCCTCGCTGGTGGCCATGCACCTGGCGGTCAACTCGCTGCGCACCGGCGAGTCGTCGTTGGCCCTGGTCGGCGGCGTGACCGTGCACTCGACCCCGGTGATGTACACCGAGTTCTCCCGGCAGGGCGGCCTGGCCCGGGACGGCCGCTGCAAGGCGTACTCCGACGACGCCGACGGCACCGGCTGGGGCGAGGGCGTCGGCGTGCTCGTCGTCGAACGGCTCTCCGACGCCGTGCGCAACGGCCGCGAAGTGCTCGCCGTGGTGCGCGGCAGCGCCGTCAACCAGGACGGCGCCTCCAACGGCCTCACCGCCCCCAACGGCCAGTCGCAACAGCGCGTCATCCGCGCCGCCCTGGCCAACGCGAACCTGTCGCCGAACGAGGTCGACGTCATCGAGGGCCACGGCACCGGCACCGCGCTCGGCGACCCGATCGAGGCCCAGGCCCTGCTCGCGACCTACGGCCGGGACCGCGACCCGGAACGGCCGCTGCTGCTGGGATCGGTGAAGTCCAACATCGGCCACTCGCTGGCCGCCGCCGGCGTCGCCGGGATCATCAAGATGGTCGAGGCGATGCGGCGCGGCGTGGTGCCGGCGACGCTGCACGCCGACCAGGTGTCGACGAATGTGGACTGGTCCGCCGAGACCATCCGGGTCGTGGCCGAGGCCGCGGCCTGGCCGGAGACCGGACGGCCGCGGCGCGCGGCGGTGTCCTCGTTCGGGATCAGCGGGACGAACAGCCATGTGATCGTGGAGCAGGCCCCTGTTTCGTTGAAACAGAACTCTGATGCTGTCGGGGGCGAGCCCGCTGCTGGTGCTGAGGACCAGGGCGAGAAGCCGGCCGAGAAGCCGGCTGAGAGCCAGGCCGAGGCGCGTGCCGAGGGAACGAGGGCGGCCGACGCCATAGCCCCGGCATGGGTGGTGTCCGGCCGGAGCGCGGCGGCGTTGGCCGCGCAGGCCGAGCGGCTGCGCGAGTTCGCGCTGGCGCGGCCGGAGCTGGACCCGGTCGCCGTCGGCGCCGCGCTGGCGACGTCGCGCGCCGCGTTCGAGCATCGGGCCGTGGTGACCGGGGACCTGATCGAGGGGCTGGCGGCGGTCGCGGCGGACGAGGACGCGGTCGGGGTGGTCCGGGGCAACGCCGAGAGCGTCGGCAACCTCGCGTTCGTGTTCTCCGGCCAAGGCGCGCAGCGGTTGGTGATGGGCGCCGAGCTGTACGAGAAGTACCCGGTGTTCGCGGCGAAGTTCGACGAGGTCTGCGCCGAACTCGACCGGGCGCTGGGTGCCGAGGAATCCGTGGCGTCGGTGATTCACGGTGCTGATGCCGAGGTCGTGAACGAGACGATGTGGGCGCAGAGCGGACTGTTCGCGGTCGAGGTGGCGCTGTGCGAGCTGCTCGCGTCCTGGGGGATCGTGCCGCAGCTGCTGGCCGGGCACTCGATCGGTGAGCTGGCGGCGGCCCACGTGGCCGGGGTCTTCTCGCTGACCGACGCCGCGACGGTGGTCGCGGCGCGCGGGCGGCTGATGCAGCAGCTCCCGCGCGGCGGCGCGATGGCGGCGGTCGCGGCCTCGGAGGCCGCGGTCGCCGAGGTGCTGACCCGCTGCGGGGACCAGGTCGCCGTCGCCGCGGTGAACGGCGACCAGTCGGTCGTGGTGTCCGGCGACGAGGCCGGCGTCGAGCGGGCGATCGCCGAGCTCACCGAGGCCGGCGTGCGGTGCAAGCGGCTGCGGGTGTCGCACGCGTTCCACTCGCCGCTGATGGACCCGATGCTCGCCGAGTTCGAGGCCGTGGTCGCGCGGGTCACCCTGAACGCGCCACGGATCGGGCTGGTGTCGGGGCTGACCGGCGCCCTGGTCGCCGACGAGGTCACCGAGCCCGGCTACTGGGTCCGGCACGTGCGCGAGGCCGTCCGCTTCGGCGACGCGGTCACGGCACTGCGGGCGGCGGGCGCGAAGACGTTCGTCGAGATCGGGCCGGACGCGGCCCTGACCCCGATGGTGACGGCGGCCGACGGCGAGGCGTGGCTGCCGGTCCTGCGGCGGCAGCGCCCGGAGATCGAGACGCTGGTGGCGGCGGTCGCCGGAGTGTGGGCGCGCGGTGGCGCCGTCGATTGGGCGAGATACTACGAGGGCTGCGACGGAGGCCGCGGCGTCGACCTGCCCACGTATGCCTTCCAGCACCGGTACTTCTGGCTGAGCAAGGCGGCCGGGGCCGGGGACGTCGCAGGGCTCGGACTGGCCGGCGCCGACCACGGACTGCTGAAGGCGGCCGTGGACGTCCCGGAGACCGGTGGCACGCTGCTCACCGGACGGCTGTCGTTGCAGACCCAGCGATGGCTGCGGGACTGCACGGTCGGCGGCGTCGCCGTGGTGCCGAGCGCGGCGCTCGTGGAGATGGCTGTGCGGGCCGGCGACGAGGTGGGCTGCGGCCGGGTCGCGGCGCTGACCATCGAGGCGCCGCTGGCGGTGCCGGACACCGGCGGAGTGCGGGTGCAGGTCGCGATCGGCGCTGCGGACGACGGCGGCGCGCGCGAGGTGGCGCTGTTCGCGCGGCCGGAGATCGACGGGGCGGCGTGGGTGCGGCACGTGGTGGGGGTGCTGGAGCCGGAGCCGGAGACGGTCGCCGATCCGGGGCTGACCCAGTGGCCGCCGGCGGGCGCCGAGACGGTCGACGTCAGCGGGTTCTACGAGCGGCCAGGATTCGACCTGGGGCCGACGTTCCAGGGCGTGCGGGCCGCGTGGGCGCGGGACGGTGAGGTGTTCGCCGAGGTCACGCTGCCGGACGGGGTCGGGGCGTCGGAGTTCGGCGTGCATCCGGCGCTGCTGGACGCGGCGGTGCAGGTGGTCGGGTTGGTGGAGGAGGGGGCGGCGGCCGGGTCGGTGCCGTCCGGGTCTGTGCCATCTGGGTCGGCGTCATCCGGGTCGGCGTCGACGGGGCGGCCGCGAGCGGCGTATGAGTGGGCTGATGTGCAGGTCCACGCCGTGGACGCGGTGACCGCGCGGGTCCGCGTCACCCCGGAGGCCGACGGCTATCGCCTGGTCCTGGCCGACGCGACCGGCGGCCTGATCGCGTCGGTGGGCGGCGTGGTGGTCGGCGACCTGCCGTCCGACGTCTTCGACGCGGGCGCGGCGCTGGCCCGGGAGGCGCTGTTCCGGGTGAGCTGGCAGGCGTTGCCGGTGCGGGCCGAGGGGGTCGACGGCGCCGAGAACTGGGCCGTCGTCGGCGCGGATCCGGGGCTGGGCCTCGCCGGGGCGGCGGCCTACGCGGACCTCGAAGCGTTGGTGGCGGCGGTGGCGGGCGGCGCTCCGGCGCCGAAGACAGTGGTGGTGTGCGCAGCCGATCAGGGTTCTGATGACTATCTGCACGCGGCGCGCGGCGCGGTCGTCGGGGTTCAGGAGCTGCTTCAAGCATGGCTGACGGCGGAAGGGCTGGGGACCTCGCGGCTGGTGGTCGTGACGCGCCGCGCGGTGGACGCGGGCGCGGAGGCGGCGGTGCGGCCCGGCGTGGCCGGAGTGTGGGGGATGGTGCGGGTCGCCGCGTCGGAGAACCCCGGACGGATCGCGGCGGTGGACGTCGACGACCCCGTGGGCAGCGGACCGTCCATCGCGGCGGGGCTGGGGGTCGGGGAGACCGAGTTCGCGGTGCGGTCCGGACAGATCCGGGTGCCGCGGCTCGTGCGCGCCGACCGCGGGTTGAAGGTGCCGGAGAGCGGCGGCTGGCGGCTTGGGTACGAGGGCCAGGGAACGTTGGAGTGCCTGCGGTTGGTGGCGGGGGAGGCGGGTTCGGGGAGTGCGGACGCGACTGCGGATTCGACTGGAACTGCGGCTGCGGCTGCGGCTGCGGGTTCGGGTTCGGGTTCGGATGAGGTTGCGAACGCTTCTGCTGGTGCGGGTGTGAGCGGGCAGAGATCGACAAGCCGCGCGCTGGAACCGGGCCAGGTCCGGATCGCCGTGCGGGCCGCGGGCGTCAACTTCCGCGATGTTCTGACCGTGCTGGGCGTCTACCCGGGACCGGCCGGTCCGCTGGGCCTGGAGGGCGCGGGCATCGTCGTCGAGATCGGTCCGGGCGTGGAGCGCTTCGCGGTCGGCGACGCGGTCGCCGGGCTGTTCGCCGAGGCGTTCGGCCCGGTCGCGGTCGCCGATGCCCGCACCCTGATTCCCATGCCCGCCGGCTGGACCTTCGCGCAGGCGGCGGCCGTCCCGGTCGCGTTCGTGACGGCGTACCACGCACTCGTCGAGCTGGCGGGCGTGCAGGCCGGGGAGTCGGTGCTCGTCCACGCGGCCGCCGGCGGCGTCGGTGGCGCGGCGGTGCAACTGGCGCGGCATCTGGGCGCGGAGGTCTACGCGACGGCGAGCCCCGCCAAGTGGAACGCGGTGCGGGGCCTGGGCATCCCGGAGGAGCAGATCGCCTCGTCGCGGACGCCGGAGTTCGCTGATGTCTTCTCGGGCGTGGACGTCGTCATCAATTCCCTGACGGGTGAGCTGATCGACGCGTCGTTGCGGGCGCTGCGGCCGGGCGGGCGGTTCGTCGAGCTGGGCAAGACGGATCTGCGGGACGACGTCGGCGACGCCGTCTATCTGCTGCCGGACCTGCTGACCGGCGGCGAGATCGAGCGGATCGGCCGGATCCTGGAGCGGATCAGTGCCTTGATCAGCTCGGGCGTGCTGGAGCCGCTGCCGGTGACGTGCTGGGACGTGCGGCGCGCGGTGGACGCGTTCCGGTTCCTGAGCCAGGGACTCAACGTCGGCAAGGTGGTCCTGACCCTGCCGACGCCGCGCGAGAAGGGCGCGGTGCTGGTCACCGGTGCGTCCGGGGCGCTCGGCGGACTGGTCGCGCGGCACCTGGTCAACGGCGGCCACGCGGAGAGCCTGATCCTCGCGTCGCGGCGCGGCGCCAACGCCGGGGGAGTGGCCGAGCTGGCCGCCGAGCTGGCGGCCGTCGGCGCGAGCGTGGAGCTGGTGGCGTGCGATGTGGCCGAGCGGGAGCAGGTCGCCGAGATGCTCGGGACGCTGGCGCGGCGCGGCGTGCGGCTCAGCGGCATCATGCACACCGCGGGCGTGTTGGACGACTCGGTGCTGGGGTCGCTGACCGCGGAGCGGACCGAGGCGGTGCTGCGGCCGAAGCTGGACGGGGCCTGGCATCTGCACGAGCTGACGCAGGACCTTGATCTGGACAGCTTCGTGATGTTCTCGTCGGTGGCGGGCATCTTCGGCGCGGCGGGCCAGGCCAACTACGCGGCGGGGAACACGTTCCTGGACGCGCTGGCCGCGCACCGGCAGCGGGCCGGATTGCCGGCGGTGTCGGTGGCCTGGGGTCCGTGGCACCTGGAGGACCAGCGGGCCGGCGCGAGCGGGATGGCGGACACACTGGACCGCTCGCATCGGGAGCGGATGGCGCGGCAGGGCCTGGCGCCGTTGTCGGGTCAGGACGGGCTGGCGCTGCTGGACCGGGCGCGCGAGGCCGACGATTCGCTGCTGGTGGCGGCGCGGCTGGACTTGGCGCGCCTGTCGCGCCGAGGCGCCGAGCCGTTGCCCTTGTTCGCGAACCTGGTACGCAGAGGGACCGCAGGCCGCGGCTCCGCGACGCAGAACGCCGCGTTGGCACAGCAGGGGTTGGCCGAGCGGCTGGCGACGCTGTCGCGCGCGGACCAGCAAGAGGCGCTGCGGGCGATCGTGCGAACGCAGGTCGCGTTGGTGCTGGGCATCGCGGGCCGGCAGAGCGTGGACACCCACCGCACGTTCCGCGAGCTGGGCTTCGACTCGCTGACGGCGGTGGAGCTGAGGAACCGCCTGACGGCGGCGACCGGCCTGGTACTGCCCGCGACAATGATCTTCGACTATCCGACCCCTGACGACCTGGCCGAGTATCTCCGGGCGGAGACGGTCGGCGAGGACGGCGGCGCGGACGGTACCGGCGCGACCGACGCCGGGCTGCTGAAGGAGCTCGATCGCTTGCAGTCGCTGCTGGTCGCGCGCCCGGCGGAGAACCCGCTGAAGCTGATCACCCGGCTGGAGGGGATCCTCCAGGATCTGCGCACCGGCGGCTCGGCGAACGCGCAGAGCAACCAGGAGATCGAGGACGCGAGCGACGACGAGATGTTCAGCCTCATCGATCGGGAGCTGGGGTTGATGGGGTGAGGTGAGGCGAAGTGAGGTGAGGTGCTCGGGGCCCTGGGTAAACCAGGGCCCTGTGGCATGCGCCGGAGACTTGGCAGCGGGTTCTGAGTGAAGTCGGAGCCCTGGACGGGCTCGGAGCGCTGGGCATACCAAGCCGCCTGTGGCATGCGCCGGGGACTGCGCAGTGAGCCTTGGACGTACTCAGGACCCTGAGTGAGTCTGAGTCCTGACCTGACTCGGGGCCCGGAGCCGCGGCGAGATTCTCGCGGCGGCCCCGGGCCCCGGTCGGTGTGATCGTGCTGGGTGCGATCGTCGTGCTCGCGCTCAGTCGAACAGATCCGGCTCGTCCCGGGCGATCTCCTCGAACAGCGGCTGGAACTGGATGTAGCCGGCGTACTCGTGCCCCAGCTCCGCGTAGGTCGCCTTCGCGTTCTCCGGGCTGATCTGGTGGGTCGTGCCGGCCGCCTTCGCCAGCAGCTGCGCCTGGGCCGTGCGCTCCATGGTGATGAACCACCACGCGGCGCCCTCCACCGAGGCGCCGACGGTCAGCAGGCCGTGGTTGCGCAGGATCACCGCCTTGTTCTGGCCCAGGGTCTCGGCGATGCGTCGACCCTCGCCCAAGTCGTTCACGAGTCCGGTGTAGTCCTCGAACACCGCGTGGTCCTCCCAGAAGGCGCAGGCGTCCTGGGTCAGCGGCTCGATGTGCTGGTCGGTGCTCGACAGGGCCTTGCCGTGCAGGCTGTGGGCGTGGGCCGCGCCGACGACGTCCGGGCGCGCCTGGTGGACCGAGGAGTGGATCACGAAGGCGGCCTTGTTGACGATGTGGTCGCCCTTGAGGACGTTGCCGTCGGAGTCGACCAGCAGCAGATCGCTGACTTTGGTGTGGCGGAAGGGGACGCCGAAGGGGTTGACCCAGAAGCAGTGCGGGAATTCGGGATCGCGGGCCGTAATGTGGCCGGCGACGCCTTCTTCGAAGCCGAACCGGGCGAACAGGCGCAGCGCCGCCGCGAGACGTTCTTTGCGGTGGCGGCGTTCATGGGCCGGGGTCGGGAATGTGGGCGGCTTCAAGCGTTCCGCGAGTTGTTCTATAGGAATCGGCTTCAGATCGGCTTCTGTCAGTTCTTCGAGCACGAGGCGCCTCTTTCTCGGATGGGCGGGCCCCGGCGCTGTTTTCGGGGACGAGAAAGCGTCCGTCCCGCCGGGGGGTGTGCGGGGCGGACGCTTTTCAGGCCCGTGGTGCCGGCCGGAGCCGGGCGGGGGTCAGTCCGCGGCCGCGACGGCGACGGGTTCGGGTTGCTGGACCGGCTCGGCCGGCTGGGCCGGGACGGTCAGGCCCGGGACGGTGATGTCCGGAACCGTCTTGACGGCTTCCAGCGCTGCCTCGATGGCCGCCGCCAGGGTCGGCGAGACGGTGTCGTCGAAGTCGAGCCGGGTCACCGGGACGCTGGCGTCGGTCGGGAGTGAGTCGGTGGTGAACGCTGCCTGCGAGCAACCCGACTGCTTCAGGGTCTGGGACTCGCTGTCGGTGATCTCTCGGTTGAGCACCAGAGAGAAGTTGTAGCCCAACGTGGTCTCCCCTCATTTCCTTCACTGCTCTTGTGTTTAGAGCATTGGGGTTCGGGTCACTAGCCGAATTGAAGGTATCGGGGGCTGTGATTGCGCGCAACGGTGCCCCTGAACACCTCCAGGGGTATTCTCTTGATCTGTTCCCGGTGCTGATCGGCAGTTTCCGGTGGTGTTCAAGTGGTGAGGTATCACAGTTGAACGGGGGTCCTCCCGTCCCCGCCATCGCCCTGAGCCCTTATATACGATTCTTGGGGGATCGTCATGTCGCAGACTTCTTCCGACGACGCCGCCTGGCTGCGGCGCTACCGTCCGGTCCCGGACCCGGCCGCCCGCCTGGTCTGCCTGCCCTACGCCGGCGGCTCGGCACCCTACTTCCGCCCGGTGGCCATGGCGCTGGACCCGTCCGTCGACGTGGTCGCCGTGCAGTACCCCGGCCGCCAGGACCGGCGGCAGGAGACCCCGATCAGCGACATGAACGAGCTGGCGGACCGCGTCGCGGAGATCCTGGAGCGGCAACCGGCGCTGCCACTGACGCTGTTCGGCCACAGCATGGGCGCGGTCCTGTCGTTCGAGGTGGCACGACGGCTGGAGGCCAACGGCCACGGTCCGGTCCACGTGTTCGTCTCCGGCCGCCGCGCGCCGTCCACCCACCGGGACGAGACCATCCACCTGCGGGACGACCAGGGCATCATCGACGAACTGCGAGCGACCGACGGCACCGCCGCGGCGATCCTCAACGACGACGAGATGATGCGCGCCGCACTGCCGGCCCTGCGCGCCGACTACCTGGCGACCGAGTCCTACCGCTGCGCCCCGGGCGTGGCGATCGAGGCCCCGATCACGGCCCTGACCGGGGACCGCGACCCGAAGACCTCGCTGGACGAATGCCGGGCATGGGCCGGGCACACGCTGGGCGCGTTCGAGCTGCAGGTGTACCCCGGCGGCCACTTCTTCCTGGCCGACAACGGACCGGAGATCAACGGGATGTTGAACCGGCACTTCGCGGGGCGGGTGCGGGAGCGGGTGTGAGGTGGCCGGAGTGAGGCGGCCGGTGTGA
The DNA here is from genome assembly GCF_039531695.1 of Catenulispora yoronensis. Lineage (NCBI taxonomy): Bacteria > Bacillati > Actinomycetota > Actinomycetes > Catenulisporales > Catenulisporaceae > Catenulispora > Catenulispora yoronensis. The sequence continues at coordinate 119,922 of NZ_BAAAQN010000033.1, forward strand.
GGTAGCGCGCTGTGCTTTGGGCCGCGGGCAGCTGGTGCTCGCGGCCTTGGCGTTGGCGGGGCGGTGGATTGGTGAGGTCTTGGTCAGGCCAGGTTGGTGCGGCGACGTTGCCATGTTTCGCAGCCTTGGCGTTGGCGTTGGTTGGTGAGGTCTTGGTCAGGCCGGGTCGGTTGGCCCTGGCGTGGCTGCGCTGTTTGGCCGCGGGCAGTAGTTGGTCAGGGCGGCATAGGCTTGGTTGCTTGGTTGCTTGGTTGCTTGGCTGTTTGCTTGGTGAGGCACCTAGACCGGGGCTTTGGCGGTGACTGTCCAAGTGTCGTCATGCCGCCCGGCGTCGAGCGTTCCACCGATCAGCAGCAGCCGCTCCTTCATGCCGGTCAGGCCATAGCCGCCATTCACAGTCTGCAAAGTGGTGGGGGAGGCGTCGGCGGGAACCGCGTTGCTGACCGACAGGCGGGTCTCGCCGTCGTCGTAGGCGAGCGTCAGCTCCACCGCTTCTCGTGCGGCGTGCTTCGCGGCGTTGACCAGTGCTTCCTGCGCGATGCGAAGCAACGCCATGGTCGCCGCCGGGGAGAGCTCGCGTGGCGCGCCGTCGATGCGGAAGCTGACCTCGGCGCCGTAGTGGCTGTTGTGCGTCTTGGTCAGGGTGCTGAGTTCCTGGTCGAGGGCGATGTCGGCGCGCAGCGCGTGGACCGCGCGCTTGGTCTCCACCAGGCCGTCGCTCGCGATCCGCTGCGCCGTGTCGAGCACGTGGAGCGCCTTCTCGACGTTGCCGTCCTCCAGCACCGCGCGAGCCGCCTGAATCTGGATGCTGAGTCCGCCGAGGGAGTGGGCCAGGACGTCGTGGATCTCGCGGGCGATGCGGGTGCGCTCGTCCAGGACGTCGGTGTGGCGCTGGAGTTCCTGGAGCTCCTGGGTCCGTTCCAGCAGCGCGGTGGCCTGCTCGGCCTGCACCCGGTAGGCGCGGCGGTGCCGGCCGATGAACAGGGCGCTGAGAATCGTGGCCGGGAAGCCGATCAGGGCCGCGGCGTCGGTGTTGCCGAAGATCAGGGCGCCGACCATCACGCCGAGGATGCCCACGCCGGCCACCGCCAGCGCGGTGTCGAGCGCGACGTCGCCGCCGGCGATCAGGGCGGCGATGGCGGCGAACAGCACCATCAGGGCGCCGTTGTGGCTCATGCACAGGAAGCCGGAGGCGCCGGACACCAGCGCGAGCAGCAGGACCATCGCGGTTCCGGACGGGGTGTTCGGCGCGGTGCGGGACTCGATCAGGGCCCAGCCGAGCATCGCCGCGCCGATGACGGCGTAGCCGGCGATCTGGACGGTCACGGTGCCGTGTTCGTGGCCGTGGATCGAGGTGCCGATGGTGAGCAGGCCGATCCAGACGAAACCGAATGCCCGACCGGCCCAGGCTGCCATCTTCTGCCTCATAAGGAACAGTATCCGCCGATCAGGGGGAGTGGAGAGCTCAGGCTATTGATGACTTTTGTAGTAGTTTGATGCGATTCTGGGCCGGGGTTGAGACCAGCGCGAGCGGGCCGCGAGCCGAGCACGAGTCGGCCGCGAGCGAGCCGCGAGTCCGGCTTGGGATGGTACGCCCGGTTGCCGCCTTTCGCGCGGTCGCCGTGGCCTTGTCCCGCGCCACCCGGAACACAAGACACACGAACGGAGATCCACACATGGCGTCCGACCTGACCGAAGCCATGATCGTCAACGCCGCCGTCTGGGGCTCGGTCCTGGGGACCGACCTCGGCCCGGCACGGAAGGTGGGCACGATGCGCATCGTGCGGCCCCTGGTGGTCGCCGCGGTCATCGTGCCACTGTTCGTCAAGAAGCCGGACCTGAAGGGCACCAGCCTGGAGATGCAGATCGCGGGCATCCTGCTGGGCATGCTCTGCGGGCTGGCCGCCGTCGCCCTTATGACCGTGTATCGCAGTCCGCAGACCGGGAAGCCCGTCAGCCGGGCCGGCTGGAGCTACGCGGCGCTGTGGACGGTCGTGATCGGGGCGAGGGCCGTCTTCTCCTACGGCAACTCGCACTGGTGGCCGACGCAGTTGGTGCACTGGGGCATCTCGCACAAGGTGAGCGTCGCCGACCTGACCGACGCGCTGGTGTTCATGGCGATCGCCATGCTGGTCACCCGCACGCTCGGGATCTGGGCCCGCGCCGCCTCGTTGGGGCCGTCCCCGTCGGTGGGCGCACGGGGCTCGGAGGCCTACAGCGTGGGCGTCAACTGACGTTCTTTTCGGGGGAGCGCGGACCCCGGGGCGGCGCCATGTGGTGTGGCGTCGCCCTTGGCGTGTGTCTTTGCCCTCAGGGGGTGCGGATGCGGGGCGGATGTGGGACGGGTGCGGGGCGGATGCGGACGGGTGCGGGGTGGATGCGGGGTGGGGGTGCGCGTGGGTGGCTAGGGGTGGCGCCGGTCGGGTTGGGGTTCTTTTCCGGTGGTGTTCTGGGATTCCCTGGTGTTCTGCGCGGCAGAACGCGGTGGGTGCGGGGTCTCGGGCGTGCCATTAGCGCGGCCCGAGGAGCTCTGCCGATACTGCGCCCCTATCGCGCTCGGACATCCGATCCGCTCGGCGCACTGATCGCCGGGCCGCGCCCGATCAGTCAGGGAGTAACGGTGACGTCCTTCCACTTCCGCCAGTCCGTATCGGCGACGTCCGCGGCCCGCATCGAGGCCGTCTACGACGAGATCCTGCGTCGCAACCCCGGCGAGCCGGAGTTCCACCAAGCCGTCCGCGAGGTGCTGGAGAGCCTCGCCCCGGTCCTGGACGCCCGCCCCGATCTCGCCGACGCCCGCGTCGTGGAGCGGATCGTGGAGCCGGAGCGGCAGTTCATCTTCCGCGTGCCGTGGACCGACGACGAGGGCGAGATCCACGTCAACCGGGGCTTCCGCATCGAGTTCAACAGCGCGCTCGGCCCGTACAAGGGCGGCCTGCGCTTCCACCCGAGCGTGACGCTGGGCACGGTGAAGTTCCTCGGCTTCGAGCAGATCTTCAAGAACGCGCTGACCGGCCTGAACATGGGCGGCGGCAAGGGCGGCAGCGACTTCGACCCGCACGGCCGCTCCGACTTCGAGGTCATGCGCTTCGCGCAGTCGTTCATGACCGAGCTGCACCGGCATCTGGGTGCTGACATCGACGTCCCGGCCGGCGACATCGGCGTGGGCGCGCGGGAGATCGGCTACATGTTCGGCCAGTACCGGCGCATCACGCGGCGCTGGGAGGCCGGGGTGCTGACCGGCAAGGGGCTGGACTGGGGCGGCTCCGCGGGGCGGACCGAGGCCACCGGGTACGGGAACGTGGTGTTCACGGCCGAGATGCTGAAGATGCGCGGCGAGGACCTCGACGGCCAGCAGGTGGTGGTGTCCGGGAGCGGGAACGTCGCGATCTACTCGATCGAGAAGGCGCAGGCGCTGGGCGCCACGGTGGTGACGATCTCCGACTCCGGCGGGTACGTGTACGACGACCGCGGGATCGACGTCGAGCTGCTCAAGCAGGTCAAGGAGCAGGAGCGGGGCCGGGTGTCGGACTACGCGGACCGCCGGGGGTCCTCGGCGACGTTCGTGAAGGACGGCTCGGTGTGGGACGTGCCGGCCGACATCGCGCTGCCGTCGGCGACGCAGAACGAGCTGGACACGGACGCGGCGCGGACGTTGATCCGCAACGGGGTGAAGGCGGTGTCGGAGGGCGCGAACATGCCGACGACGCCGGGGGCGGTGCGGTTGTTCCAGGAGGCGGGGGTGTCGTTCGGGCCGGGGAAGGCGGCGAACGCGGGGGGTGTGGCGACGAGCGGGTTGGAGATGCAGCAGAACGCGGGGCGGGAGAAGTGGACGTTCGAGCAGGTGGAGGGGGAGCTGACGCGGATCATGGAGAGCATCCACCAGACCTGCTATGAGACGGCTGAGCACTATGGGGTGCCGGGGGACTACGTGTTCGGGGCCAATGTGGCCGGGTTCGAGCGGGTCGCGGACGCGATGGTGGCTCAGGGGGTTATCTGACGAACGATGCTTTGCCGGGTGAAACAGGGCCGTGATGGTGATCGAAGCAGGGCCATGATGGTGCACGAAGCAGTGTTTTGATGCCTGGTGAAGCAGTGTTTTGATGACGAGTGAAGCAGAGCGCTGATTGTTTGAAGGGCAGCGTGTGGGCCGTGTGCGGCTCGCACGCTGCTTTCACGTGGACCCGACACAAGGGCTTCGCCTCGTTCTCACGCGCCATTCACCGGCGTCGCCGATGGTCGGGAAGCATGTGCACTGACGGATACTGCGAGCACAATGTCGACCCGCTGCCCGAATCGGAGGGCTCCGGCTCCGGCCCGTCCCGCCGGGGTGTGCTGACGGTCGGCGCCGCGACCGCGGCCCTCACTCTGGGCCCGATGACCTTCGCACACGCCGACGACCGGTCCGGCGGGCCTGGTGGCTCCGCCCCGGCCGACGGCACCCAGGTCACCCAGACCATCAGCGGCCACCTGGACACCGGGGCCGCCGACTTCGTCTACCTCCCCGTCGAGATCCCGGCCGGTGTGCGGCAGATCGACGTGCAGTACTCCTACGACCGGCCCGCGGTGCCGAACGGGGTCAAGGGCAACTCCTGCGACATCGGCATCTTCGACGAGCGGGGCATCGACCTGGGCGGCCCGGGCTTCCGCGGCTGGTCCGGCGGCTTCCGCACCGCGTTCTCGATCAGCGCCTCCGACGCGACGCCGGGCTACCTGCCGGGGCCGGTGAAGCGCGGGACGTGGCACATCGTGCTGGGGCCGTACCAGGTGGCTCCGCAGGGGCTGAACTACCAGGTGCAGGTGACGCTGACCTACGGGAAGCCGGGCGCGGCGTTCGTGCCGAACTACCCGCCGACGCGGGCCAAGGGGCGCGGGCGTGACTGGTACCGCGGCGACTGCCACCTGCACACCGTCTACTCGGACGGGAAGCGGCTGCCGAGCGAGGTCGCGGCGGGCGCGCGCGCCGCGGGCCTGGACTTCATGGTGTCGACGGACCACAATACGTCGTCCTCGCACGCGGTGTGGGGCCAGTACGCGGGCCCGGACCTGCTGATCGTGACCGGCGAGGAGGTCACCACCCGCAACGGACACTGGGTTGCGCTGGGCCTGCCGGCCGGGGAGTGGATCGACTGGCGGTACCGGTCGCGCGACGACGCGTTCTCAAGGTTCTCGCGCCAGGTCCGCAAGCACGGCGGCTTGGTGGTGCCGGCACACATGTACTGCGCGTATGTGGCGTGCCAGTGGAAGTTCGGCTTCGACGACGCGGACGCCACGGAGGTATGGACCGGCCCGTGGACGTACGACGACGAGCACGCGGTGAGCACCTGGGACCAGAAGCTGGGCGAGGCGGTCCGCGAAGGAAAGCGCTGGCTGCCGGCGATGGGGAACAGCGACGCGCACAGCGTGCCGAACGTGATCGGGCTGCCGCACAACGTGGTGTACGCGGACGACCTGGCGACGGACGCACTGATGGACGGGCTGAGGGCGGGGCGAAGCTGGATCGCCGAGTCGTCCGCGGTGAAGCTCGACTTCACGGTGACAGGCGGCGGAAAGCAGGCGGGGATCGGGGAGACGATCACACTGCCCGCGCAGGCGCCGGTCGACGTGCGGCTGGAGGCGCACGGGGTGCCGAACGGGACGGTGCGGTTGATCACGGACGAGGGGCAGATGTTCCAGCAGTCGCTGGATGCGAACGGGGACGGGGTCGTGGTGTGGCGGACGACGGCTTCGCTGGCGGCGTATGTGCGGGCGGAGATTCGGCATCCGATGGCGGATGGGTCGCCGGGGCAGGGGAACACGATGGGGGATGCTTTGTTGTTCGGGGCTATGGCGGCTTTGACGAATCCGGTGTTTTTGCGGGTGGGGAGGGGGCGGGGGTAGGGGGCGCGTTGTGAGGGTTATGGCAGAGGGCTGATTTACTGGGGAAGCCCGATATTAAAAGCTAGATCAAAGGCCAGGTCAAAGACATCCCTGGAGTTAGGGCTGTCAAGTGGTGATGGGTTCGTGCTGGTTTGTCCAGGCGGTGGCTTCGTCGTAGAGGGTGCCGGTTTTCAGGCAGCCGTGCAGGATCCCGACGAGGCGGTTGGCGACCTGGCGGAGTGCGGCGTTGT
>NZ_BAAAQN010000034.1:0-125821 GCF_039531695.1 Catenulispora yoronensis
CAACCGCCTCGTCGGGATCCTGCACGGCTGCCTGAAAACCGGCACCCTCTACGACGAAGCCACCGCCTGGACAAACCAGCACGAACCCATCACCACTTGACACCCCTAACTCCAGGGATGTCTTTGAGCAGGACTCGCGAGAGCCGGTCGAACAACTCCTCGGGGGTGTCCTCGATCAGCGCGGTCTGCGAAGTGCCGGCGTTGTTCACCAGGTAGTCGAAGGTGTCGCGCTGGAAGGTGTCGCGGAGCGCCCCGGCCACGGACTCGCGGAAGGCGTCGAAGGTGCTGGATTCGCCGAGGTCCAGGGGCAGCGCCACGGCGGTGCCGCCCAGTTCCTCGATGGCGGCGATCGTGTCGCGGCCGCCCTGGGCGTTGCGGCCGTAGGTCAGGATGACGCCGACGCTGCGCCGGGCGAGCTCCAGGGCGGTGCCGCGGCCGATGCCGGAGCTCGCGCCGGTAACGATGGCGACCTTCATGGTGGTCCTCCTAGGGATGAGGCGTGGGTGCCGCTACGGGGGGGGTGGGTGATGTCACGTATTCGGGCTCTGCGTGAGCAGTCGCGCCAGCCAGTCGGTACGGGTACGCCGGGCGGCGGCGGAGATCCGGGCGTCGGGGAACAGCACGTCGAACCCGTGGCAGCCGCCGGTCCAGACACGTGAACAGTGCTGCAATGGAGCCATGGCCCCCGACGAGCTGCCCGCCCTCAACGAACTGCGCACCCTGCTGGACCGCCACGCGCGGCCGGACTACGCCACGGCGATCGACGGCGTCCTGGTGTCGAAAGTCGAGCGCCCGGACCCGCCGGCGCCCTCGATGACGGGGATGGTGCTCGCGGTCATCGTCCAGGGCGCGAAGCGGCTCGCCCTGGGCGACCGCGTGTACGAGTACCGCGCCGGCCAGTACCTCGTGACGTCAGTGGATCTGCCGGTCACCGGGCAGTTCCTGCAGATCGAGCCCGGACGCCCGGCGCTGGGCTTCGGCCTGGTGCTGGAGCCGTCAGCGGTCGCCGACCTGTTGCTGGAGGCCGGTCCCGGGAGCGTGCCGCGGTCGGCCGCCGCGCCATCCGGGATCGCGGTCAGCGACGCCCCGGCCGCGCTCCTGGACGCCGTGCTGCGGATGGTGCGGCTGCTCGACGAGCCCGGCGACCAGGCCGTGCTGGCGCCGCTGCTCAAGCGCGAGATCCTGTGGCGCGCCGTCACCGGCGAGCAGGGCGCCACCGTGCGCCAGCTGGGCCTGCCCGACAGCAGCCTGAGCCACATCTCACGCACGGTGCGCTGGATCCGCGAGCACTTCGCGCAGCCGTTCCGGGTCGAGGACGTCGCACGGATCGCGGGCATGAGCGTCTCAGCCTTCTACCGCAACTTCCAGGCGGTGACCGCGATGAGCCCGATCCAGTTCCAGAAGCAGATCCGGCTTCAGGAGGCGCGGCTGCTGCTGGCCACCCGCCCCGGGGACGTCACCGGCGTCGCCCAGCGGGTCGGGTACGACAACCCCTCGCAATTCAGCCGCGAGTACCGGCGCCAGTTCGGCGCGGCGCCCAGCCAGGACGCCGCCCGGCTGCGGCTGGCGGCCGGGGCCTGACGGAGCAGACCAGGCGTACCTGCTGCACCTCACCGCCATCTGCTCAGCCCAGCCCGCGCCTCAGCCAAGCCCGCGCCTCGGCCCAGCTGCGCGACGTCCACCCGGCCGAGTCCGAAGCATTGGCGGGCGGGCTGTCAGCGGATCACGATCAACGCCTTCATCATCTCGAGCCCGTCGGAACGCTGAAGCGGCCGCGTGGCGGTGATGCCGAGCCTGTCTGCAAGATCCGTGACATACAGCTCGACACTGGCGCAGATCAGGTCGGTGAGCGCCACGGCCGCCGTGCGGCTACGTGTCTCGCCGGCGACGATGACCGCGGCGCCGATCGCCAGCGCAGGCCACCAGACGACGGCTACGAACGCGTACATGACGCCCCACGCGGTGCGCCTAGAGGCTGTGGCGTATGCGTCCTGGGCCGCGGAGAGATCGGTCCGCAGCGGCTCCGGGAGGATCACCCAGAGGCGGGGCCACACATGATCCAGGTCCAGGCCGAAATCGGCGTGGATCCGGGCGCCGGTCGTGGAGAAGCGGTCGCCGATCCAGGTCGGTCGGGTGGGGGCCGTCTCGCCCAGCCGGACGTGGGCCGCGTGGGCGGCGTGGATGCGACGGTCGGCTGCGGGCCGGGCCGCGGCTGTGGACGCTGCGGCAGCCACGAATGCCTCCCGGTACCGCCGATCGGTCCGGTTCCACCGTCGAAGCCGTAGCGCGACTGCCAGTCGGGAGAGGCCTCGCCGCCCCGGGAGCGTGCGCCAGCGCTGGACGGCGACGCCCAACGCCGAGGCCGCGAGACCCGCCGCGGCGGCGCAGGCCAGGATGGCGGCCGAGATCAGGAGGATGCCTGCCGCGTCATGGCCTCCTGGACGGCTCGCCTGATGGTCGATCCAGGTGCTCAGGCGGGACGGTGCGAAGGCGTGGGCGTGCCCGAGGCGCAGCCCCAGAACCACTGTGGCCACCCAGAGTGCTCCCGGGAGGACCAGGAGGTCCAGCCAGCGGCCGGCTGCCCGTTTGGCGATCTCGGCGAGGAATCCCGTCACATCGAGGTCCGGTATTCGGCCATCGGGACCCGGCTCGGACCCAGAGTGCAGTCCGGTGCGGTCTCCGACTCCCCCGACGTGACGACGCGGCCGCAGCTGCTGTGCGGACAGACCCATGCCGAGACGGACTCAGCGCGGGCCAGGCCGGCGGGAAGCGGGCGGTAGCCCTTCGATCCGGTGGTCACGCCGTCCAGGTTCAGCGCGGCCATGCCCACCTCGTCGACCAGGTCCAGCAGGGCCGTGGCCTCGTCGGCATCGAACCGGCCCCCGGCCACGATCTCACGCAGCCGATCGAGCGCGTCGCCCGCGCCGCCCGCGGCCAGGCCTTCGTGGAGTCCGGGGGTGCGCTCGACCATCCGGCACAGCATGCCGATACGTGCTTTGACGCCGGCTTCGGCGCGCTCGCGGCGCCGTTCGCTCCTCATGCGGCAAGCGTATGCGTACCCTGATGGAAGTGGGAGCCGTCCGGCGATCCTCCTCAGGAGGTCAGGGTGAGATTCGCGAGTGAGCACGCCGCCATCGCCGAGGCGGCCTCGGCAGCCTTCCAGGGGCTCGTCGACTCTTCGCAGACGCGTGATACCGCCGCGATGCTGCGCTCGATCCTCCGCATGTACGAAGCCGTCGACGCAAGCCGCGAGGCCGCCGACACCGGGACCCGGGATCAGGCCGATCACGTCGAGTTGCTGACGGAGTTCGCCGCGGGGCTGGAGCGTGCCCACGCCGAGACCGGCTTGATCGACGCGCTCCAGGAGAGCGTCGATCTCTGGTGGGAGGCCGTGAACTCCGTTCCCGACGAGTCGCTCGAACAGCGCCGAATGCTGGGAGACTACGCCGAGGTGCTGACCGAGCTGTTCGACCTCCAGCCCACCTCCGAGGTGGTGATGGGGCTGACCAGGATGATGCGGATGGCGCCGGCCGAAGCCCGGTCCGAGGACAGCGTGGCTCTCTTGGCCCAATGGGCTGACGAACTGCGTCCGCAGGCCGTCGCCGACCGTCGGGTCGGTATCTGGCAGGAGATCGTCGCCATTATGCGGATCGTCGTCGACGCGACGTCCGACGACGACCCCGCGAAGACCGGCCTCGAGTCCACCCTGGCGAGCGATCTCCGGTCTTTGGCCAGTTGCGGAGGCACAGTGCAGGCGGGCCCTTCAGCCGCCTCCTCACGCGACTTCGCACAGAACAGCATCGTCCGAAGCACCCGGCTGGTGAATCTCGGCGTCGCGCTGTCGGAGCGGTACGACCTGACCGGCGAAACGGCTGTCCTCAGCGAAGCGCTCACGGCAGTCCGCAGTGCGATCGCCATCTCACCAGAGGGTGATCGAGATGTCCATTCCCACCTATCGGTTCTCGGGACGACGCTGCTCAAGTTGTGGGAAGCCACGGGCGATGACACCGCACTGGCCGAATCGATCTCCACCCATGAAGCCGCGATCGCCGCCATGGCTGGTTTCGACCAGGCCAACGCGCCGAGGCTCTACTCGAACTATGCGGGCGCGTTGGGGCGGCGTGCCACGACCACCGGCGACATCGAAGACTACGCAAAAGCCGCCCAGGTCGCCCGAACAGCCGCCGGTATCGGGTCCGACGACGATCCCGGGCGTTTCATCCACCTCATGACGCTGGGGAACGCTCTCGGCAGCCTGGCTCAGGCCGGCCATGACGACTCGCTGTTGCCAGAAGCCGTGGCCGTCATGCGAGAGGCGCTGGCGCGTACCCCGGCCGGCCACCCTGGCCGCAGCGCGATCCAGATGAGCCTTGCGCGGCTGCTCCAGGAGTCCGGGGCACGCAGCCACGACAAGGAGTCCCAGCGCACCGCTGTCCAACTGGCCCGGGACGCCATCGCAGCAATCCCCGGTGACTTCCCGAACCAGCACCGGTACCAAGGTCAGCTCGCCGACGCGGCGATGGAACTCTTCGCCTTGACCTTCGACCCGGAGCTGCTCAACGAAGCGGTGGCCGCCGGCCGGGCATCGCTTGCCACGCTTGCTCAGGACACGGAGCAGGGGCGCGACGGACAAGACGCCCGCATGGCGGGGCTCGCGCAGATGACCTCCCTGATGATCCACCTGCAGATGCTCTTTCGCTGGACGCGCGACAGCGACCTCCTGCACGAGTCCGTCGCCCTCGGCACCCGGCTTCTCGCCGTCCGGCCGCCGCTGGATCCGAACGTCCGTGCGCTGGTCGAGGTTCAAGTCGCCCTGGCAAAGGGCACGCTGGGCCGAACCAACGGCGACCCCGCAGCTCTGGACGAAGCGCTGGAGACGGCACGCGCAGTGATGACCGCACCGGTTTCCGACCCCAGTGTCCGGTCTCTGGTCGTGGACCGCGTGCTCGAAATCTTCCAGGACGTCGCCGATGCCACCGAAGACGCCGGCCTGCTCACGGAAGCGCTGGACTTCATCGGCGCGGAGCAGAGGTCACTCGCTGTCGATGCGGCCGGGCAAAGCAAACTCACCGCCAAGCGAGCGCTCTGTCTGGCAGAGCTCTACAAGCTGACGCAGAGCCCTGATCTACTGGCCGGGCTCAGGGCCGCCTGTGTCGCCGCCACGGAATCCGTTGCGGCGCACGCCGATGAGACGGACGATTTGGCGGTCGACACGCTCGCGGAGCTTTTCCGGACGGTCTATCGCCTGACGGACAGCGACGACGACCTCGGGCTGCTCGACCTCGCGGTTCAGGTGGGGCGGGCCGCTGTCCAGTCCACGGCTCCGCATGACGTCGACCGCGCGAACCGACTCGCCGACCTGGTGACCGCACTGGATGGCCTGGCCCGTACCCGTGCTGACCCCGCTATCCGCGAGGAGGCCGTCGGTATCGCGCGGGCCGCCGCCGACGCGGTCGATCCGGAGGGCACACAGCGGACGAATCCGCGTCTGGACCTGGCCAAAGCACTCCGCGCCTACTACGAGGTGAGCGGCGACCCCGCGCTTCTGGCTGAAGCCGAGGCCGCCGTCCGGGAGTCCTTGGCGACTCGGCCCGATGACATCGCCTCGCTCTTGGCGTTGTCACAGACCCTCACGGAGAAGGCCCACCAGCGTGATCCGGAGGCGATCACCGAGGCGATCGAAGCGGCCCAGGCCGCACTCGACGCAGTCAGTCCCGACGATCCCGGCCGTGGCTCCCTCTACACCGGTCTGGGATCCGCGCTCCACACCCGCTTCGAGCTGACGAGGGACATCTCCGCGATCACCGAGGCCATCGATGCCTACCGCATCGCCGTGAACCTCGCGATCTCGCGGGACACCCGGGCCGGCTTCACCTACAACCTCTCTCAGGCACTCCGAGACTTCTATTCGCTTCGCGGCGACTCGGATGTCCTTGCCGAATCGGTGGCGCTCGGGAGAGAAGCGGCCGCGACCACAGTCTTCGGCCATCCGGAATACGCCAAACGCCTTACCGCAAGCGCGGCGAACATCTCTCTGCTGTACGACCGTACGGGGCAGGTCGGCTTGTTGGACGACGCCCTCGATGCGATCGAGACCGCGATGGCCGCGACCTCCCCTTCAGCGCCGGACTACGCAGGTCGCCTGACGATCCAAGGAAACACGCTCTGGCAGCTGTTCATCCACACGGACGACGACCAGGCGCTACTGGCATCGATCACGGTCCTCGACGACGCCGTCCGCCGCACGCCGGTCGGGCATCCGCTACGGGCCGGCCGGCTCACGAATCTCGCCACTGTCCTGGCCGCCGCCGTCAGCCTGGGCATTGACGTGGAGGACAGCGACAGCCTCGATGAAGCGAACGCGACGCACGCTCGGATCATAGGCCTCGTGACGGAGGCAGTGGCCACGACACCTGATGACCACCCCGCTCTGGCCGACCACCTGATCAAACTCGGCCGCGCCACCTTTCACTTCCTGCTCGCCGAATACGACGACGACCCGACCTGGTCCGGCGAGGGACTCGATGAAGTCCAGAACGCCTTCCGCCTGGCGGCCGAGCACACGGCCGCGTCCCCGGAGACCAGGCTGAGCGCGTACGCCTTGATGCTAAGCCTTGGCGGCATGTCCCCCACCGCCGCGCTCGCCTCAGCGGAGGAAGCAATCGCCCTGCTCCCGCTGCTCGCTGATCGAACACTGTCCCGCGCCGACCGAGAGTTCAAGGTCTCCGAGAGCAAGGGCTCCGTGGCGACACAATTCGCGACGCTCGCCTTGAACGCGAGTCAGCCGGAGCGCGCCGTGGAGATCCTGGAGCAGACCCGGGGAATCCTGGTCGCGGACCGGCTGCGTGTACGAAGCGTCGACATGGCTCGGCTCGAAGAGGTCCGACCCGGCTTGGCGCACGAGCTGCGATCGGCGACCGAGCTGCTGGACGATCTGCAACACACGCTCACGGAGAAGGACGACGGCGGCGCCGTCGGCGAGCCGGTGCCAGTCGCGGAGCAGCGGCTCGCGGCTCGACGCCTGGCAGTGCTCAGACAGGACGCGCTCGCCGCGCATACGCGGATTCTTGCCGAGATCCGCGCGACCGAGGGCTTCCAGGACTTCCTGGAACCGAAGTTCAGCGACCTCGCCGCGCACGCGGCGGAAGGCCCGGTGGTCTACGTCTACGCCGGCCCGCAAGGAGGTGTCGCGCTCGCCGTGGATGCCGGGCACCCTGGTTCTGCGCGTTCTGCGCGTTCAGCGCGTTCCCCGCGGTCAGCGCGTTCCCCGCGGCCAGTGCCCACAGTCCTGCAGATTCCACTGCCGGAGCTCACCGAGGACGCAGTCGAAGAGAAGGTGGCGACGCTGCTGGACACCGTGGAGATCGCTCGAGATCAGGATGCTGACGCCGAAGACCGAGCCGCCGCGCAGAAGGGTATCGCTGAGATACTCCGCTGGTTGTGGGACGCCGCGGTCAGCGACATCCTCTCAGCCCTCGGATTCGTCGACCCCCTGCCCGAAGCCGACTCGGACGCCTCAGCAACCCGCCGTCTGTGGTGGTGCCCGGTCGGAGGGCTCGCTTTCCTCCCACTCCACGCGGCCGGGCATCACCAGGACCTGACCGGCGACGATCCCGGCGTCCGCGCCAACCCGAGGACCGCCTTCGACCGGGTCGTCTCCTCATACACGCCGACCCTGCAGAGCCTGGCGTTCGCACGGAGCCACGTCCCGGATCCCGCGCTGCGGGGCACGGTGGCCATCGCCGTCACGGACGCCGAAGGCATGCCGCTGCCGAGCGCCGACGCCGAGGCAGCGGCGATCGAAGCGACGCTCCCAGCAGTCCGAGTCCTGACCGAACCCACCCGCGACGAGGTCATAGCAGCGCTGCCCGACTACCTGACCGCGCACTTCGCGTGCCACGGAGTCGCATTCGCCGATCCCGGCGCCAGCCGCCTGATCCTGGCCGACCACCAAGACCGCCCGTTGACCGTGGCAGACCTCCAAGGCCTGCGGCTGTCAGCAGGACTCGCCTACCTGTCGGCCTGCGAGACGTCGCTCAGCAGCGTGGAACTGGTCGACGAAGCGGTACACCTGACCGGGGCGTTCCATTTGGCGGGCTACCGGCACGTCATCGGCACGCTCTGGCCGATCGGGACGTTCGCCTCACAACGGCTGGCCGCCGACTTCTACCGCCGACTCGCTCCCGACCAGGCCGAGCCGTTGGCGCTCGACGGCACGGCCCGAGCGCTGCACTCGGCACTTCGCGCGCTGCGGTCCAAGTTCCCGGGAGTGCCATCGGCGTGGGCCGCACACGTGCACATCGGCCCGTAAAGCCAGCAGCCTGCGGCGGGACGGCCGTTCCAGCTGGACATAGGTGTACCGATGTTGAGTATCCGGCGCGGCACCTCGGCGCCTCCCGGATCCGCCGCTCCCCTAGGCGTTGTAGGTGGTGTGCGGACGCGCCCGGAACAGCACCGCCTCACATTCCGCAACCGTCGGCGCGGCGCTAAAGTCGTTGCCAGTGCGGGACGCTCCGGACCCTGGCGTCGTGGACAGGCGCGCAGCGTCGAGGACGGATGAGGCTCCGGAACCCGGGGCAGCCGTCCCGACGAGTAAGGCGTGCCCCGTGACCCTGAGGGGCAGGGCCAACCCAGTGAACGTCCCACCTCGCGTACCGAATCCGAACCCTCGGATGATCGCCGTGCGCGGCGACATCGACCTGGCGGTCCTGACCCGCTTGCCACGGTGGCTCCACACCGTCTTCGAACCACCCGGCAGCCACTTCTGCTTGGACCTGACCGCGGTGTCCTTCCTGGACTGCGCCGGTCTGCGAGCGCTGCTGGCGATCGAGGACCGTGTGGTCACCGCCGGCGGCAGCATCGAGGCAACCGGGATGTCCGCAGCGGTCGTCCGGCTCCTCGAACTGCTGAACCTGCCTGCTGGTTCAACCTTCTTGGCCATTCCGGCGGCCACGTTCGCCACCGTGACGCCAGCGGCGTCGATGGCGTATGAACTGCTGCCACGCGCTGATGAGACCTTCAGCCGCCGGCCGCTCTGGTCGTCGACGATGACCGAACCGGAGCTCGCTGCAGCCTGCGACGCCGCAGTGGCGCAGCTTGTTGAACAGCTGGTAGCCGGCTTGGTCGGCAACGCAGCGGGCGCGGGGACTGAGATGCTACGCCTGCACGTCCTGGCCCTGGTCCGCGATGCTGCTGACCGTCAGGTGGTTCAGGCCATCAGCCGCGCCAATTTGCTGCTGTCCAGCACCGACGTGAGAGTCGATGCAGAGTAGTAGCCGCTGTTTTGTTCTGTGGTCCGGGGGACGACTCGATACCGAGCCGCAGACCGCGAGCACGCCGACGCGCCGTCTGACCCGACTTCTGTCGGGGCGTCATGGTCAAGCCGAGCAAAAAATGGGTCTAGACCATTGACGAGGCTGCGCCGTTCTCTGAAGATTGCGTCGGCACAACACGTCGCCTCGGTGAGTATCGGCACCTACCGCCAGGCGCCCGGTCCGATCAATCCGTTTCAGGAGGCGTGATCCATCACCATGCTTAGCAGACTGTCCATGAAGATGCGGGCGGCGCTGACTGCCGTCTGCGCCACAGCGTTGTGCGTAGGCGCGCTGGTCGCCGCACCGCTGATCAGTTCGGCCCAGGCGGCCGGGGCCGGCCCGGCCGCGAACCTGCCGGCCTGTAAGTTCTGGGCGCCCGATGTCACGGCGCCGCCCCGGTCGGTCACCCCCTGGGTGCCGCCGCTGCAGACCGCCGCCGCGTTCAACTACTCCACCCGTCAGGCCCCGCCGGCGATCACGGGCACCATGGTCAACGGCCAGGAGACGATAACCGTCTACCCCGTGGCCAACGCGGTGGCGTACAAGGTGTGGCGTGACGGCGTCACCATCGGCTACATCAGCTACTGGGGCCAGACCACCCCGCTGACCGTGACCGACACCGAGCCGTGTGCGAACTCGTACTACGACGTCATCGCGATGTACGACACCAACAACAACGACGCCTCCTATGGCCAGCTCTCGGTTCCCTACTGGCTCAATAGCGACGGCAGCATCGCGCCCGGGAACGGCAACGTGGCACCCGGCACCGCACTCAACGATTTCATGGTCACCTCGTACGACAACACCGGTCCGACCGCGACCGGCTTCAACGCGCAGAGCGGCATATGCGCCACCGACCCGCGGTACATCCCATGGGGCACGTACTTCAGCATCCCGGACTACGGCACCTGCGTGGCCGGCGACCTGGGCACCTGGATCCAGGGCAGCATCGTGGACGTGTGGCTGCCGAACCCCCAGGCCGGCAACTGGGGCGTTCAGAAGCGGAACATCACGATCATCGCGAACCCCTATGGCAACTCGACCCCGCCCACCGTCCCGTCGACGGGATCCTCGTCCTCGTCGCCCGCACCCGGCGGCTGCACGGCTGCGGCGTGGAACTCCAGCATCGCCTACACCGGTGGCGCGGCGGTGTCCTACAACGGCCACAACTGGACCGCCAAATGGTGGACGAAGGGCGACACCCCCGGCAGCAACTCCTCGGGTGTGTGGACCGACAACGGCGCCTGCACCGGCGGTGGCAGCACCAGCAGCGGTGGCAGCACCAGCAGCGGTGGCAGCACCAGCGGCGGGCCCACCGGTAGCAGCCCGCCCGCGACCACCAGCAGCAGCGCGCCTCCGACCACCACCAGCAGCGCGACCGTCACCAGCAGCGCGCCTCCGACCACGTCCGGCAGCTGCGCAGCGGCGTGGAACGCGAGCACCACGTACACCACCGGCCAGAAAGTCTCCTACGCCGGCCACAACTACACGGCCACCTGGACCTCCGCAGGAGCGGTTCCGAACGCGGCGAGTTCGTGGGCGGTATGGAAAGACAACGGAGCCTGCTGACACCTGACACACACTGACGGAACCTGCTGACGCCTGACACACACTGGACGATGGTCGCGACGCGACCGCCGACTGGTAGGCAAGCAGGAACGGCGCGCGACCGGGACCAGGGAGAAAAACCCCGGACCGGCCGCGCGACCTCGAAGGCGACGAGAGCCCATGCTGTGGCGGAGCAGGGCCGTCGGCAGGACTGCCTTCCGCCTCCCATGACCTCCTCGACCGGCCCCAATGACGAACAGTGGCGACTCGCCCGCTCGCCCGGCGCCAATTGCGACTCAGTCCACGTCGCTCCGCTGGTCATCAGTGCGGCAGCGGTGGCCTGGACGGCCTGGCGCTTCAGCGGGTCGAACACCGAGGTATAGATGTCCCGGGTGATCGTGGTGGCGGAGTGGCCATGTCCTGCCGCTGGCGATAGCGGGCCGACTCGATCGCCAGCTCATCCGACAGCATCACCGACCGGATACTCGACTCGGGCTTCGGCTCGGTCTCCTCGACCTCCCAGCCGGTCTGCACACATCAGGTCCGGGTCACGGTAGGCAAAGTGGTCGGGGAGCGTCCTCCCGCGAGTGAGATCAGAGGGGAGTTGGCGACTCTGCCGGCGTCCGAGTCGAATGCCTTGCGGCCATGATCAACCTCACGACTGACGCCAGCTATGGTCGCCTGCCATCCACTCCGCAGGCGCACCCTGGACGCCGCCCGGGAGGTCCTCAAACCAGCGAACAACCGCACTTACCTGGTCGTTGGCGAAGTTGCAGCGGTGGCCGCGTCCCACCGCGAGGAACTCGATCTGCCCCGGCAGCGCTGGGCCGCTTCTTCCCCAATAGGTAAAGCGTTCACCTATCAGGACGTTGTTGCCCCCGAGATCCGCTCGCTTACGGTCGGCTCTCTCTGACCCGTCGCAATTGGAGTGGAACGAGGGCAGCTGTCGGTAGCCGCCGCTCACTGGCTCATAGATGTTGTCGCCCGTGCGATCGATGATCCGTGGCGAGTTCATGATCGGTCGGCGCGACCGGTACTCAGGGTCTGCCCAGTACTCCTCGAAGCTGAGGATTTCGGCCACCTGTACGGTCGCGAGGCGGGTGACATGGGGACGTTGTCAGGGCCGGACATCTCCAAGGTCGGCGCCCGGCAGCTCAGGATCGCGATACCGGGTTCGTCATCCCATCTCGGTCCGCAGGACACTGAGTTTGGCGGAGGCCGACGGTGCTCTGCTACACGTGGCGGCGCCTGCTTCGCCGTCCCACGCGTCCACGTGTGGCCGCATTGGTCGCAGGCGATCCGGCGACGGCCGTCGTCGAGCGCAACCCCGTGCAGCTCCTCGTCCTCGCAGCAGTTGGGACAGTCGATCTGCGGGTTCGTCATCCGGCCCGCGACGATCCGAAAGACGGTGCGAAGTGGGGCCGACCTGCACAGCACCCGCATCGCCGCGTCCGGCGGCATCGCCGTGAGCGGGTCGTCCACTTTTCAGTTGCCGCTACGAGGTTCGGATGTTGCCCACGCCAGTCGCGATTGGGATCCGGTGTCGCGTATCAGAGCTGGAACTCAAGCGCCTTCCGCAGGTGGAAGTCGGCGAGGTCGAGGAACCATTGGCGTTCGGGGTGGTCGCTTGCGGCGATGCGCAGCGGGCCGGCGACCAGGTCGATGTGCATGGCCAGTTGGTACAGGTGCAGCCGGTGCTGGTCGAGGTCGTCGCGGCGCAGGCGGTTGTAGTGTCGGTCGAAGCGCATGCGGGTCCAGGCGTGTTCCCATTCGATGTCGAAGTACATCAGGCCTTCGATGTCGATGAGCACGGGTGTGCCGTCGGGGTCGATGAGGACGTGGTCCGGGCCGAGCTCGCCGTGGATGAGCCCGATGCGCGAGCGGGGGCTGATTCGTGCGGCGAGGGTGTGCAGCATGTCGTTGAGGGCGTCGCGGCCGGTTGCGGCGCGCGGATCCTTGTTGGCGGCTTCGGTGACCTGGGTCAGAGCCCGGTCCAGGACCACCTGCTCGCAGGTGGTGCGTGTCGAACGGCCGCCGCTGTCGACGAACCCGACCTTGCCGAAGGCGGGGGCTTGGTGGCCGTGCATCCTGCGCAGCGATTCGGCCAGCATGTCCAGGCTTGCCGTGGCGGCGTCGGGTTCGTGCTCCAGGAAGTGCTCCAGGGTTCCGCCGGTGACGTCTTCGACGATGGCGATGTCTGCGGGATACAGGGTGCGGCTGCGGTCGGCCAGCAGTACGGCGGGGCTGCGGACGTCGAGATCGGCGAGGCGGATGCTGGCGGCTTGGAACAGGTCCAGGCCGGAGGCGTGGGAGAACGGGTCGGCTGGGTCGGTGGCGCCGTCGGGCAGCACGTCGTGCCAGTAGTCCTCGGCCGGGTCCCAGATATAGACGACGGCGCGGGTGGCGTCGTCCAGTCGCAGGCGGTAGACGCCCTTCTTGGAGCCGTTGGGGAGGCGCTGAAGGTCGTCGATCCGGCGGTCGGTGCCGAAGGCGGCTTTGACGAGGTCGGTGAGGTGGTCGGCATCGGCGAAACGGCGTGCGGCGTCCAAGACGGTTCCTCCCCGAAGACGAAATGGTCACGCTTCCATGCGGTGGCGTCGGCCGGCAAACGACTTCGTGGTCCGGCTTGCCTATGAAGTCGGGAATCAATGAACGCCACCCAAACGCTACCCTGAAGTGCAGAGCCCGTTGGCTGTCATTTGAAACGAAAGAATCTATTTTATGGAGTTCGCGTTTCGCTAGCCCCGCTGGCACCCTTCAGGTATTGGAGGCACTCCATTGGCTCTGGGCACGTATCTCAACCTGTCAGGAGACTGGCCGTGGGCTTCGAGCGTTTGTACGGGACGTGGCTTCCGTCGAGCTACGAAGAAGCCGTCGAATTCCTCTACGCCGAGCTGACGCCGGCCGGGCGTGGTCAGTTCAGCGGCGCTGACGGCTTCGAACGCTCGAAGCGGTACCTCGCGCTGCTCGGCAATCCGCAGGACCGGGTCCAAGCCGTGCACATCGCCGGGACGGCCGGGAAGGGCTCGATCTCCTACGGGGTGTCGCGGCTCCTGACGGCGCACGGGCTCACGGTCGGCTGCCATGTCTCACCGCACGTATACGACATCCGCGAGCGCCTCCAGATCGACAGCGAGCTGTGCGGCAAGGAGCAGTTCCGCGACCTGCTGGCCGGCTGCCTGCCCGCCATCCGGCAGATGGCGGGCTCACCGTCCGGCTGCCCGACCTTCTTCGAGGTCACCGTCGGGATGGCGTTCCTGCTGTTCGCCCAACAGGGCTGCGACGTGGCCGTGGTCGAGACCGGTCTCGGCGGCTTGTTCGACACGACGAACACGATCACGCGCCGCGACAAGCTCGCCGTCATCTCCAGGATCGGCCTGGACCACCAGGTGGTGCTCGGTGACACGGTCGAGCTGATCGCCCAGCAGAAGGCTGGGATCCTGGGCTGCGACCGGGCCGTCGCAGCGCGCTCGGCGGACGACTCGGTCAATCAGGTTCTGGTACAGGAGGCCGCCCGCCACGGCTGCGACCTAGCCTTCATCCCGTCCGAGCCGGGATTGGGCCGGGCGCCCCACGAAGCCGAGAACGCCGGGCTCATCCTGGCTGCCGCGCGCATCACGCTCGCTTCCCGCAACCGGGAACTCGATGAGGCCGCGGCCCGGACCGATCTGGCGGCCTCGGCCTCCCGCCTACCGGGACGGATGGAGCCGGTGCACGGCCCGGGAGGCGAGGTCGTCGCTGTGCTCGACGGCGCGCACAACCCGCTCAAGCTCGCAGCTCTGTGCGACTCGCTGGCAGCGCAGTACGGGCCCGAAGCTCGCTTCCCATGGATCTTCGCCTGCCGCGCCGACAAAGCCATGAGCGAGATGATCGGCATCATCGCCGAGCACGCGTCGGCGATCATGTTCGGGCAGTTCGCGGTGCTGGGCGGCGACGTGCCGGTGGGCCGGTCGGCCACGGCCGAGCAGCTGCTGGATGCGGCGCGCACAGCCGGCGCTGCGGACCTGTGCCAGGGCCTCGACGTGCCGCGGCTGGTCGGGCTCGGCCGGGCGTCCGGCTCGCCGGTGGTGGTGGCCGGCTCGTTCTACTACCTGGCCGACATGCGCCGGGCCATCGAGAACGCAGTCCGCTGATGGCGCTGACCGTGCTGCGGCGTTACCCCTTCGTCACCCGGATGGCCGCCGAGCTGTTCAACAGCGGTGCGCTGAGCAACGTCGAGGACATCGAGATCGAGCCGGAGTTCGGACACACGACGCGCATCCGCTACACCGGCGGCCGGGTGCGGATGACTCGCGGGAACGACGTCGGCCTGAACTCCGGCGCCGCCTGCGAGGTGGTCCGGGACAAGGCCTTCACCCGCTACTTCCTCCAGTTGCAGGGCGTCACCTGCGCGCGCGGACAGTCTTTTCTGCTGAACTGGTGGGCCGACCTGCTGCGTCCGCGGGCCGGCGTGCTGGGTCCGGAGCTGCTGCGGACCGTCGACCAGATGCTCCCGTACATCCGCGAGCAGCTGCGGATGCCGGTCTACGTCAAGCCGGTCGACGGGTCGAAGGGGCAGAACATCTGGTGCTGCCGTACTGAGCAGGAGGTCGTCGCGGCGTTGGACGGCTACGAGCGGGAGCGGGTCAAGGTCGCGCTGGTCGAGCAGGACGTCGCACTACCCGACTACCGTCTCGTCGTGCTCGACGGCGAGCTCATCTCGGCCTATGAGCGACGTCCGCTCCAGGTCGAGGGGGACGGCGTCGGGACGATCGCCGAACTGGTCGGCCGGCTGCAACTGGCCTTCCGGGCGGACCAGCGCGACACCGTGCTCACTCCCGGCGACCGGCGCATCGCCGCACGCTTGGCGGCGAACGGCCTCACCTGGGATTCGGTCCCCGCCGCCGGCGTCCGGGTGCGTCTGCACGACATCTCGAACCTGTCCGCCGGTGGCACGGCGGTGGAGTACACCGACACCGTCTGCGAGCGATGGCGCCTGCTCGCGATCGACATCTGCGCCCAGTTCGGCCTGCGCTTCGGCGGCGTGGACCTGGCCTGCTCGGATCTGACGGCGCCGGACGGCGACTACGCCGTGCTCGAAGTCAACGCCAGCCCGGGGCTGGACCACTACGGCTCGGTCGGCGCGACGCAGGCGCAGATCGTGCGGCGGCTGTACGCGCGCGTGCTCAACACCATCCCCTGAGCCGCCGACGAGGCAGCTGGCCATGCCGTCGCTCGCCGTTCGCCTGTAGCGGCCGTTCGCCCGTAGCGGCAGTGCCTTGAGCCGACCTATATGCTCCACGACGTGCCTCTGAGCCCGACCGACATCCTCCCCGTGGACGCCGCGATGCGCCTTGCCGGCGATGACCGCGACACTTGCGAGGCTGAGGGTGCCTCCGTCGTTGTCGGGAACGATGCGATGGTCATCATCACCGACCCGCAGGACTCGATAGGCATCAGCGGAGTGTGGAACAGTCGGCGGTTTCGACTTCACGGTCCGTTCGTCGAGGATGCCGCCGTCCGCTCGGTTGGCCACCTGCCGGGCTCGCCGCACTGGAGTTGGGCCACAGAGCGCGGCGCGCGCCAGATCCACCTCTTCGCCCGGCTGCCCGAAGGCTGCTTCTACCTGGGGGCCGGGAAGCCGGTTCAGGGCGAGTACCGCGACGGGGTCATGCTCAGCGCCGAGCTGGCAATCGACCCGGAGCTGACTGGCGAGGTCTTGGCACGTGTCAGGCCGGTTCGCGAACCCGACGCCCTGCCGGAGCTGGCGTGGCTCGCCAATATCAAGGACGATCCGACCGCCGCTCTCCAGGACTTTGTCTCCGGCTGGATTCCCGAGACCGCCGAGGACCTCGGCGACTTTCTCCCGCACCAGTGGGACATCCCCGCACCGCTCGCGGGCTTCTTCCGCCTTGCCCGGAAGCGCCCCGTCCTTCTCGGCCGGCAGAACTTCATCACGCGGCCAGACGAATGGGCAGAAGGGGAGCGTGGGCTTGTCGCATTCGGCCATGAGAACCAGGGATCGTTCGACTGGCTTTTCGATCCCGCGCAGGCCGACCCCGACGTCTGGTTTCACGACCTCGACGGCGAAAGGCTGAGTCGTGAACACGAGCCGATGAGCGGGTTCTTGCTCCAGTTCTCGCTTTTCGAAGCCATGGTGAGCGCCCATTACTTCGCTTACAGTCCCAAGCTATCGGCTGAACAGACAGCAAAGGTGACCGCGGCGCTGACACCGATGCCGTGGAAGCCGTGGCGCTGGCCGAACGACTCCCAACGTTTCTTCGTCGCGCCTGGCCTGATCGCGGCCGTGACCCAGGAAGGGAACGAAACCTTCTCGTTCCAAGCCGCGGCATTCCATCGCTCCGTGCTTCGCCCGCTTGGAGAACTCGGTGTTCCATGGCGCAGATTTGACGGTTGAGCGAACTACGGTAATGACGCGGTCACACTTCGATGGCCCGGCCGGCCGCACGACGGGCTATTCGGTCCGGAGCACCTCCGCGACCGGAGCCCGCGATGCGCGGATCGAGGGCAGGTAGGCCCCTGTCGCGGCGATCACGGCTCCGGACAGCGTCAGGAGGACCAGGCCAGCCCAGTTCCACACGTCCAGCATCGAGTCCGGGGTCTCTTCCTGGATGCCGTGCATAGTGAGCGGGATGACGATCCGGTGGGCGAGTATCCCGAGGGGGACGCCGATCAGGCCGCCGAGCGTGCCGAGCGCGGTCATCGCCGTCACCACCATGGCGATCACCTGTCCTGGTGTCATGCCGATGGCCTTGAGTGTGCCGAGGTCACGGCGGCGCTCGCGGGTGTTCAGGACCACCGTGTTCAGCACGCCGAGCGAGGCGACGATCGACAGCATGATCGTGAGGGTCGTGATAATGCTGAGGAAGGTCTTCTCACTGGTCTTCGATTCGCCGTCGACGGCGCCGTGCAGGCCCGGGTCCTGGCCGCCGATGGCCGCGATCACGGCTGCGGGGTCGGCGCCCTTGGCGAGGGTGACATAGAACGTCGCGGCGCGGCCCTGCGGGTTGAGTCCGATGAAGGACTGCCAGTCGGGCGTGGCGATGTGCCAGCCGGGTCCTTCGCCGACGATCTTCTCGGGCACCTCCGCACCGCTCGCGTCGAGCATCCTGATCGTCTGGCCGACAGTGAGGCCGAACTGGTGCCGGTATTCCGAGTCCACGGTGACCTCGCCGGGCGCGGTCGCCCAGCGGCCCTGGACGAGCGGGGCCTGGATGGCGCCGTAGTCGCCCCGGATCACGCCGGCCCAGATCGTCGCCGTGGAGCCCGCGATGCGCGTCTCGACGGAGGCGTCGGCGGCCACCCGCAGGACGCCCGGCTGGGCGCGGATCAGCGCGTCGATCTGGGCGTCGGTGTGGGTCGGCGCCGGGTCGGCGGGGCTCCCGGAGCCGGTGGTGAAGTACACCTGGTCCGTTCGCCGGTGGAGCTCCCCGAACCTGAACGTCGACCCCGCCATCCCGATCGCCAGCGTCACGGTCGTGACCCCGGCGACGACGGCCGACAGGGTCAGGAGCGTGCGGGCCGGCCGGGCGAACGGCCAGCCCAGACCGAGGCTGATCGCCCGGGGCAGGCGTGATCCGCCGAGCCGGCGCTGCACCGCCAGTCCGCGTCCGGCCCGCTGCGCGCTGCCCGCGCTGATGGCCACGGCCGCCGGCAGTCGGCGGGCCCGGAACGCCGGCATGAGCGCGGCCAGGACGACGACGGCGGGCATGCCGATCAGGACCGCGGGATACACCGTCGCCGGGACTCCGGCGGCACCGTCGATCAGTTCGGCCCCCTGGATCCCGTAGAACACCTGGTTCACCAGCCAGGTGCCGAGCGCCGCGCCGAAGACCGTGCCCAGGACGCAGCCGACCGCCGCGGGGAGTGTGACGATCAGGAGATAGACCACCGTGACCTGGTCGGGGGTGAATCCCATGGCCTTGAGGATCCCGATGTGCCGGAACCCGGAGACGACGGCGCCGCTGACGACGTTGCCGACGATCAGGACCGAGACGATCAGGCCGAGGATCCCGAAGACGGTCAGGAAGGGCAAGTAGGCGCTGGGGCCGCTGGCCAGCTTCGCCTTCAGCGCGAGGTAGTCGTGCGAGCCGGTGAGGGCATCGGCCGGCAGGCCCTTCGTGGCCGCGGCGAGTCCGGTCTTGAGGTCGGCGTCCGTGCCGGCGGAGTGAAAGCGGTACTGCATCTGGGTCGACGTCGCGCCCAGCGCCCTGGCCTCGTCCGGGGTGACCCAGGCGTCGGCGGACTGGCCGGCGGAGTTCGCGAACCCGACGATCCTCAGCGTCGGCTCGCCCGGGGTGACGAGGTCGATCGGGAGAGGGACTGCTTTGAAGAATCCGGGCTGCCGCAGGACGATCTCACCCGGGGCCGAGGGCCAGCGCCCCGTGCTGAGCGTGAGGTCGTCGACAGGCCCGTGGGGATCGGCGCGGCCGACCACGGTCATGATGCCAGGCACGTTGATCGGCCGGGCGCCGACCGCCACGGACTGGTGGAAGACGAGCTGGGGGAACGGGCCGGCCACGGCGGCCACGGCGGGATCCTTCGCCGCCTGGGCCAGCTGCGCGTCGGTGACCTTGGAGCGGTCGAACTCGGCGACCACATGGGCGCCCTTCGCCGCGGCGTAGACCCGGTCGAAGGGGCCTGAGACGGCCGCCAGCAGGCCGAGCGTGACGACGACCGTCACGGTCGAGATCATGACGACCAGCGCCAAGACGAAGGTCTGTAGCCGGCGCCGCTTGACCGCGGCCCGGGACGCCCGCCAGACGGCCCTCATCGCACGGTCCTGCGGAGCTCGGCGGCGTTGGTGTCCGCGGGAGCTTCGCCGGTTACGGAAGCGGATCCGGCGTTGGTGTCCGCGGAGGCTCCGCCGGTTACGGAAGCGGATCCGGCTTCGGTCCGGTGGTCGCGGGCGATGAGTCCGTCGACGACCTCGATGACGCGGTCGGCGCACCGGGCGGCGACCCGGGGGTCGTGGGTGACGACCAGCACCGTCTGGCCGAGCCGGTTCAGATCCGCCAGCAGCCGCATCACCTGGTCGCCGGACTCGCTGTCCAGCGCGCCGGTCGGCTCGTCGGCCAGCAGCAGCGACGGCTTGTTCATCAGGGCCCGCGCGGTGGCGACCCGCTGCCGTTCACCGCCGGACAGCGAGGCCGGATAGATGTCCCTCCGGTCGGCGATCCCGAGCCGGTCCATGAGGTCCAGGGCCTGCCGGCGCGCCGGGCGGGCCTTCATCCCGACCAGCTGCCCGGCCAGCGCGATGTTGTCCAGCGCCGGCAGGTCGTCGAGCAGGTTGAAGAACTGGAAGATCATGCCGATCCGGCGCCGCCGGAACAGTGCCAGGCCCTTCTCGGTCAGCCTCCCGAGGTCCTCCCCGCCGACGACGACCGATCCGGCGGTCGCCCGGTCCAGCCCAGACACCAGGTTCAGCAGCGTCGACTTCCCCGAGCCGGACGGTCCCATCACCGCCACCGACTCCCCGGCGGTGATCTCCAGCGAGACCCCGTCGAGCGCCGGGTGGTTCCCGAAGTCCTTCCGGACGTTCACGAGCCGGACGACGGCGTCCCGCTCCCCGGCACCCCCATCGTCGGCACCCCCATCGTCGCCACCCCTGCCGTCGGCATTCCTGGTTTGCGTCATGCGGTCAACGGTGTCGCGGCCGCCGCGTGGTCCTCATCTGGCTGTCGGCAACAATCGTGCGGTCGTGCTTGTGGCCCGTGGGCATACATCCGCGGGCCAATGCCCGGGCCGGGCCGGCGGCTTACGATCACTGCGTGGACGCCGACCCGCCGAACCCGCCCCGCGCCGTGAGGCCGCCGACCGCGAGATCGACCGTGCTGGTCTGGACCGGCGCCGCGCTGTTCCCGATCATGACGCTGCCGTCGCTGCTGCCCGGTGTGCCGCACCCCTCCTACCTCAGCCTCCGGTACATCGCGTCGACGCTCGCCATGGGTCTGCTGACCGGACTGCTCCGGCGGCGGCCGCTGACCGCGTTGACGCTGATGCTCGCCGGATCGGTCGTCGTGGTGGGGGCCCATCGCCGTTCGGACGACGTCCTGTTCCTGCCCTTCCTGGGCGTGGACCTCGCGGTCGGCTACATCGTCGCCACCCGGACGTTGAAGGTCGCGACAGCCGCGGTCACCCTGTCGCTGGCGGTGCAGCTCTGGGTCATCGCCTACTTCCGCGACTACCACCGGCAGCGCGTCGCCGTCGCGGTGACCGCTCCCCCGGGGCTGTCCGAGGGCCCGCACGCCTCGGTCACCATCTTCGGGGTCCTCGCGATGGCCGTGGCCTGCATGGTCGGCATGTTGGTCAGCGAGCGGCGCGGACACGCAGCGATCCTGCGCGCACGGTCCGCGGCCGAGGCCGTCACCGCGGAGCGGCTCCGTATCGCGCGTGAACTCCACGACATGGTGGCGCACAGCATCGGCGTGATCGCCATCCAGGCCGGCGTCGGCGGCCGGGTCATGGCGACGCAGCCGGCCGAGACCCGGAAGGCGCTCCAGGCCATCGAGACCATCAGCCAGGAGACGTTGTCGGGGCTCCAGCGGACCCTCGGCGCCCTGCGCGAGAACGACCCCGGCCCGGCGGCGTCCCTCGAGTCGGCGGCGTCCCTCCAGACGGCACCGGGCCTGGCCGACGTCGATCGGTTGGCGGCGACGACGACGCAGGCCGGTGTGCGGGTCGACGTCCGGTGGCGGGGGGAACGCAGAGCGGTGCCCGCCGACATCGAGCTGTCCGGCTATCGGATCGTCCAGGAAGCGCTGACCAACGTCGTCCGGCATTCCGGCGCCCGCGAATGCCGGGTGACGGTCGACTATCGGGAAGAGGAACTGGCCATCGAGATCATCGACGCGGGCCGCGGCCAGAACGGTCAGGGCGGCCAGGGCGGTCAGAGCGGCCAGGGCTGCGTTGCCGGCCTGGACCGTGAGCGCGAGCCGGAACGCGGCGCCGGCCCGCACGGTGGGTACGGCAAGTACGGCGGGTACGGCATCCCCGGGATGCGGGAGCGTGTCAGCCTGCTGCACGGCGACTTCACCGCCGGGCCGCGGCCGGACGGCGGCTTCCGGGTCGCGGCCCGGCTTCCGGTGCCCGCCGGGGCGCACCGGTGATCCGGGTCGTGATAGCGGACGACCAGCCGCTGGTCCGCGCCGGACTGCGGGTCCTGATCGCCGACACCCCGGACATCGAGGCCGTCGGGGAGGCCGCGGACGGCGCCGAAGCGGTGGAACTGGTCCGGGCCCTGCGCCCCGACGTCGCCGTCATGGACATCCGGATGGACGGCATGGACGGCATCGAGGCCACCCGGCTCATCACCTCGGACCCCGCGTCGACGACGCACGTCCTGGTGCTCACCACGTTCTACGACGACGACTACGTCTACGCCGCGCTGCGCGCCGGGGCGAGCGGCTTCCTCGTCAAGAACATGGTCCTGGAATCGATCCTCGACGGCATCCGGACCATCGCGGACGGCGAGGCCCTCCTCGCCCCGGTCGTGACCAAGCGTCTCATCGAGCACTTCACCGGGCGTCCCGGACCGGCCGCCGCCCGGCCGGTCGCGGCGGGCCCGCGGGCGCTGGACGGCATCACCGAGCGGGAGCGCGAGGTCCTGACGCTGGTCGGCCGCGGCCTGTCCAACGCCCAGATCGCCGAGGAGCTGTTCATCACCCCCGGCACCGCCAAGGCCCACGTCGCGCGGATCTTCACGAAACTCGACGCCCGGGACCGCGTCCACCTCGTGATCATCGCCTACGAGCTGGGCCTGGTGGCCGTGTCCGGCTGAGGATCGACTGCCGCGCGCGGGTGGCTCCGCGTTCTCGTGGCGCAACACAAGTGACTCAGGGCCCTTGGACACGGTGTCAGGGTTGTTTGACAACCCCGTAACGCGAGCGTATACCTCACTTCAGGATGGGAGAGCGCTCTCCCAATGCCGCGCGTCACCACGGGGACTTCGACCACTGACGTCTGCTCGACCAGAGAAGGAGCCTTCATGGCCCGCTCGAGTCCCGGCACATCGCGACGCCACGGAAGACTCAGGGTGCTGTTCACCTCCCTGACCGTCCTGGCGACCCTCATGGCACTGGTCGGCGGCACCCAGCTCGCCGTGCCGAGCAAGGCCACAGCCGCGGGCACGACGCTGCTGTCGCAAGGCAAGGCGGCGACCGCGTCCTCCACCGAGAACGCCGGGACCCCGGCGAGCGCCGCCTTCGACGGCAGCACCACCACCCGCTGGTCCAGCGCCTTCAGCGACCCGCAGTGGATCCAGGTCGACCTCGGCGCGAGCGACACGATCAGCCAGGTCGTCCTGCAATGGGAGACCGCATACGGCAAGTCCTTCCAGATCCAGACCTCTCCTGACGCCGCCACGTGGACGAGCATCTACTCGACCACCACAGGGACCGGCGGAACCCAGACCCTGAACGTCACCGGCACCGGCCGGTACGTCCGGATGTACGGCACCGCCCGCGGAACGGCTTGGGGTTACTCGCTCTGGGAGTTCCAGGTCTACGGAACGGCCGGTGGCACCGGCGGAACCTGCGGGCCGACGAACGCCGCGCAGGGCAAGCCGGCCACCGCTTCGTCGACCGAGAACGCGATGACGCCGGCGAGCGCCGCCTTCGACGGGGACACCAGCACCCGCTGGTCAAGCGCCTTCAGCGACCCGCAGTGGGTCCAAGTGGACCTGGGCTCGTCCCAGCCGATCTGCCACGTCGACCTGACGTGGGAGGCCGCGTTCGCCTCGGCGTTCCAGATCCAGACGTCGCAGGACGCGGCAACCTGGACGACGATCTACTCGACCACCAGCGGCCCCGGCGGCACGCAGGCGCTCAACGTGACGGGCACCGGCCGGTACGTCCGCATGTACGGCACGGCCAGGGCCACCCCGTACGGCTATTCCCTCTGGGAGTTCCAGATCCTCACCGGCACCGGCACCCCGCCTCCTCCCAACTGCCCGTGGGTCGGCTCCACCGCTCCGGTCGCGACGCGCGTCAGCCAGGTCATCGCGGCCATGAACCAGTCCCAGAAGATCTCGCTGCTGCACGGCGTCGGCGGCGCGTACGTCGGGGTCGTCGCACCGATCCCGGCCCTGTGCGTCCCCGGCCTCAACCTGCAGGACGGTCCCCAAGGCGTCGGCGACGGGCTCGGCGGCGTCACCCAGCTGCCCGCGCCGGTAGCGGCGGCGGCGACCTGGGACACCGCGCTGGAGAACCAGTACGGCGCGACCGAGGGCACCGAGTTCGCCGGCAAGGGCGTGAACGTCGCCCTCGGCCCGACGATCAACATCGTCCGCGACCCGCGGTTCGGCCGGGCCTTCGAGACGTTCAGCGAGGACCCCTACCTGGCCGGGCAGATAGCCGCCGCCAACATCCAGGGCATCCAGAGCCAGGGCGTGATGGCCCAGGTCAAGCACGCGGCCGTCTACAACCAGGAGACGAACCGCAACAGCCCGGCCGACAACGCCATCGTCAGCAACCAGACGCTGCAGGAGATCTACCTGCCCGCGTTCAACGCGGCGATCACCAAGGGCAACGCGTCCTCGGTGATGTGCTCGTACAGCACGGTCAACGGCACCTACGCGTGTGAGAACCCGTATATCCTCAACACCGCGCTGTACCAGCAGGACGCGTTCACCGGGTTCGTCACCTCGGACTGGGGCGCCACGCACTCGACCGTCGCGTCGGCGAACGCCGGCCTGACGATGGAGATGCCGGGCAGCAGCTACTTCGGCACGGCGCTGTCCTCGGCCGTCACGGCGGGCACGGTGACCACGGCCACGCTGAACACCATGGTCGGCAGGGTCCTGACGAAGATGTTCGAGTTCGGTCTCTTCGACAAGGCGCCCAGCGGCTCGACCGGCGCGACCGTCACCACGCCGGCCCACGTGGCCACCGCGCGGACGGTCGCCGAGGAAGGCACCGTCCTGCTCAAGAACGCCAACGGCCTGCTGCCGCTGTCCACCTCGACGACGCACTCGATCGCGGTGCTGGGCAACGACGGCGGCTCGGGCGTGCAGACCAGCGGCGGCGGCAGCGCCGGCGTCAGCAGCTCGGGCACCGTCTCCCCGCTGACCGGCATCACGAACCGGGCGGGCTCGGGCGTGACCGTCTCGTACGAGGCCGGCACCGACGCCGCCGGCGTCACCCGCGCGGTCAACCTGGCCAAGGCCTCCGACGTCGCGATCGTCTTCGCGAACTACGGCGAGTCCGAGGGCAGCGACATCTCGAACATCGACCTCCCGGGCAACCAGAACACGCTGATCTCGTCGGTGGCCGCGGCCAACCCCAAGACCATCGTCGTCCTCAACACCGGCTCGGCGGTCACCATGCCGTGGCTGGGCTCGGTCGCCGGCGTCTTCGAGAACTGGTACGCCGGCCAGGAGGCGGGCAACGCCATCGCCGCCCTGCTGTTCGGCGACGCGAACCCGTCCGGGAAGCTGCCAGTCACCTTCCCTGCGAGCCTGGCCGACGTACCGGCGCACACCGCGGCGCAGTGGCCCGGCACGAACAACCAGGTCCAGTACTCCGAAGGCGTCGACGTCGGCTACCGCTGGTACGACTCGCAGAACAAGACGCCCCTCTTCCCCTTCGGATACGGGCTCTCCTACACCAGCTTCGGGTTCTCGAACCTGAGCGTCGGCGCCCTCTCCGGAGGCACCAGCACCGTCACCGCCACGGTCACCAACACGGGGACCACGGCGGGAGCCGAAGTGGCGCAGCTCTACGTGAGCGATCCGTCGTCCACCGGCGAGCCGCCCAAGCAACTGAAGGGCTTCGCCCGGGTCAACCTCGCCCCCGGCCAGAGCCAGACCGTGCAGTTCACCGTGAGCAGCCACGACCTGGCGCACTGGGCGGACTCGGCCGGCGGCTGGACGACGACGTCGGGGGCCTACCAGATCCTCGTCGGCGACTCGTCCAGGAACCTCCCGCTGACCGGCACTATCACGGTTCCCTGATTCGGTCTCGCCCGGCCGCCGACGGTGGCGGCCGGGCGAGTCTCTTTCCGCACAGGGACGAGAACCACGGTGCCGCGCTCGGGTAGGGCCTCTCGCTCGATGATCAGGATCTTTCCGATGAACGAGCCCTGGCCGGCCAGTTCCCGCAGGTGTTGGTGCTCCTTGCCCAGGGTGTAGGTGCGGATCCGGCGCAGTGCGGTCTCCAGGTCGGGCACGATCTTCTGCGCGCCGACCACCCAGACCGCTTTCTTCGCTCCCGCTGCGTACGGGGCGAATTGGCTGCCGGTGGCCGAGGCGACGACGAGGTGCCCCTCTTCGGTCACCGCGTGGACGCTGCCGACCACGACGTCCGGCAGTGCTCCGAGCCTGATCCGCGCGTCGACGTCGTCAGCCGGGATGTCGCTCAGCTGAGTGCGTACGGACACGTGGTCCTCGGACGCGTCGACGTCCTCGGCGATTCCGGCCAGGCGAAGCGTCTCGCTGGAGGCCGTGAACACCTTCGTGTTCTTCGGCAGCAGCTCTCCGACCAGCTTGCGTGCCTCGTCCGCGGTCGCGGTGACATGGACGATGAAGCCGTTGGCCCGCAGGGCCGCCGCAGCTGTTCGGAGCCGCTCGTCCGAGACGGCGGACGCGAAGGCCCCAGTTTTGGGTACCGTGGACTCCGATCGGCGGCAGGGTGTTGATCCGCGACGAGGCCCTGTGCCGGATCCGTGACGTCCTGGACCGGATCGGCGACAAGTGGTCCCTGGCCGTCATCAACGAGCTCGGCGCCGGGACCCGGCGGTTCACCGAGATCAAGGCGGCTGTCCCCGGGATCAGTCAGCGGATGCTCACCGTGACCGTGACCGTGCGCGGGCGCTGGAGAACGTCGATGAGATCAGCAACGCGCAGGACGCCTACGACACGCGCACGGAATAGCAGTCTCGTATGTGATGCAGCATAGGCATTCGCTCAGGACCGCCGCGGTCCCTGGGAGCGACGAGAGGTGCCCCGACCGACCGGGCCGGGGCACGCCCTCATGAATTCAGGCCGACGTCATGCCCGCCGCCCGCCGCATGAGCTCGACGCCGCGCCGGCCGCTGGGTATTCGTTCAGGGTGTGGTCCATTTCTGGTTGACGCCGCCGTTGCAGTCCCAGAGGTCGAGTTGGGTGCCGTCGGTGGTGGAGAAGCCGGGATCGTCCAGGCAGCGGCCGGAGGCCGGATTGAGCAGGGCGCCGTTCTGGGCGACCCACTGCTGGTTGCCGCCGCCGTTGCAGTCCCACAGCTCGATCAGCGCTCCGTTGGTGGTCGCGGCGCCGGTGATGTCCAGGCATTTGCCGTTGATCTGGAGCGTGCCGTTCGATGCCACGGTCCACTGCTGCGCGCCGGTGCCGTTGCAGGAGTACAGATCAGCCTTCGTGCCGTTGGCGTTGGACCCCGCGAAATCGTCCAGGCACTTGCCGGCGATTCCGGAGGTGACGGGGCCGGTCCTGGTGCCGCCGGTGCCGCCGGTGCCGTTGAAGGCTCCCAGGCCGTTGGGGGTGCCCAGGCCGGTGGGCCCGTCGTAGCCGGAGCCCGCGGTGCACACGTATCCCGGGTTGCAGGAACCGTTGGAGCCGGAGGTCACGTCGTACAGGCTGCCGGTGTTCGCGTACAGGCTCGCTGCCGCGGTGGCCGAGGGCGTCCCGGCCAGGGCGTAGACCGAGGCGATGATCGGGGAGGAAGCGCTGGTTCCGCCGACGACGAGCCAGCCGCCGTTGCCGTAGGTGTCGTAGACCGCCACGCCGGTGCCGGGGTCGGCGACTGCCGAGACATCCGCGACGGTACGGTTGCCGCAGCCGGTGTCGTGCTGCCATGAGGGCTTCGCAGCCCACGACGAGCAGCCTGAGCCGGACCCGGACCACGCTGTCTCGGTCCAGCCGCGCGATGTCCCGGAGTTCTGGCGCAAGGTGGTGCCGCCCGCGGCGACGACGTAGCGCGAGGACGCCGGGTAGCTCACCCCGTAGCCGTCGTCGCCGGAGCTGGCGACCTCCACGACGCCGACGTGGTTGAAGTTCCCGTCGCCGCCGGCGTCACCGGAGTTGTCCCCGGTGCCCCAGCTGTTGGATATGTAGTGGGCACCCAAGGACACCGCGGTGTTCTGCGCGGCGCCGAGGTCGCCCGCTTCCACTACGAGGATGTGGCACTGTGGGCAGATCGCGGAGATCATGTCGATGTCCAGCGACGCCTCGGTGCCCCAGCCGGTGTCGCCACCTGGGTACGGGCCCTGCTGCCCGCTCTGGTTGACCTTGCGGAAGCAGCCGTTCGCGGTCGTACAGGCCGGAAGGCCGAACTGGGCGCGATAGGTCCCCAGGTCGGACTCCAGGCGCGGGTCGTCGGCGAGCTCTGTGACGGCCACCGTCTGTCCGCCGCCACGCGACGCGGCGGCCGAGGCCAGATTGTAGGCGGCGAGCAGGCCGGAGGGGCCGTAGCCGGACGGGGTGGCGTTCGGGGTGGCGTTCGGGCTCAGGGCGTCGGCGTGCACCGCGGCGACGTCGGTGCGCACCTGGGCGAAACAGATGGGGGCGCCGGGGTGCAGCGGCACCGAGCACGCGCGTCGCGTGTCTGCCTGGGCGACCGGTGTGGTTGCGACTGGTGCGGTTGCGACCGGTGCGGTGTGGCCGGCGGCGGGCGCGACAGCCTGCGCGGTGGCCGGGATCCCGACCGCGAACGCGGCGGCTGCGGCGAGCGCAAGCAATCTGGGCAGGGGAATCTTCAATGTTCCATCCGTTCG
Organism: Catenulispora yoronensis; assembly: GCF_039531695.1. Classification (NCBI taxonomy): domain Bacteria; kingdom Bacillati; phylum Actinomycetota; class Actinomycetes; order Catenulisporales; family Catenulisporaceae; genus Catenulispora; species Catenulispora yoronensis. Next base: position 28,566 of record NZ_BAAAQN010000034.1, read on the forward strand.
GGATGTTGGGCAGGGCGCTGACACACCACTGGATGACAGGGTTGTGGCGGGTGTCCGCGGGGTCGCGAACCATGCGCCACAGGTGATGGGCCCCGTGTCCCGCAGCCCGCCGAAGCCGGCGAGAGGCGGATCCGAACGGACGCCGCTCGGCCGCACCCGGACCGGCATCAGCGGCCTGATGCCTGCCGCGTCCGTGGCTCAGTGAACACCGCGCCCAAGGGGCCGTCAAGCAAAACGAACGTAAAACAACGCAACCAATCGCAAGCCTGTCGTCCGCTTGGCGTCGACCGGCACGCGGCAGCGTGCGCCGTATGCTGCGGTGGCCGCAGTCAAGCCGGCATACAGCACCCGGTAGACCACTTCCCGAAACTCTTATACAAGCTTGACCTGCTAACCCGTCGGATCCGGCGAGCGTCGCGGGCAGACGCAAGGCGTGCGCAAGAAGTTGCGGCGCGTGACGCAGAAGAGTCAACGGCGTCCTGTTGATTTATGTTCGAGGTGGTCCGCCAGGCCATGGCCATGGTCCGATGCGTGCGAATGAGGCCCCGCCGACGCTACGACGAGCACTGGCATCCCGCGGTCTTGACGGCCTCAAAGTCGGGACGCACAATTGCGGAAACGTTTCCGTCATGGTTCGAACACCAACGGAGACGCCCTCGGCACGACGGTTCGGGACAGCCCTCACTGCCCGTACTCTCCTCGGCTGCGCGGCCCGGCCGGTATCAGAACACAGACTCACCCGCATCTGCCACCGCCGTGGCGGACGACGGTGGGTGCTGGTCCGTACCGACGTCGGCGAACCCGAACAGGTGGCGTACCAGCCCTGCGATCGGATCCTGGACGCTGCCTCCCACACGGCCGCCGCCGGGCTTCGCCGCGCCCGCGTGCCGCCGGACGGTGGATCCGCGATCAGCTCCCGTCGTCACCAATCAACCGGTCACCAATCAACCGGTCACCGGTCACCGGGTCGACGCCGGGGCCGGTACACGCCTGCCCTGATGCCGACGGGAGACCTCCCCGGACGCGGCCTTACCTCCATCCGCCCATCCCTGAGACGTGCAAGAAACCGACTGTGAAGGACTCTTCCATGAGATTCAAAGACACCCCGCGCCGTCGCGCCCGGCACCGGGTCGGCGCGCTCGTCGGCGCACTCATCGGCGCACTCGCCCTGGCCGCCACGAGCCTGGCGGCCGTCGCGATCACGGCGGCCGGCGCCCAGGCTGCCGCCACGGCTGTCGCCAAGGCTGCTCTGCCCGCCGCGACAACGCCAAAGGCTGCGGCATCCGGCGTGATCACCGGGTATCAGGGCCTGTGCCTGGACGACTACGCCGCGTCCAACGCCAACGGCACCAAAGCCGACCTCTACACGTGCAACGGCACGCCGGCCCAGCAGTGGACCGTGGCGGCCAACGGCACCTTGCAGATCAACGGCAAGTGCCTGGACATCACCGGCGCGGCCACCGGCAACGGCGCCCTGATCGAACTCTGGGACTGCAACGGCGGCGGCAACCAGGTCTGGCAGGCCCAGCCCAACGGCGAACTCCTCAACCCCGTCTCCGGCCGCTGCCTGGACGACCCCGGCTTCAACGCCACCCCCGGCACCCAGCTCGACCTGTGGGACTGCAACGCCGGAGCCAACCAGATCTGGACCCTCCCCACCGGCACCGGTACCGGCGGGAGCCTGGGGCCGAACGTGATCGTCATCAGTCCGAGCCAGTCGGTGAGCGCGATCGCGAGCGAGCTCAACGCGATCGGGACCCAGCAGAATCCGAACCAGTTCGGCACCCAGCGGTACGAGATCCTGTTCCAGCCCGGGACCTACGGTTCGGCCGCGAATCCGCTGGACTTCCAGATCGGCTACTACGAGAGCGTCCAGGGCCTGGGCCAGAACCCGGGACAAGTCGTGATCAACGGAACGATCGACTCCTGGAACCAGTGCACCAACGGCGACCAGACCCAGTGCTACGCCACCAACAACTTCTACCGCTCGATCTCCAACCTGACCATCAACGTCACGGGCCTGACCGGCTGCTTCGCCGGTGAAGAGGTCTGGGCCGCCTCGCAGGCCGCGCCGATGCGCCGGGTGGCGATCAACGGCAACACGACCCTGATGGACTACTGCGACGGAACGCCGGCCTGGGCCAGCGGCGGGTTCATCGCGGACTCCGAACTCAACGGCACCGTGCAGAACGGCTCCCAACAGCAGTACCTCGTGCGCAACACCACCATCGGCAGCTGGACCAACGGCGTGTGGAACCAGGTGTTCAGCGGCGACCCCGGCGCCCCGGCGCAGAGCTTCAGCACCACCCCCGTCTCCGCCGGCGGCCCCCAGCCGTACACCACCCTGGCCACCAGCCCGATCACCGAGGAGGAGCCCTACCTGTACACCGACTCCTCGGGCAACTACAACGTGTTCGTCCCCTCGGTGAGAACCAACTCCAGCGGCCCGAGCTGGGCCAACGGCAACACCCCCGGCACCTCTCTGCCGCTGAGCGCCTTCTACGTCGTCAACTCCGCCAGCACCATCACGCAGATCAACGCCGCGCTGGCCGCGGGCAACAACCTGCTGTTCACCCCCGGGGTCTACAGCTACAACCAGACGATCAACGTCACCAAGGCCGACACGAAGATCCTCGGCCTGGGCTACGCGACGATCGTCCCGACCGCCGGCCAGACCACGATCACCGTGGCCGACGTCAACGGCGTCAACATCTCCGCGCTGATCCTGGACGCGGGCCCCGTCACCTCCCCGACGCTGCTCACGATCGGCACCGCGGGCTCGACCGTGAGCCACGCCGCCGACCCGGTGACCGTGGACGACGTCTTCCTGCGGGTCGGCGGGGCCACCGCGGGCTCGGTGAACGACGCCTTCATCGACAACAGCAACAACTCGATCCTGGACGACGTCTGGTCCTGGCGCGCCGACCACGGCAGCGGCGCCGGCTCGTGGACCTCGGACGTCGCGGCCACCGGCCTGACCGTCAACGGCAACAACGTGACGGCCTACGGCCTCGCGGTCGAGCACTACCAGCAGTACGAGACCGTCTGGAACGGCCAGGGCGGCACCGTGATCTTCTTCCAGAACGAGAACCCGTACGACGTGCCGAACCAGGCGTCCTGGAAAGCCGGCTCCACCCAGAACGGTTACCCCGGGTTCTATGTGGCCAACAACGTCACCTCGTTCCAGGGCTACGGCATGGGCGTCTACTCCAACTTCACCGCCGGACCGGCCATCCAGAGCTCGGAGGCGTTCCAGGCACCCGTCACGCCGGGAGTGGTGTTCCACGACCTGCTGACCGTGTGGCTCAACAACAACGGCGGCATCCAGTCGGTGATCAACGGAACCGGCGCGGCCGTCAGCTCCGCCAACCCGGGCCCGGTCAACCTGGTCACCTACAGCTGAGCTGCCTCCGACGACGTCGTCATCATTCGAATCCGCGACAGAAGAAGGACGAATCATGCATCTGAAATCCGCACCACCCAGTCGGCTGGGAAACCGTGGTGTCCGAGGCGCCCGGCGGCGCGCCGGGGCATCCCTGGGAGCAATGGCCGTCGCCGTCACCGCCGCCGGCTTCGGACTGATGGCGACGACCGCGACGACCGCCGAGGCGGCCGCGTCAGGAGCGGTGGTCGGTTACCAGGGAATGTGTCTGGACGACTTCGGTGGTTCCAGCGCCAACGGCACCAAGGCCGATCTGTACACCTGCAACGGCACCCCCGCCCAGCAGTGGACGGTCGGGTCCAACGGCACCCTGCAGATCAACGGCAAGTGCCTGGACATCACCGGCGCCTCCGTCAGCGACGGCGCACTCGTCGAGCTCTGGGACTGCAACGGCGGCGGCAACCAGGTCTGGCAGGCCCAGGGCAACGGTGCGCTGCTCAACCCGGCGTCCGGCAAGTGCCTGGACGACCCCGGCTTCGCCACCACCCCCGGCACCCAACTGGACCTCTGGGGCTGCAACGGCGGAGCCAACCAAACCTGGACCCTGCCAGGCGGCGGCACCACACCGGTGACCGGGCTTCTCTTCAGCCCGTACAAAGACGTCACCATCAACATGAACTGGAACACCGACCAGATGCAGTCGGCCGTGGCCGGGTCCGTCCTGCCGGTGGTGGGTTCCGGGAGCCTGGTGTCCCGGTACCTCCCGAAGCTGCCCGCGCTCACGCTCGCGTTCGCCACCGGCTCCTGCGGCAGCGAGTCCTGGGGAGGCGTCCCGGGCGCCAGCTGGGCCGCGGCGAACGTGCCCCAGCTGCACAGCGCCAACCTGAACTACGTCGTGTCGACCGGCGGTGCGGCTGGAACCTTCACGTGCGCCTCGTCCGCCGGTATGGCTTCCTTCATCGCCCGCTACGCCAGCTCGAACCTGGTCGGCATCGACTTCGACATCGAAGGCGGCCAGAGCGCGTCGGACATCCAGAACCTGGTATCCGCCGCGGCAGGAGCACAGGCGCAGTACCCGAACGTGCAGTTCTCCTTCACCCTGGCCACGCTGGGCGCCTCCGACGGCAGCTACGGCGGCGTGAACTCGCTCGGCAACCAGGTCGTCCAGGCGGTGCGCGGCTCCGGCCTGAACAACTACGTCATCAACCTGATGACCATGGACTACGGCAACGCCTCCAGCAGCGTGTGCGTCGTGGCCTCCGGCACCTGCCAGATGGCGCAGTCGGCGATCCAGGCCGTGAAGAACCTTGAGCACACCTACGGGATCCCGGCGAGCAAGATCGCGGTCACGCCGATGATCGGCATGAACGACGCCACCAGCGAGATCTTCACCACCGCGGACGTGGACACCCTCACGTCGTATGCGGCCGGCAACGGCCTGGCCGGACTGCACTACTGGTCACTGGACCGGGACACGCCCTGCTCCAACACGTGGGCCTCCCCCACCTGCAACTCCGTCCCCAGCACGACACCGCTGGCGTACACCAACAAGTTCCTGAGCGACCTCGGGCGCTGACGACGAAGTTCTTCACGGCCCCAGGGCGGGCGGCGCACGAGTCATCGTGCGCCGCTTCGAACGCGGACCCCCGCGCCGGTTCCACCGTCACCGGCGAGTTGTGGACCTGGTCGGTCCTCGCCCGGGCCCGCGAACCTCGCCCTCTTGACAGAAGCCTGCGGCAGCCGAATACTCACGTCGCATGTGAACGTTCACACTTGCTCCTCCCCAGGGACTCGACAGACCCAGACCGCTCCACCCGGCACCACAACCGACCCGCGACCCCGACCCTCTGTGGAGGCGCAATGATGAAACGATGGCGAATACCCCTGGCGGCCAGCCTCATGCTCCTGGGGGCGTCCGCACCCGCCGCGAACGTCCACGCCGCCACGCCGGCGGCGGTGACCGACCCGGCGTCCCTGGTCAACCCCCTGCTCGGCACCTCCAACCAGGGCAACACCTTCCCCGGTGCCGACACGCCTTTCGGCATGGTGCAGTGGAGCCCGGACACCACGTCCCGGCCGCCGGGCGGCGACTACGCCTACACCGACAACGCGATCACCGGATTCAGCCTGAACCACCTGTCCGGCCCCGGGTGCGGCGCGATGGGCGACATTCCGGTGCTGCCGACCACCGGTGCGGTGAACGGCGGTGCGAACGTTACCTTCTCGCACGGCAACGAGTCGGCGAGCGCCGGCTCCTACGCCGTGACGCTCGACAACGGGGTGAAGACCGAGCTGACCACCACGGCCCGCTCCGGAATGGCCCGCTTCACGTTCCCCGCGACGACGCAGGCGAACCTGCTGTTCAAACTGAACGCGGACAAGGCCACCAATCTGCATTTCACCAAGGTGAGCAGCACGGAGGTGAGCGGCTCGGTCGACGCGGGTCTGTTCTGCGCGGCCGCCCCGTCCTACACCGCGTACTTCGACATGGTCTTCGACCAGCCGTTCACGTCCAACGGAACGTTCAGCGGCGGCGATTCGCTGACCTTCAACACCACGGGCAACCAGGTGGTTCAGGCGAAGGTCGGCCTGTCGTACGTCTCGATCGCCAACGCCGTCGGCAACCGGCAGTCGGAGAATTCCGGGTGGGACTTCACCGGGACCCGGACGGCCGCGCACAACGCGTGGAACAACGTGCTGGGCAAGATCGCGATCACCGGCGGCACCTCGGACCAGCAGAAGGTGTTCTACACCTCGCTGTACCACGCACTGCTGCACCCGAACCTGCTGAGCGACTCCAACGGTCAGTACTGGGGCTTCGACCATCAGGTGCACACCGTGACGGGCAGTCAGGGGGCTCAGTACGGCACGTACTCCGGCTGGGACATCTATCGCACGCAGGCCCAGCTGGAGGCGTTGGTGGCGCCGCGGCAGGCCAGTGACAGCGCCCAGTCGCTGGTCAACGACTACGCCCAGTCCGGCGCCTTCCCCAAGTGGTCGCTGAACTCGGCCGAGACGCAAGTCATGAACGGCGACCCGGGCCCGGCGATCGTCGCGGACTACTACGCCTTCGGCGCGCGGAGCTTCGACACCGCGGCCGCCAAGGCCGACATGGTCAAGGAGGGCACGACCACCAACCCGATCCGGATGGGTCTGGACCTCCAGACCCGGTACGGATACCTGCCGTCGGACGGCAGCTATCCGCATGACTTCTACGGTTCGGTGGCCACTCTGCTGGAATACAGCGCGCAGGACTTCGCGACCTCGGCGTTCGCCGGCGCGCTCGGTGACGCCACGACCCAGTCGCAGTTCGCGAACAGGGCGCAGGACTGGAAGAACGTCTTCAACTCCGGAAGCGGCTTCATGCAGCCGAAGCTGGCGAGCGGCTCGTGGGCCTCGGGCTTCAACCCGACGAGCAGCGACCAGTTCGTGGAGGGCACGTCCTGGCAGTACACCGGTGCGGTCCCGCACAACGTCCGCGGTCTGGCCGACGCCATGGGAGGCAACGGCAAGTACGCGACATACCTGGACAGCGTGCTGTCGGACTTCCACGGTTCGGGCGGGTCGCACGCCGACCTCGGCAACGAGCCGTCGCTCGAACTGCCCTGGGAGTACGACTACGTCGGGCAGCCGTGGAAGACCCAGAAGATCGTGCGGCAGGTCCAGGACCAGCTCTGGCCCGACAACCCCGCCAACTGGGCGGTCGGCAACGACGACCTGGGGACGATGAGCGCCTGGTACGTCTGGTCCGCCATGGGCTTCTACCCCGAGACGCCAGGCACATCGGACCTCGCACTGGGGAGCCCGCTGTTCACCAACGTCACCGTCACGCTGGGCAGCGGCGGCACGATCAGCGTCAACGCACCGCAGGCCGCGGACAACGCACCCTACGTCCAGAGTGCCACGCTCAACGGCGCCGCCTGGAACAACGCCTATCTCCCGCAGTCCTTCGCAACGAGCGGCGGCACGCTCAACCTGACGCTGGGCACCGCGGCCAACACCGGCTGGGCCACGGCGGCTTCCTCAGCCCCGCCGTCCTATCCCGGCGACGGCGGCGCCAAGCCGCCGGGGCCGCCGGCCGGCGCCACCGGGCCCGTCACCTCCGGAATCGCCGGCAAGTGCATGGACGACAACACCGCCTCGACCACCAACGGCACCAAGATCCAGATCTGGTCGTGCAACGGCTCCGCGGCCCAGTCCGTGACCGTTACCGCCACCGGCACGCTCCAGATCCTGGGCAGGTGTGTGGACATCACCGGTGGCGGCACCGCCAACGGCACCTTGGTCGAGCTGTGGGACTGCAACGGCGGCACCAACCAACAGTGGAGGGCCCAGAACAGCACCCTGGTCAACCCCGCGTCCGGCCGCTGCCTCGATGATCCGGGAGGCAGCACCACCGACGGGACGCAGCTTGTGATCTGGGACTGCAACGGAGGTAGCAACCAGAAGTGGACAGTGCCCTGACTCACGGCAGGCTCACCAACGGATAGCCGGGGAGTCGCGCCTCGGTCAGGCCGGAGGTAGGAGTCCGCAGGCGGAAGCTGCTCCACTCGGAGCTTTCGCGACGTAGGGTGCGGCACGCCGAGAGGCGTGTCGCACCCTAGGGCACTTATCTTCACCGCGCCGCGTCAGGCCGAAAGCGCACCGCGTCACGCCGAAACCGCACCGGCGTCACGTCGAAACCGCACACCATCGCACAGAAACTGGACCCTGCCCTGTCCCGCTCTGCCCCGCCCGGGAGGTCGGCTTGGCGGCGAGCCGCAGGTCACTCCGACTGCGGTGGCAAGGTCGAGCAGGCCGTGCGCACGTCGCCCTCGGCGGCCGCCGCTGCTCAGAGCGTTTCGGTCAGTCCGGTGTCCGGCACTGGGATCCAGTCGTGCGACCAGGCGATGACGGCCTCCAGCACCGGTTCCAGTGCGCGTCCCATCTCGGTGAGGTGGTACTCGACCTGCACGGGAGTCGTGGCCAGTACCCGGCGCTCGACAAGCCCCTGCTCCTGCATGGAGCGCAGTCGCTGGGACAGCATCGTATCGCTCACGCCGGGGATCGCCGCTCTGATGTCGGCATAGCGATGCTGGCCGGTGAACAGCGCGCGCAAGACCGCGCCGGTCCACCGGCTGCCGATCAGTTCTATCGCGGTATGGAAGCGCGCGCAGACGGTGTGTATATCCGTCACGATGTCACGCGGCCGACTGCGGAGTGCGCAGGGGGCGCAGTGCGTCGCTCATCCGCACGAGCTCGTCGAGCATGGCCTTCGCGGATCCGATCATGACGTCGTTGGGGATCAGGCCCTCCTCCTCGCTGATGAACTGGTGGACGAACGGGATGGAGACGGCCTCGGACAGCGGAGTCATCTTGAGCGTGGTCACCACCTGCTTGATCATCTGGGCCGCGCGGGTGCCGGCGGAGACGCCGCCATAGCTGACCAGGCCGACCGGCTTGTACTTCCACTCGTTGTGCAGGTAGTCGATGGCGTTCTTCAGCTCGGCGTTGAAGCCGTAGTTGTACTCCGGCATGACGAACACGAAGGCGTCCGCCCCGGCGACTTTCGCGCTCCAGTCGAGGGTGTGCTGGTGGGTGTACTGGGCCAGGCGCGGATGGTGCGGCTCGTTCATGAACGGCAGGGCCACCTCGGCCAGGTCGACCAGCTCGACCTCGTCGAACCCGCCGTGCGCCCGGGCCGCCTCGTCGATCCAGCGGGCGACCGTCGGGCCGACCCTGCCGGGACGGGTGCTCGCGATAATGATCTCCAGCTTGGCCACGCGCCACTCCTCGGTCGATGTCGATCTTGCCGCTTCGAAGCTACGGAATTCTTAGTCGCAAAGCAAACCGTAGCTCCTGGAGGCCCCCGTCGCCACGCGGCTCAGTCGGCCTTAGGGAAGATCGAGGCCAGGTGCATCCTGCTGTTCCAGCCATTTTGAAATCACTTGGTTGGTTTCTTCGGGCTTTTCCTGCTGAATCCAGTGACCGCAGTCCAGGCTGACCACTTCCGCGTTGGGCACGAACTCGGTCAGGTTCTCGGACCTCGCGACCACGTCCCGGTCGCCGTAGATCATGAGGGTGGGCTGCTGGATGATCGGGTCCACGTCCGCCAGCAGGCGCCAGTTGCGGTCGAGGTTCCGGTACCAGTTGATGGTGCCCGTGAATCCCGACGATTCGAAGGCGGAGACGAGGACGGCCAGTTCGCTGTCGCTCATGATGGGCTCGCCGAGTGGTGTTTCCGCTCTGGCGAGATTGATCAGCGCCATGCCCGGCTGAGGCTCCGCAGGGGGCAGGTTCTTCCGGTACAGGTTGCGGAGGAACTGGAAGGTGTTGTCGTCGAACACGGCGTCCGCGACGCCCGGCTGCCGGTTGAAGTGGACGAAGTAGAAGTCGCCGCCAAGCACGGCTTCCATGAACTCGATCCAGGGCTTCTCTCCGCGCTCCTGGTACGGCAGGCTCAGGTTGATCACCTTGTTGACGCGGTCGGGGTGCAGCAGGGTCAGTCCCCAGACGACGAACGCGCCCCAGTCGTGGCCGATGAAGGTGGCGTCTTCGTATCCATAGTGGTCGAGGAGTGCGACGAGGTCACCCGACAGGTGTTCGATGTCGTAGTCCGTCACTTCGGTCGGGCGGGACGAGTTGCCGTAGCCCCGCTGGTTCGGCGCGATGACGTGGTAGCCGGCCGCGGCGAGGGCGGGCATCTGGTGGCGCCAGGTGAAGGCGTGATCGGGCCAGCCGTGGCAGAGCACGATGGGCTTTCCCGCGTTTTCTCGGCCCGCTTCGAAGACTTCGAGTTCCACACCATTGACGGGGACAAGGGTGGGCTTGGGGAAATCGGTTGAGGTCATGGCGCCATCCTGGGGCCCGAAACCGGTCATCCCACGACCGGTTTCTGTGAGAGTTTTGCCGGCATGCGAACCGACCGGCTGGTGGCCATCCTCCTCATGCTGCAACGGCGCGAGAAGGTGACAGCGGCAGAGGTCTCCCGAGAGCTGGAGGTCTCCGAGCGCACCGCCCGCCGCGACCTCGACGCCCTGTCCATGGCCGGGGTGCCCGTGTACTCCGTGCAAGGCCGAGGTGGCGGCTGGCGGCTGGTGGGCGGCGCCCGCACCGACCTGTCCGGACTGACCGCGAGCGAGGCCCGCGCCCTGTTCCTGGTCGCCGGCCCGGCCTCGGCTGCGACGCCGGCCGTCAAAGCGGCCCTGCGCAAGCTCGTCCATGCTCTGCCGGAAACCTTTCGGGAGCAGGCCGAGGCAGCGGCGTCGTCGTTGGTCATGGACCCGCAACGGTGGGGGTCGAGTCGGGTCGAGAACCGGCCGCCTCGCTTCCTCGACGAACTCCAGGACGCGGTGATCCGCGGCGTCCAGGTGCGGCTCGGCTACGTCGACGGTAAAGGCGCCGAGACCCAGAGAACCGTCCACCCGCTGGGCATCGTCGCCAAAGGTCCGTCGTGGTACCTCGTCTCCAACACCGAGACCGGCCGGCGGACCTTCCGGATCGACCGCGTGTCGTTCGTCGACCCGACCGACGATCCCGCGGACCGGCCCGAGGACTTCGATCTCGCCGCGAGCTGGCGCGAGATCGCCGACGAGATCGACCGCAAGCGAACACCCCTGGAGCTCCAGGCGCTATGTACGCCCCACGCGATAGGCATACTCCGGATCGGGTTCGGCAGCCGCCTCAAGGTGGGAGGTCCCGCGCCCGACGGCCGCATCGAGGTCGTGATCCGCGGCCACGACGAATACACGCTCGCCGGCGAGCTCGCCGGGCTGATCGAATGGGTCGAGGTCACCGGCCCCGCGAGTGTGCGAGACCACCTGGCCTCGATCGGCGACGCGCTCGTCGAACGCTACCGCTGAGACCGGTACATATACATATACATACGCATAGCGCCGAAGCCTTCCGTCACCGGAACCGAGTGGGTCTAGAGAAGGGCTCCGCCGGTGGTGTCGAGTCTCTGGCCGGTGATCCAGCCTGCGTCGTCGGAGGCTAGGAATGCGACTACGCCGGCTACGTCGTCGGGCATTCCGACGCGGGCCAGCGGTGAGCGAGCGGCCGTGGCGTCGCGCGCCGCTTCATCGGAGCGCAGCCATGAGGCGTTGAGGTCGGTGTCGATCGCGCCTGGGTTGACGGCGTTGACGGTGATCCCGCGGGGGCCGAGTTCCTTGGCGAGGGTCGTGGTGAACACGTCGATTCCGGCTTTCGACATCGAGTACGCGATCAGCTGCGGCTCGGTCTTGCCGAGGGTGTAGCTGGTGGAGACGTTGACGATGCGGCCACCGTCGCGCAGTCGCCCCAGGGCGAGCTGCGCAATGAAGAACGGCGCCCTGGTGTTGACGGCGAAAATCCGGTCGAAAAGCTGCGGCGATGTATCGGCGATACCGCCGATTTCCGCGATACCCGCGTTGTTGACCAGGATGTCCAGCCCGTCGGCGTGGGCGTCGAAGGCCGACCACAACGCCTCGGCGTCGCCCGGGACGCCTAGCCCTGGTCTTTCATCAAGAGCGTCAAGCGGCCGTTTGACTCAGGGAGCTGATCGCGTGGCTTGCCGTGGTGGGTGCGGGCATGCCGGTGGCCCGGCGCGGTGGCCGGGGTCTCCTGGTTCCTTCGGGTCGTGGGCGGCTGGGGTTCTTTGCCGCTGGTCAGCAGATGTGCGGCCGGGGCAGGGTGGCGAGTTGGGCGAAGGCGGCGGCAAGGTCGTCAGCCCAGGGCCACTTTTCGGCGATGCGTAGGTGGACGCGGCGTTGGCCGCGGGTGATGCGGGCTGCGGTGTGCAGCAGGCGGTAGCGCAGCTTCTTCGGCTCGGCCTTGGCCAGTGCGCCGTCCAGCAGTAGGACCTGGGCCCAGGCGATCAGGTCGATCGCGGTCAGGGCGAGTTCCAGCCATGCGGCGTTGATGTTGAGCTGGCGGGAGGGGAAGCGGCCGAAGCCGGTGTCCTTCCCCGTCCGGATGCGGTCCTCGACGCGGGCGTGGGCTCGGTGTCGGGCGTCCAGCCACGGGATCGGGCCGGTGCCGATCGGAGTGTCGGTGGCGATGAGCTGGTGGCGCATGCCTTCGACGGTGTCGAACAGGTCCAGTTGCGCGCCGGGGTGCGGGCGTTCGCGGCGGACGATGAACCGGGTGCCGTCGGGGAACCGGTCGTCGTCGATCAGCCCGGTTAGTTCGGCGACCTCGGCGCCGTCGCGCAGCTCGGCGTCAATGTCGATCGCCGGGAACCAGGCGTCGTCTCCCAGCGTGCAGATCGCTTCGCGCACATCGGCGTCGATCGGCGCCCCGACAGAGAACCGCACGTCGCACCCGGTGGCCCGCAGGCTTCGGATGTGTGCCAGGAATGCCTTGGTGCAGCCGGCGGTGTCGGTGCGGACCAGGATCGGGACCCCGTGCCGCAGATGGTCCGGGATCTGCGTGAGCCCGGCGTCGAGCACACTGATGTGGTCAGCGGCGGTGTTCGACCCGGCGCGTCCCGGCCGAAGCACCGCCGACAGCGCCTCGCCGGTGTTATCCAGGAAGCAGAACATCGGGTGATACCCAAACGTCTTTTTCCAGGTCGGAGCGGCGTCCTCCTTCTCGGAGTGGCAGATCACGATGCTGGCGTCGATATCCAGAACCAGCCCGGGTATCTGGCGTCCGGCGGCCTTGGCGGCCGGGAAGTCGCCGCGGGTGTCAGCGTGCTGTGCCCAGGCGACCTCCCGTGCCGTCGCACGGGCCGCCCGCAACCTGGCAAGCGCCTGCTCATCGATACTGTCCAGGACCCGCCAGGCGGTGGCCGGCGAGGCGACCGGCCCGAACAGCTCTCCCTGGTCCCGCAGCACTGCCAGGTCCGCGATCGCCTCGCCGCCGTCGGCCAGCATCACCGCCACATCGACCGCCACCCGGCCCGGATCATGCGCCCCGCTGCGCTGCCGCGACGGGGCCAGAGCCGCCGAGAACGCCTGCTCAAGACCGGTGGCCTCGGCCAGATCGGCCAGTAGCCGGGCGCCGGCGTGCGCGACCACGCCCCGCCCGTCGGTCCCCACGGACAGCTTCGGACGCGACGTTATAGGCTTCACCTGGTAAGTGCTCCGGTTCTCTGGATGTTCTCGACTTCGCAATCAAGATCATCCCAGGTGGCGGGGCACTTCCTCGTTTCGGGGGTCAGCCTACGGATTCGCCTGGTGAAAGACGCAGGCTAGTTCGGCGCGGATGGCGAAGGCCGTCCCGCCCGCGTCCTCGATAGCGCCGACGGTTTGCTTGGCCGCGTCGGCGTTGGCGGTGTAGTGCACGCCCACTCGGGCGCCCTGCCTCGCCAGCCGCTCGGCGATCGCCCGCCCGATGCCCCGGCTGCCCCCGGTGACCAACGCGACTTTGCCTGCCAGTGTGCCCATGACACCACACCCCTTTTCGCTCTTGATCGCTAGGGAAATAACCCTAGCAGCATTCTGGAGTGACTGCTCTAGAATGATGGCATGGCGAGTACGACGCGCGGCCGGCCCCGGTCCTTCGACCGGAAAGCGGCCCTGGACCAGGCTGTTCTGCTGTTCTGGTCGCAGGGCTATGAGGCGACCTCTATCAGCGACCTGACAAAGGCCCTGGGTATCGGGCCGGCGAGCCTGTACGCGGCGTTCGGCGACAAGAAGGCCCTGTTCGACGAGGTGGTCGACGCTTACGGGGACCGTTACGGCGGGTACATGGACCGCGCGCTGGCTCAAGAGCCCACCGCGAAGCAGTCCCTCGCGCGGCTGCTGCACGAGGCGGCCGAGGAGCACACGCGTGACGGACGCCCGCGCGGCTGCATGTTGCTGTGCGCGGGCGAGAACGCCAACAGCGTCGAGGTGACCGAACAGCTTCGACAGATCCGCGCCGGCAACGTGGCGGTGTTCGAACAGCGCATCCGAGTCGATGTCCAGGCGGGCATCCTGCCTCAGGACACTGACGTGGCGGCGCTGGCCCTCTACATCGGGTCGGTGTTGCAGGGCATGTCACAGTCGGCCCGCGACGGTGCGAGCCGAGAGGACCTGGAGAAGGTCGCCGCATTGGCCATGAACGGGTGGCCCTGACGACGTGTTTTCTCGCGGAGGCTTGATTGACCTTCACCGCGAACAACTTCCGGCGAATCTTGGTGACCGACGCCACCATGAACGGGATGTCGCCGCACATCGCCCAACTGATACTCGGCGGCTTGTCCAGAAGAATCGGTACTCGCCCGCTGCGAACGCCGACGAGCAGTTTGCCCGAGTGAGGAGTACCGCTCTCTCCCGGTAAGGCGGCGATCGGGGCCGCGAAGATCCGGGCCCCGATGGCGATGATGAGCAGGTCGAGGGCTATGGCCAAAGTGGCCGCAGCGTGGTCATGGCGTCCTCAGCGACTCTCGGGCACCGGGTCGACGACCGGGTCGGGCGCGGGCTCGGAACGGGGTCGGGCATCTGGTGGCAGTCGCTTGCCGATCGTGATGAACAGCAGCACCAGGCCGGCGGTCAGCAGGATGTGCCCGACACCGGCGATCCCGGCGATGGCGCCGCCGGCGTCGTGACCGAGAACAGTGAGCGTGCCGTGCAGCGCCATCATGCCGACGGTGATGACCAGACCCACGTTGTAGATCCAGAAGAACCACGTGAACAGCGGACTCGATGTCAGCGAGAACAGCTTCTCCAGTGCCAGGACGATGAGGAAGAACATCATCCCGAGGGTGAGCAGATGGGTGTGCACGACACCGAGTTGCGACTCTCCGGTGAAGTGCTTGGTCTTGGTGAGCTCCCGGTAATACAGGCCGCTCGCCACCCCGACGATCATGTACACGTGGGCCGTGCCGAGTAGCTTCCTCATTCGCTCGCCGCTCCCCCGAGGCGACGGCCGACCAGCGGGATGATGATGGCGGCCGCGATGAGGTGGGCGACGACGAGCGTCGACTTGGTCCCCGCCGAGGTGGCCGCGGCCGTCAGCGGAGCGGCCAGGGACACCACGACGAGCACGCTGGTCACCACGGTGTAGACCCGGGCCGGGCGGGACGACCAGCGGTTGATCGCCACCGCGAGGCCGGCCCCCGGGATTGTGACCATCGCGAGGGATATGGCGAACGCCCCGGGGTGCAGCGGAACGACGCTGGAAGCGTCGCCGCCGGGGTCGCCCACCGCGAGGTGCACGCCTGCGGCCCGGACGATCGCGGCGAACAGTTCGGTCGCCGCGGCGGCGAGAATCAACGCGACCAAGATGGTTCGCAGCAACGCCATGAGCGGTACGCGCACGTACGGTGCGGGATCGGTTGCGGTTGTAGTTGTGGTGGTCATCTCAGGGCTCCGTCGATTCAGGATCGGCACCGGTCTCGGTGCGTTCGTTCCTAGATCGAACGGGCGGGCGGCCGGATCGACACGCAGCCGTGCCTCTCAGGTCACGATCATGCAACGAGCCTCACAACCTGATCTGCCGGATCCCGGTGCCCGGCTCACCATGGTTCGGGGCGAGGCTGCCATCACCAATGATCAGCCAATCGGCGCGCTCAGCCCCTCGATCAGAGCTCGTCCTGGCTCTCGGTCAACGCGCGGACGATGAGTGCGACCGTGGCTGCCGGGTCGTCCACTTGGATGATCAGGCGGGCGTATCGCTCGTCGGCCAGTTCGATGACGACGGCCTGCGCGGGGTCGTGGACGTCCCAGAAGATCCGCTCGCCGTCGATGTGGAACGTCCCCGCTGTGATAACGCCGCGGATGTGGGTTCCGGGTGCTCGGATCCCCTTCGAGTCCTTGGCCACGCCGGGATCCACTGTCGCGCCGCGCACGTTCGCGAGCGGGATGGTCAGGCTGCTTTTCAGGGCCCAGAGTTTGTCCAGGCCCTCGATCTCGACGGACAGGGTCTGGCCGTCGACGGTCACACGCGCCATGTCGGCTCCTTCGGTGTTCACTGCGGGTCGCCCGGTGCCGGGTCGCGCACTTCTGGCGCAGGTCAGTCGGGTCGGCCGGTCGCCTTGGCGCGAAGGCGGTGGCCCAGTATCGCCGCCGTCGCCTCGGCGACCGATGGCGAACCGGCCGCGTGGTCCTCGCCGAGTGCTCGGGCCACCGCCGCGTCGAGCGCCGTGAAGAACAGGCCGACCTCCGTCGCGACCCCGGGGTCGGTCGAGGCCTGTTCGACTGCCGCGATGAGGAACAGATCGAGCGCTTCGCGTTCCTGGTTCAAGGCTCTGTTCAGCGCTTCGAGGCCGCCTGTCGCAGGGGTCTCGGCGAGCGCGGGCTCCAGTTGGTTCTCCCTGCGCCAGCGCAGCGCCGCGAGGTAGAGGCCGCGCTTGCTGCCGAAGGTCCGGTAGAGGCTGTGGCGGTGCACGCCCAGCGCGACCACCAGGTCGTCGACGGACACCCCGGCGTAGACGCGATCGGCGAACAACGCTGCCGCCGCGAGCACCGCGTCGGTTTCGTCGAACGCCTTCGGCCGTCCCATGACGATCAGGCTAGGTGATGGGGAACGATCGGTCAAGAACGACCATTCCCGTATTCTCGCCGCTTCATGGCCGCCGCTTCATGGCCGCCGCTTCATCGCCACCGCTTCATTACCGCGGCTTCATTACCGCCGCTTCGTCCGCTCCGGGTGGCCTCGGACATCGCCAGGCGCAGCCGGCCCGGATCGCAGTGTCCGGGGTCCCCGACGACGACGAGCGTGAGGGCGGCCGGGTCGACGGCGCGCGCCAAAGCCTCCGACGCCTCGATGGGAGTCACCGCGCCGACCGCGGCGATATGGGCGTCCTGATAGTCCTCCGACAAGCCGGCGCCGATCAGGCCCGCCCGGCTCTGCGCCACGGCACGGGGTGTCTCGAACATCAGCGGCATGGTGCGCACGAGGTGTTTCCGGGCCGACTCGCACCGGGCCGGATCGAGCCCCTCCAGCCGCGCCCGGTGCAGGATGTCCAGCAACCCGGACAATGCGTCGGGTGTCGCGTCGCCCCGGATCGCGCCCGCGATCGAGAAAACGCTTCCTCTGCGCAAGGGCACAAGTCGCGTGTCGAACCCGTAGGAGTAGCCGTCGCGCTCCCGCAGCGCCGAGTTGATCAGCGAGGTGGCGCCGAAGCCGAGCACATGGCCGGCAACGGTCAGGGCCGGCCAGTCCGGGGAGCCGCGATCGGGCCCGAAGGTTCCGAGCGCCAGCCGGGTCTGCTCGGCGCCGGGACGTTCGACCACGATCAGCCGCGGCGTCGCGCGTGGCACCGGGGCGGGGTGCGCCGTCGCGAGCCGCGCCCGCGCCGCCCAGCCGCTGAAGGACCGCTCTGCCAGGGCCGGCACGTCCACCGTGCTCAGGTCGCCGACGACGATCAGGGTCGCGCGATCCGGGCCGACCACGGACGAGTGCAGTTCCAGCAGCGCTTCGGACGTCAACGCCCGCAGCGAGTCCGCGTCGCCCTCCACCCGACGGGACATGCGGTGCCCGGGATCGACCATCGCGTTGATCACGTCGACCTGGGTGCCGCCGGCCGCGTAGGCGTCGAGCTGCGCCGCCGTACGAGTCGCGTACCGCCGGACGGCGTCGGCGGGGAACCGGGGCTCGGCGACCGCGACCGCGAGGAGCTGGAGCGCGGTGCCGAGCCCCGCGGTCGGGACCTCCACGACGAGCCGCGGCCCGTCGGGGCCGGATCCCGGGAACCAGGTGGCTCCGACGCGGGCGAGCCGGGAGACGAGCTCGTCGGAGGTCAGATGTCCCGCTCCTTCGGCGAAAGTGTGGGCCATGGCCAGCAGGGCGCCGTCCAGTCCTGGGGGCTCGGCCGCCAACGGAACGTCGAGCCCCAGGACGGCGACCGCGACGGGTCTGCCGGGAAGGTGGACCGTCTCGATCACGAGCCCGTTCGCCAAGGCGGACCGCCGCACTGCGGGAAACCGCCAGGCCGGCGGCGGGGCCACGGCGGGCCGTGCGCTCACGACGCCCACCACGCGGATGCCGGCGCCGCGTGGTAGGCGACCACCGCTCGGTCCCGGCCGCGCGGCCACGCCTTCGCGGCCTGGCGGACGGCGTCCAGGTCCGGCGCCTGGGCCCGCGGCTCCGTGTCGTCCATGCCGCCAAGGCCGCCGAGGCCGCCGAGGCTGGCGGGTGCCAGCGCCCACCTGGCGAACTCGTCCGCCCGTCCGGCACAGGAGCTGAAACGTTGCAGCCGAGTGCGCCGAAGCTGCGCGGCGGCGGCCTCGAACTCGTCGGGGCCGGGGCCGTCCGCCATGAACCGGTCGATCTCTTCAAGCACGAGCGTCTCCAGATCGTTGGTCGACACGCCCGGCCCGGGGTGCGCGCGCACGCTGCCGATCGAGGTGCCGGCCAGCCTGAGGACCTCGGCCGCCACCTGGATCGACCAATGGTCCCGGACCACGAGCCGACGGTGCAGCCGGCTCGTCACGCCCGCCCCGAGCGCGGTCAGGGCGATCTCGGACGCGTTCGCGCCGGGTGCGTGCTCCGGCGGCAGCCGGAAGGCGATCTGGACGAGCCCGCCGTGGGTCCCGTCCGCGTCGTCCCTGGACGGCTCGCCGCCGGCGGCCGACCCGCCGGCCGACCCGGGGACGGTTTCGGGGGCGGTTTCGGGTGCGGTTTCGGGTGCGGGCTCGTCGACCGCCGCCCGCGCCGGAGCGTCGGCCGCGGAGAACGCGAAGTACCGCTCGACCGACTCCGCCACCCGCTCGGCATCGACGTCCCCGACCACGCTCAGCACGGCGTTCCCGGCGACGTAGTGGTCCCGGCGGAACGACGCCAGCTCCGCCGGGCCGACGGTGGCGAGGTCCCGGTCCAACCCGACGGGCGCATGATGGTAGGGGTGCCCGGCCGGGAACAACAGTCTCAGCGTCCGACGGAGGAGGTCCCCGAACGGCGTGGACCGCTCTGTCTGCCTGCGCTCCTCGACGACGACCCGCCGCTGCGCGGCGACGGCGTCGGCCGTCGGGTTCCCGGTCGGAGGCGCCATGCGGTCCGCTTCCAGCCACAGCACCAGATCCAGCGCGCCGACCGGAAAGCGCTCGACGTAGCTCACGCTGTCCAGACCGGTCCTGGCGTTGGAGGTGCCGCCCTGCTCGCTGATCAGCGCGGTGTGCTCGCCGGGCCGGACGTTCCCGGAGCCCTGGAACATCAGGTGCTCGGTCAGATGCGCGGTGCCGCTCCCGCCCGGAGGGTCGTACGCGGACCCCGCGAGATAGGACACATTCACCGCCGCGACCGGGACCGTGTGGTCCTCGGACACCACGACCCTCAGGCCGTTCGGCAGGCGGGTCCGAAGCGCCGGGATCCGGCCGGGTCCGGGCCCGGTCATCCCGTCTCCCGCCGGGCTCCGACCCGGCACCCGGCCAGGAGCAGGACCGCGCCCGAGAGCACGGCCGAAACGACGGCATACTGATAATGGCCGGCGGTCGCCGAGTGCCGGACCAGCGCGTCGGGCGCCCGGACCAGCGCCGACGGGAGCCAGGACCCGAGCCGCGGGATCGCGCCGACGAGCGGGAGCAGCAGCAGGACCACGAGCGCGTAGCCGACGGTGCCCAGGCTGCTCCGGGCGAACGCGCCGGCCGCCGCGGTGACGACCACGGCGAACGCCAGGTAGACCGAGCCGAGCAGGGCCGACGCCGCCATCGCGCCCGCGTCCGGACCCCCGATCAGCACGGCGGTCTCGTACCAGGCGGCGGCGAGCCCGACCAGATAGGCCGCGATCGCGCCGCAGGCGGTCACCACCGCGCGGGGGATCAGCAGGGCGGCGAACGAGCGGACCCGGGTCCGGTAGAAGACGGTCAGCGCGGGGCGGGAATCGATGGTGCAGGCGAAGGCGGCGACGACGACCACGACGACCAGGCCGAGTTGCAGGCTGTTGCTCGCATAGCCGCCGACGCCGTCCGCCGGCACGGCCGGCGCGACCGCGGTGACCGTCAACCGGGATCCGGTCGAACCGCGCAGCAGGTCCGGGAGGTACCGGGCGGCGAGCGGTTCGCTGAATCCGAGGAAGGCGAACACCGCGAGCAGGGCGAGCAGCCGGTGGCTGCGCCACAGCCGAAGCCACTCCACCCGCCAGGCCGTCAGGTCAGTCATCGGCGCCGCCACCTCCTGGGATCCGCTCGCCGGTCAACGTCAGGAAGGCGGTCTCCAGATCGGCGTCGACCGGGTTGAGGCTCACCAGCCGCGCCCCGGCGGACCCGAGCTCGCGCGCCAGCCCGAGCTCGCCGGCCTCCGCGGACCGGGCCTCGACGACGAGGCGGCCGTCCTGGCCCGCGTCGGCGCCGACCACCCAGGGCAGGGTCCGCAGACGCTCGGCGAGCGGCCCCGCCGCGCCGCGCACCCGGACCTCCCACACCGGCCGGGCGTACGCGTCGATCAGCCCGCTCATCGTCCCCTGGAACAGCAGGCGGCCGCGGTCCAGAACGCCCACCGAGCCGGCCACTCGCTGGACGTCGGGCAGGACGTGGCTGGAGAAGATCACGGTGCGGGTGCCCTCCAGACCGGAGATCAGGGCGAGCACGTCGGCGCGACCGGTCGGGTCGAGCGCGCTGGTGGGTTCGTCGAGGATGAGCAGCTCCGGATCGAGCACCAACGCCGCGGCGAGGCTGAGCCGCTGCTTCATCCCGCGGGAGAAACCGCCGGTCCGCCGCTGCGCGGCCTCGGTGAGACCGACCTCTGCGAGCCGGCGGGCCACCGCGTCGCTCTCCCGCTCCCGGCCCCGGTCCCCCTCCCCCCGCCCGGCCGACGCGGCCAGGCCCAGGGACTGCCGCACCACCTCGGCGGCGGTGAGCCAGGGCTCGAACTCCGGGGTGTCGGGGCAGAACGCGGTCCGTCCGGGGGCGACGCCCATCTCCACGCGGCCGGCGTCGGCCCGGCGGAGTCCGGCGATGATCGAGAGCACGGTGGTCTTGCCGGCGCCGTTTCGCCCGATCAGGCCGTACACCTCGTTCTTCGGGACCTCCAGATCGACGCCGTGCAGCCCGGCCCCGCCGCCGTAGTCGCGCACGAGGCTGTGCGTGCGGACGGCGTGCGCCGCCGCCGT
This sequence comes from Catenulispora yoronensis, assembly GCF_039531695.1. NCBI lineage: Bacteria > Bacillati > Actinomycetota > Actinomycetes > Catenulisporales > Catenulisporaceae > Catenulispora > Catenulispora yoronensis. Next base: position 49,880 of record NZ_BAAAQN010000034.1, read on the forward strand.
CCGCGTCGTCAACGCTCGCCCCGGCCGACGAGCAGGTACGCGATCGCGCCCAACGGGACCGCCGCGCAGCAGAGCACCGCCCACCCCCAGCGGGGAAGGTGTCTGGTGTCGGGCCGCCGGGCCAGGTCGATCAGGCAGTAGACGACGAAGGCGACCGCCAGCAGAACAATCGGCGCGAAGGCCGCCCAGCTGGTCCGCGAGTGCACGCCGCACCCCCCCCTCTATCAGAACTCTGTGTTACTTCGGGACCAGGCTACAGTGCCTGCCGCGCCCCGTGGCCCCCGCCGGAGTCGATCTCGGCGAGGATCTCCTCCAGGTCCCGGAACGCCTCGTCGGTTCCGAAGAGGTTGGAGACCGCCGTCGGGTTGAGGACGACCTCGTCGACGCCCATGGCGTGCTGTTCCCGGATCGCGGCCGCGACCTCGCTCGCCTTCCCGTACACGAACACGCCCTCCTCCACGAGCTCGCGGGCACCGGCGACAGGATCGGCCGAGTGGACGTCGAGTCCGGCCCTGCGCAACATGTCGGTGTAGTGCGCGGCGCGCAGATGGCTGCCGGCCCCGCTCTGCGCGAGCAGCATCGGGCTGCGGCCGGGTCGGTCGATCGCCACGTGCACGACCGAGGCGACCCGCGGTGGCTTCCGTCGGCCGCCGGCGCCCTCGGCCAACGCCGGGACCAGCGTGTCGCGGACGTAGGAGGCCGGCGTGAGCCAGGTGATCGCGACGTCCGCCGCGCGGCCCGCCGCCCGCGCCATCGCCTCCCGCAACACACCGGCTCCGACCTCGACCGGCGGATGCTCCAGCGGGGGCAGTGCCTGGTCCATCTGGTACAGCGACCCGTGGTGGGTCACGCGCTCGCCGCGCAGCAACGCCTGCATGATCGTCAGATACTCCTCGACCGCCTTGGCGGGGCGGTCGTAGGGGCTGCCCCGCAGGCCGCTGACGAAGCGCGCGTCCGCGGCGCCGTAGCCGACCGTCACCGGTTGACCGGTCAGAGCGGCCAGCGACCTCGCCTGCAACGCGGCGTCCAGGGGGTGGCGCAGCACCATGAGACCCACGCCGATCCCGACGGAGATCTCGCAGCCCGCCCCGGCGAGGTAGGCCAGGACCGGATGGCTCTCGACCCGCAGCGACTGGCCCATCCAGAGGCGGACGGCACAGGAGTCCCGGACCAGGCGGCCGAAGGGCAGGATCGAACGCCCGTCGACAGGCTGCTGCGGGAACAACACCGAGACCGACCCGGGGCGCGGGCCGGCACTCATGGCCGCGCCTCGACGACGAACTCCGGGGAGTCGAGGTTGCGTGCGGGCTCCCGGGGATCGATCGACGCCTCTGTGAGGGCTTCGGCGATCGCCTCTTCCAGAACCGGCGCACCTGCCAGATGGCGCAGGATCCCCTCCGCGAGCGCCGCTGTCCGGTGCTGTCCGAAGCTCATGCGCTTCCAGCCGGTCCGCTGGTCGGCGGGTTCCCAGGCCATACCGACACCGGGGGCCAGGCGGGTGGTGAGCGGCGAGGTCACCGGGTCCAGGCCCGGCACAGCGGCCATCACGCCGGCCACCTCACCGGCGTGCCGCCAGGAAGCCTCGGGCAGATACACCACGATGCCGTCTCGCCGGGGGTAGGAGTCCGGGACCGACAGCACCTTCGCCCGGTAGGGCGCCTTCCGGTCTTCGAGCGCGCCGATGACGCTGCTCCATGCTGACGGAGCCGACGCCGCGTCCGCGACGTGTGCGTAGAGCCGAAGCACCGGCCCCTGGTCGGGAGCCGCGGGTGTCGAGCTGGTGACCAGCAGGAAGCCGGGGCTCAGCATGGGGCGGACGGCGGGCACCGCCAGCAGCACGTGTCCGTCGTCCCGCGGGCCCTCCAGAATCGCCCCGGCCGCGACCCGCACCCGGGTCCGGCCGACGTCGACCAGGACCTCGTCGGGGCCGGGGTCGGGCCCGGGGCCGGGCCCGGGATTCGGGCTCAGCACGGCCTCGACCGGGCTGGTCGCGTGCGGCACGCCCGCGATCAGGAGCGCCTCGAAGTCGACGTCGCGGCCCGGCGCACGCGATCCGCCCGCGTCGTTCCGGATCCCGGCGTGGAGTTCGGCGTAGAGGGCCGACGCGAGCTCGTTCCTGACCTCGCCGACGGATTCGCCGCGGACCGTGCGGCTGCCGAACGTCACGCTGGTGCCGCCCGGCTCCACCGTGAGGCCGCTGAGGAAGTCGGTCAGTCCGGGGCCGAACTCCCCGGTCGTCGCGATGGACACGCTCACTCCCCGTCCCGGATCAGTCCGATGGTCTCGACGAAGTCGTCGGGGTTGATCAGTGCGTTGCGGCCGATGCCGGCGATGCCGCGTTCCATGGTGCTCAGGTAGGGCCTGACCATGGCGCCGGCCATCATCCGGTCGAACAGGTGCCATCCGGCATGCGCGGTGACCCGGACGGCCAGGTCGGGATCCACCGGACCCCGCTCGTCGAGATAGCCGGACCAGAACGCGGAGACGAAGGGCCGTATCCGCTCCAGTTCGCGCTCGCCCTTGGCCACCAGGTCCTCGTGGATCCGCGCCGCGGGCTGGTCGGCGGCGAACTCCACGTCGGCGAACATCAGCGTCGCGGCGCGGTGCAGCCACTCACCGACGAGCGACCCCAGGTCGACCGCCGCGTCCATCCGACTGAACTCCTCCCAGTCGGTGATGTGCAACTCGTCGGCACCGACCAGCAGGAACTGGTCGAGCCGGAGGTCTCCGTGGCTCGGCACCTTGGGCGCGTCGGCGGTCCTGCGGTCGAGGGCTTCCAAAGCCCGGCGCAGCGGCTTGTCGTGCTGCATCAGGGTCCAGACTTCCAACTCCCCGCCGCTGGCCTCGGCGTACTCGGCGAGGGTGAGCGCCTGGAGCCTGCCGCCGATGCCGCCGACCTGCTCGGCATCGGCGTCCTGCGCCACCTTGCAGGCGTGGAGCTCGCCCACGCCGCGCCCCATCCGCCTGGACAGCGAGGTGTGGAAGCGGTCGTCCTGGACGAGCGTGTTCGCGCCGACCGCGCCGGTCAGGGCCCGGAACACCAGCAGCCCGTCCTGCTCGTCGCCGCCCAGGTACTCAGGGCTGCGCCAGGACCGGAAACCGGCCTTCGACGCGGTGGCCTGGAACGCCGCACTGCGCCGGAACCGGCGCAGTGCGGCGGGTCGTGGCCCGGTCAGGCGCTTGAGGAACAGTTCGAAACCCTGATCGGTCCGGGCCGTCCAGTTCTCGTTCCGGCCCAGCAGGCGGGTCAGGCTGTCGAGCGTCAGGGCGCCGAGGCCGAGCGACCGTACCGTCCGGGTGAGTTGGTGGAAGCGGGCCGGCGCCGTGATGACTGCGGATCCATCGAGCACGTCCATGGTCACGCAAGGTAGTCGGGGGCGGATCCGCCTGACGACCGGCAAAACCTTGCCGTGTGCCCGGCGCGACGCGCGGTTGCTGGCAGGTTCCTGCCGGCATTCATCGGCGCCGTGCCGGATCCCCTAAGGGTCGAGACGGCTGGGACGGGCTGCCGCCTGCCGAGCAGCCGCTGCGCGCAGCCGATCGCAAGGTTCTGCTATATCGCGCCGTCCAGCCCGCTTGCTTACCTGAGCGTGGCGGGAGCACCGAAGGGACCCGCCGATCGGCTCCCGATGTGTAGTGAGGAGGTGAATCACATGTCTTCCGACCTCATGAGCGGCTACGCCGCGTACGCCAACCTGGACGAGATCGTGGCTGAGGCGAGCTCGGCGCAGCTCTCCTCCGGCCCGGACTCGGTCTCGGTGACCGTCTCGGTCTCGCTGAGTGCGTCCTGGTCGTGGTCCTGGTCCTGCGGCTGACCGCCGTGGCCGGGCCCGAAGAAACCTGTCGGCTGCGGAGGTGGATCGTACCCCTGCGCAGCCGGCGGGCCGCGGTCGTGCCACGGGGCCACCGCGGCACGACCCGCCCGGCAGACCCGCCCGGCAGAACCGCCCGGCAGACCCCTGGACCCCGGGTCCGCCATCGACACCGCTCGGCGCGGACGGACCCGGCACGAGCGGAACCAGCCACGACAGGATTCCCATGACCAGGTACCAGCAGGGTGAGACCGAACCGGTCGACCTCGCGGATCAGGACTTCCTCCGAGACCCCTTCAGCGCCTATGCGCGGATCCGCGAACGTGCGGCGATGGTCCGCGGGATCCTCCCGGGTACTGAACCGTGGTGGATCGCCACCCGCTACGAAGATGTGCGGGCCCTGATGAAGGACCCGCGCTTCGTCAACAACGCCGCGAACGTCCCCGGGGTCCCGCCGCGACCCGGGATCGACCGCAGGCGGCTCGCCGGGGGTGTCCCGGCGGACTACCTCAAGTACCTCCAGGCCGGCATGCCGGGCCTGGACGGCGCCGATCACGAGCGGGTGCGCCGCCTGGTGGCGGGGGCGTTCACCGCCCGCCGGGTCGCCGGCCTCCGTCCCCGGATCGAAGCGGTCGTCGGCGCTCTCCTCGACCGGCTTCCCGACGCGGCGGACTCAGGAGTCGTGGACCTGCTCGCCCACTTCGCCTACCCGCTGCCGCTCACGGTGATCTGTGAGCTCGTCGGCGTGCCGGAGGCGGACCGCGGGCGCTGGCGGGAGTGGAGCGCACGGCTGTCCGCCGGCGCCGGCGACGCCGTCGTCGGCATGGTGGACTACACGCACGCCCTCGTCGAGCGGCGCCGGTCCGCCCCGCGGGACGATCTCGTCTCCGCGCTGGTCCGGGCCCGCGACGCCGACGGCGACGGCGACCGGCTCAGTGACACGGAGTTGGTCACTCTCGTTCTCAGCCTCGTGGTCGCCGGGCACGAGTCCAGCGCCCACCTGATCGGGAACGGGATCGCGGCCCTGCTCGCGCACCCCGACCAGCTCAGCCTCCTGCGAACCCGGCCGGAGCTGCTCCCGGACGCGGTCGACGAACTCCTGCGCTGGTGCGGGCCGGTCGTGGCGGCGTTCAACCGGTACGCGACGCAGGACGTCGCCTTCGGCGGCGTGACGGTGCGGCGGGGCGAGTCGGTGCTCCCGGCCGTCGTGGCGGCCAACCACGATCCGCGCAGGTTCCGGGCGCCCGAGGCGCTGGACATCCGGCGCGAGACCGGCTCGCGGCGTGAGGCCCATCTCGGGTTCGGGCACGGACCGCACTACTGTCTGGGCGCGCCGCTGGCCCGCCTCGAAGGCGAGGTCGCGCTCGGTGCGCTGTGGGACAGGTTCCCGGACCTCGCACTCGCCGTCGCTCCCGGCGAACTCCGCCGGGTGCCCATGAACGGCGCCTGGCGCCTGGTCTCGCTGCCGGTGCGGATCAGCGGCGGCTCGCCGCCCGCGGCGGCCCCGGCGAACGCCACCTCCGCCGCCACCTCCGCCGCCTCGGGGGTGCCGGAATGACCCGGGCCGGGCAGCAGCTGCCGCTGGCGCTGCGGAACAGCCTGTCGATGCTGGAGACCCTGACCGACCGCGAGATGACCGTCCTGCGCATGCTGGCCGTCGGCATGGACAACCGCGCGATGGCCTGGCATCTGCGGATCCGCGAGGCGACCGTGAAGCGGCACATGACGACGCTCCTGGCCAAACTCGGACTGACCTCGCGTCTGCAGGCCGGCCTCGTGGCGTTCGCTGTCTGCCTCGATGGGACGCTCACTTGGTACGAGGGCGCTCCCGAGTCGGCTCCGTACCATATCGGCGTGCGGCTGACCCCGAGAGCGACACCGGGATGACCGCCCCCGGTGTCCGGCACACCCTCCCGCTCCCGGCGCCTGCGCCCGCCCGGCAGACGACGTCCGCCGAGTTCCGTTCCGTCATGGCCACGCTGCCGACCGGTGTCGCCATTGTGACCGTGACCGGTGCGGACGGGCGTCCGTACGGCATGACGTGTTCCACCGTGTCCAGTGTCGCGGTCGCTCCGCCGACGCTGCTCGTGTGCCTCCGCAGCGCGAGCCCGACCTGCCAGGCGGTCCTGGCACGAGGCGGATTCACCGTGAACCTCCTCCATCGCGGCGCACAGTCGGCCGCCGAGCTGTTCGCGTCGGGAGCACCCGACAGGTTCGACCGGATCGGGTGGGACACCGCCCCGGACGGCGCCGGACCGCAGCTGACCGAGCACGCGCACGCAGTTCTCGACTGCGATCTGGCCCGGTCCTTGGAGGTCGCGGACCATCACGTGGTCATCGGCACGGTGCGCGCGAGCCGACGCCTGGGCTCCGAGCCTCCTCTGCTCTACGGGTTCCGTCGCTACTCGGCATGGCAGGACCCCGGGCACAGGGCCGGATGAGCCGGCCCGGCGGCGGCCCCGCCCCCCGTCAGCCGCCGCCCGTCAGCCGCCGCCTTCGGCCGATCCGGCCGACGCGTGGATCCAGCCGGCCACCTGGACCCGCGAAGTGCACTCAAGCTTGCGCATCACCTGGCGCAGATGGTTGACCGCGGTCCACTGCGAGATCCCCAACCGCCGCGCGACCTGTCTGTTCGTCAGCCCTTCGGCGACGAGTCTGGCGACCTCTAGCTCACGCACGGTCAAGTGGGTCTCCGCGGCTCTGCCGTCCGTCCCGTCGCGGTGCGGGCTCACCGGCGCCGCCACAGTCCGCGGCGGTCCCCCGTCGGCGATCACACCCGGCGGATCGCCGCCGAACCGGCATCTGGCGAGGAGGCCGAGGACCTCGAACGGGGTCGAGCAAGCACCTTCCCGGAACAGGGCGGTGTACTCCTCGTCACCGATCAGGGCCGCGATCTCGTATTCCCGGTCCGCGACCGAGGACTCGCCGCAGTAGTGCTCCGGTGTCAGCCACACGTAGCAGGCGCCGAGCATACGAGCGGTGTTGGCGGCTCTGGCCGCCACGCCGCGTACCAGACAGCTGCCGGCGAGCTCCGCGAGCTCCGAGACGAGCACCCGGTTGCCTGTCCTTCGGAGCTTGGCCGTGGCTCGTTCGAAGTATCCCAGGGCGGTGGCCTCCTCCCCGACCGCCGCCACGAAGACGGACATCGCCAACAGAGCCCGCCCCGCGGTGAGGTCGTCGCCTCGCAGCGTCGCGTCGGTGAGGGCGAGGCGGACGTGGCACATCGCGGCGTCGGCCCGGGCGGCGAAGTACTCCGCCCATCCGAGGTCCAAGGCGGTGTCCGCGAACACCGGACCGGAGTCCTGGGCCGCCGCCAGCGCGGCGTGCAGGTGGGCGACTCCCTCCTCCGGGTTCGACGCCACCGCGCTGAGGCCGCGCACCCGCGCCGACGCGCCGGACGACGCGATCTCGTCCAGCAGCGTGCCGGCTGTCTCGCTCTCGCCCCGCCTGGCGAACGTGTCGGCGAGCACCACCTTGAGCGGCTCGAGTTCGGCCGAGCTCGTGGTCAGGTGCCGGTCGAGGACGGCCGCCAGCAGGTTCCTGGCCCCGTGGGCCGGCTTGTACCTGTTCCAGATGGGCAGCAGAGTCTTGAGGGCCTCGGTGACGTCCGCATCGCTTCCGACGTCGAGAAGATAGGTGAGCGCCGCCTCCAGGTTGTCGGACTCCGAGCACAAGGCCAGCAGCGCCGTCCACTGCTCACGCGTCGACAGCGCCGTGATCTGCTGTCGGGCGAAACGCAGGTAATAGGCGGCGTGGTCGGCCCGACGCCCCTGCTGCCACGTCCCGAACCTCTCGGCCGCCCGGCGGGCCGTCACCAGCGCGTTGACCGGGACGTGGAAACGCCGCCGGGCCAAGCCGCCGAGGGTGCCGGAGTACTCCTCGGTCGATTCGACGAGGTCCTCGTCCGCCAACTCGAAAAGCGACTCCACGGCGTCCTCCTGGCCGGACACCGCCCGCATCGCCTCGCTGCCGAAGCCGGTCCGGAACCAGTACGCGTAGCCCAGGACCCGGTACCGCGGATGCGCCGGATCGGCCACAGGACGCTCCGGGAGCTGCTTCTCGACCAGGGCCGCGAGGTCGTCCGGCCCGTCCTCGGCCGTCAGGGCGTCCGCCAAACAGTCCAGGCCCTCCTCGTGCGCGATCCGGGACATGAGGCATAGGTCTGTTTCGCCCCCGTGCGACTGGCGGCAGACCTGTACGACCTGCCGGTAATTCCCGCGATGGAGCCGGAAGTCCGGCTCCATCGCGACCATGGCGTCGACGAAGAACCGAACCGCCGGGCTCCGGCCGAGCGCGTCGAGATCGGTCCAGCTGTAGTCGGCCGGCAGCGAATGGCGCTCGCCGATCATCAGGCCATTCATCCGGTCGGCAGGGATGGCGTCATCCGGAATCGTTTTCCGGAAACTGTTTCGGGCATCGCGATCAACCTTTCCCCGTTCGAGCACTCCGCCACGGGGACGCCGGGCGGAGTGCGCGTCTTCGTCCGTGTCTGGTGTCTCGGCAGACAGGCCCGCGGCCCCCGTGGCCAGGCCTACCGCACCGGGGCGGGCGGGCGGCCCCGGACGAACAGAGGGCTCGGCGTCCCGATTCCGGTGACCGGGTCGTAGCCGGGGGCCGTCGCGAGTCCCTGGTCCCGGTCCAGAGTGAACACCGCGTACGAGCCGCCGCCGTAGGGCGGGAAGACGACAGCGGCCGGGGGCGGGCCGCCGTCGGTCCCCGGTGCCACATCGTGGAACCACGGCGTGCCGGAAAGCCGGTAGAGCGCGGGATTCTGGAATCCCGGCGCGTGCCCGCGGGCCTGCGCGGCGTCCGCCTGGATCCCGGCGAACAGCGGTGCGGACAGACTGGTCCCGCCCAGGGTAACCTCGGCGTAGACCGGCGTCGGCGCGGTTCCCACCGGCTGGGTGAAGCCGATCAGCAGGCCGGTGAGCGGGTCGGCGTCCATCGCCACATCCGGGACGACGCGCGACCGCGCACCACCGGCTCCCGCGGACAGCGAACCGGGTACGACGCCGAACTGGTACCAGGGCTCGGGGAACAGCGGAGCGGCACCCCCGCCGGCCCCCTGCCAGAACCCCGTGTCCGTCCAGGTCGGGCCGGTCCGCACCTGCAAGCCGCTCCCCCAGCCGGACTCCCATCGGCGGTGTCCGGATCCGTCGATCGCGAGCGTGGTCCCGCCGACCGCGGTCACCCACGGGGACGCGGCGGGGTACTCGGCCTGCGTCCGCGAGGAGCCCTTGTGCGCCCCGCACGCCGTCGCCGGATCGTCGTCGCCGCAGTCACCGGAGGAGAAGTCGAAACCGATCCCCTCCACCGCGCCGAGCTCGAAGACGAACTCGTACTCGGCGATGATCGAAGGCTGCTGATTCCCGGACGTCGTGGCGAGCGGATCGCCCCAGGACGCCGAGACGATGTCGGCCCGGTGGTTGTCGACGATGTCGGCGAGTGCCGCGACCAGATCGGCGTCCTTGCACGAGTTCGCACCGTAATACAGCACCTTCGCGTCCGGTGCGACGGCGTGGACGGCTTCGACGTCCAGCGACTGCTCGGTGGTCCACTGCCAGCGGCTGCAGACGTCCAGGTCGGTCCACTGGTCCTGGGTGACCTTCTCGGTGTACTGACCCGGCGCGAATCCGGCCGTCGCGCGGTACGCCGAATACGTATTGGCGTCCGCGGGCATCGTCGATGAGCCGTAGGCCCCGACCACGGCGACCGTGTACCCCGCGCCGCTGGCTCCGGCCCCGCCCGCACCGTACGCGCCGCGCAGCTGCTGGGGCGTGTAGCCACACGTCAGGTAGGGCAGGTCCGTGCCGTAGGGGGTCACCACCCCGGTGGCGATCTTCTGCCCGAAATAGTCCGAGCAAGGGGTCGGGTTCAGGTTGAGCGGTCCGCCGGCGGCCGAGGCGGGGCGCGCCTCGGCGGGCTGCCCGGTCGCCTGGGGAAGCGCTATCAGATCCGCCGTCCGGTAGCCGGACGGCCGGTCGTCGAGCCCTGTGACGGCCAGCACGTCGGGTCCCAGCGCGGCCGGAACCGTGGCCGGCGCCGCCGGCGCCCGGAACACGCCGTCCGCCGTGGCGTACTCCCGGACCGCGGTGCCGAACGCCTTCTCGGCCGCCGCCGCCGTGCCGGTGACGGTGACCGTGTGCGCGGTCACCCCGACGGTGTGCAGGCCGGCGCCGGCCAGCCACCTTTCGACCGCGGTCGCCTGCTGGGCGGTCGCCCCGAAGCGCGCCCGGGCTTCGGACGCGGTCAGATGGTGGCCGTAGGCGGCATCGCTCGGATCCGAGACCGCCCGCGCGTACGCGGCCAGACCCGCGGGGTCCTTTCCGGCCAGATAGACCTGGATGGTCAGCGCGGTGTCGTCCCGGACCGGGCCGCGGTCGGCCTCCGCGGTCGCCCAGATCGGGTGCGTGCCTCCTAGGGAAGTGGCGCCGGGCGCGCCGGGCGCCGTGGAGGGCGGCGCCGAACCCGCGGTCCCCGTCGTCGCGACGGCGACCAGCGCCGTCGCCGCGACCGTCCCGAGCGTTCCGGCCCGGATGGCGAACCGGCGGGGTCCACGAAGCGGTTTCGACAGTGGCAAGGTCTCTCCCCCGTTCCCTTCGGGGGATTCACCCCCCGACCTGGATTTGTCGAGCCGATGCGAGCCGGCCTTCGACGCGGCGTCGTGACTCTCCCCCGAGAATGCGGCCGCGACGACGCCGTGGGTCGGCGCACATGCCAGAGCTCTGATATACCACAGATGAAGTGGTCGCGCGGTCACCTCGGTTGGACGAGTCCCCGGTGTGCTCCCCGCGACGGCCTCACGTTTCGAGCAGGCGAGCGCGGGTGGGACCGAGCCAGCTGTCCTCGTCCTGGAACAGCTCGGTGATCAGACCCGGATCGTCGGCGAAGGCTTGGAGGGCGTCGGCATGCGGCATCGCGTGGCGCAGCAGCGCCTCCGCGGCGTCACGGCGCGTCCGCCAGCGCTCCAACGGCTCGGCCGTGGAGACCAGTTCGGTGGGCACCGCCTGTCCGAGCAAGATGTTGTCGACGCCGGCCAGGCCGTAGAACGGCGGGGTGGCCTGCATCAGCATGCTCCTGACAAAACCCTGCCGCCGCGCCAGCGGAGCACCCGTCGCGAAAACATCGAGCAGCGGCTGCAGGCCGGACACGTCGGTGGCGGCGCGGGCACGTTTCCAGAACGGTGTGTCCAACCGCGTATTGAACCGGTAGTGGACAGCCAGGAACCAGCGCAACGCGTCCCACTGACCGTTCAGGGACGCGTTCACCGCGTCCCGCGCGAGGGGTTCGTCCCAGCTGGCCGGCAAGACGCTGACGAAGGTCCGGATCGCTATGGTGGCCATCGCGAGTCCGGTGGACTCCAGCGGCTCGACGAATCCGTAGGAGTTGCCGACCGCCATGACGTTTCCCCGCCAGACCTGGGACCGCCGACCGGACTTGAAGCGCACGTATACGGGGTCGGAGATACCGGGGAACCGGGTGCGCAGTTCTTCGGCGGCCTGCTGATCGGAGATCTCCGACGAGTCGTAGACGTAGCCGTGATGGTCGTTCTCCGGCACCGGGATCGTCCAGCACCATCCGGCGTTCATCGTCGTCGCCGTCGTGTAGGGCTTCAGGTGCCCTTGGTGGTCGCGGTTGCCCGTGACCGCCGAATCGGTGAACAGGCTGTCGGCGTAGCTCTCGAACGGCACGCCGAGCGCCTGGCCCAGCAGTCTGGAGCGGAACCCCGTGCAATCGATGTAGAGGTCGTAGCGGAGGTCTCGGGAGTCGGTGGTCCGCAGGTGGTCCACCCAGCCGTCGCCGCCCAGGACGACCTCGGCGACCGTGGCGTCGACGTGCCGGACACCGCGACGCTCCGCGACGGCGGTGAGGTATCGCACGAACCTGACGTTTTCGAGGTGGTAGGCGCAAGGCAGGTATTTCATCAGGGAAACCGGCTCGCCGCCGAGGTTCAGCACCGGTGCCTTGTCGGCCATCATCAGCAGCGACCCGATGGAGAACCCGTCCACGCTGCCGGTGTCCGCGAGAGCTCCCAGCATCCCGACCGGGTGGCTCGCCCAGTCGAAGGGCGCGGTGAACCCGGACGGGTCCGGTCCCCAGTCGAACTTGATGCCGAGCTTCCAGGTCGGGCGGACCTCCTGGTAGAACTCGACCGGATCGATGCCGAGGTAGCAGTGCAGGAACCACAGCATCTCGGTGACCGAGGCCTCGCCGACACCGATGATCGGAATGTCCTTGGACTCGACCAGGCAGACGTCCAGCCAGGGTCTTTTGACCCGCAGCGCCAGCGCCATGAGGTAGCCGGCGGTACCGCCTCCGATCACTCCCACCGTGCGGACCGCGGCGGGGTCGTCGGGGCTCGGCCGACGCAAGTCGCGGCCGACCGGTTCCAGGATCGCGGTGAGGGCGCCCGGGTGGACACCGCCGCCGTTCCTGGCCGGGCTCAGCCAAGCGCGGACGGCCTCGGCGTCCGGTGGATCCAGCAGATCGATGGCCGTGTCGAGCCGGTTCGCCGCACCGTTCCGGCTGTGGTCCTCGGCGCCCATGTCCATAGACTCCTTCGCCTCGTCGGCGCAATCGTGGGAACGCGGGACCGCCGTCCGCCAGGGCGGGAGCGGCCGGTCCATGACGATCTCCGACGCTAGCCAGCCGGGCTCCGGGCGGTCTATACGACGTTGGTGGAGGTTGCCCGGGGCTCCACCAAAGTCGTATAGACGCTTGTTCACGTCATGGGTGAACCTGAGCGGACGGGGCCCCGGGGTTGTCGTGATCGCGACCGCCGGATCCGGCCGTTCGACAGCGGACGACCGAGCCCGCCAGGTCGGCGATCACCCCTGAGACCACACCGGGAGTGGACAGCGAATGACGCCCGAGACCGCAGGACAGCACCCCGCCCCGACGATGACGGCACCGTGTCCTCCCGAACCCCGCCCTCCCGAATTGCGCACGCCCGAACTGCGCTCGCCCGAGGTCCGCACTTCCGAAGTCCACACGTCCGAGGTCCGCAGCTGCGACGTCTGCTTGGTGTCCATGCCGTATGTGGACCTGGAGCGGCCGTCGATGGCGTTGGGCCTGATCCAGAGCATCCTGGCCGAGGACGGCATCAGCTCGCAGGTCGTCCATGCCAACCTGATGTTCGCCGAGACGGTCGGCCCGAAACTGTACAGCTTCGCGCTGGGCGCGCCGACGACGTATCTCCTGGGTGAGTGGACGTTCGCCCGCGCCGCGTTCGGCCCCCGCCCCGAGCAGGACGAGTCCTACCTGCGGCTGCTGAGCGAAGCCGGCGCGACGAACAAGGGCCGGGACTCGCAAGCGATCGTGGCGGCCGTGACCGCGCTGCGCGACGCCGCGACCGACTTCGTCGACGTGATCGCCAGGCGGGTGCTGGCCACCGGAGCCCGCGTCGTCGGGTGCACCTCGACGTTCGAGCAGCATGTCGGTTCGCTCGCCCTGCTCCGCCGGATCCACGAACTCGATCCCGAAGTGATCACGATGCTCGGCGGCGCGAACTGCGAGACGGTCATGGGCGAGGCGACGCACCGCTGCTTCCCCTGGGTCGACTACGTCGTGTCCGGGGAAGCCGACGCCCTCATCTGCGACCTGGTCCGGAAGGCGATGACCCGGGGCCGGGAGGTCGAGCCCGCCGAGCTGGCGCCCGGCGTGCTCGGCCCCCGCCATCGCGACGCGGAACCGGCGGCGGACCCGTCGGCATCGGGGCTGCCGAGGTCGATGTTCAACAGCCTGGACAGCCTGCCGGTACCGCGGTTCGACGACTACTTCGACGCCCTGGCCACTTCGCCGCTGCGCTCCCGGATCCGGCCGGGCATCCCGGTCGAGACGTCCCGCGGCTGCTGGTGGGGCGACAAGCACCAGTGCACGTTCTGCGGACTGAACGGGCTGGGCATGTCCTACCGGTCGAAGTCGCCCGATCGGGTCCTGGCGGAGTTCCGGACCCTGGCCGACCGCTACGGCGTCAACGGCTTCGAAGTCGTCGACAACATCCTCGACATGAGGTATTTCAAGACACTGCTTCCGCAGCTCGCCGACGACAGCCGCGACTGGCGGCTGTTCTACGAGGTCAAGGCGAACCTGAGCCGCGCACAGGTCGACCTGCTCGCGCGGGCGGGCGTCCGCTGGATCCAGCCCGGCATCGAGAGCCTGCACAGCGAGGTGTTGAAGCTGATGGACAAGGGGGTGACCGCCACGCAGAACATCCAGCTGCTCAAGTGGTCCCTCGAAGCGGGGATCCGGGTCTCCTGGTCGCTGATCTGGGCCTTCCCCGGCGAGAAGGACGACTACTACCGGAAGATGGCGCAGTGGATACCGCTCCTGGAGCACCTCCAGGCCCCGGGCGGCCTCAACCGGCTGCGCTTCGACCGGTACAGCGTCTATCACGCGCAGGCCCAGAAGCTCGGCCTGGTGCTCTTTCCCATCCCGTCGTTGTCCTACATCTACCCGGTGGGGAACCGGGACCTCGACGATCTCGCGTACTTCTTCACCACCGAGCCGAGCCGGGCCAAGCTGGACACGGACCCCGAGCCCGGCGCCGACCCGGCGGCGGGGCCGGGTGTGAGGGCGGTGCAGGAGGCGACGAACCGCTGGGTGTCGGCCTTCGGCGCGCGGACCCGCCCCGTGCTGACGATGACGGACCAGGACGAGGTCCTCGACGTCGTGGACACCCGTGGTTGCGCCCGCCGGCACCGGACGAGTCTCAAACACCTCGACCGCGCCGTCCTGCTGGCCTGTGACGCGGCACCGCGTCCGGACAACCTCGTCGAGCTCGTCGAGCGCGACTATGGGATCTCCGCCTCCCCCGACCAGGTCGCCCAGGCGCTCGACGCCCTCGTGCGGGACAACCTGGTGCTCCTCATCGACGACCGCGCACTCGGCCTCGCGGTGAACGGAACCGTGGCGCCGATACCGAACGAGTCCGAGTTCCCCGGGGGCAGCGCCAGGCTCACGGACCGGCTGGAAGCCTGAGCGGCCCGGCGAAGGAACGGACCGTCGGCCCGGACCGGGAGACGGCTTGATGAGCGCGTCCGGGCGGAGCGCCGAAACCGTTCGCAAGCTGCTGCGTTACACGGCCCCGGAACGGTTCCTGCTGGTCCTGACGCTGCTGCTGGCGGCAGCGGGCACGGCGCTGTCCGCCCTCGGGCCGAAGCTGCTCGGCAAGGCCACGGATCTGATCTTCGCCGGAACCCTGGGGCGGAACCTGCCTCCGGGCACCGACAAGGCCGCGACGATCGCGAGCCTGCGAGCCGCGGGCCGGGGAGAGCTCGCCAACCTGTTGTCCTCGGCGGACTTCGCCCCGGGTGCGGGCGTCGACTTCGGCCAGGTCGGCGACGTCCTGGCGACCGTGTCCGTCCTCTTCCTGCTGGTGTTCCTGCTCGGCGTGCTCCAAGCCCGGCTCACCGCGATCGCCGTCAACCGCTGGGTCCATCGGCTGCGCCGGGACGTCCAGGCGAAGCTGTCCCGGCTGCCCCTGGGACACCTCGACGGCCGGCCACGCGGCGAGATCCTGAGCCTGGCCACCAACGACATCGACAACCTCGGCCAGTCGTTGCAGCAGACGCTGGGCCAGGTCGTGCTGGCCGTCCTGGGCATCATCGGCGCCGGCGTGATGATGTTCCTCACCAGCCCGACACTGCTGCTGGCGACGCTGCTCACCGTCCCGCTCCCGCTCCTGGTCGCCGCCCGGACCGGCGCGCGCTCGAAGCCGCGGTTCGTGGAGCAGGCGCAGGCGATGGGACGACTGAATGCCTACGTCGAGGAGGCTTACAGCGGACACGCACTGGTGCGGGCCTTCGGGCGGAGCGAGGAGTCGGCGGCGGCGTTCCAGGAGCACAACGAGGCTTTCCGGGAGGCGAGTTTCAAGGCACAGTTCATCTCGGGCCTCATCCAGCCGGCGACGACACTGCTCGGCAACCTCACCTACGTGCTCATCGCCGTCGTGGGCGGTCTGCGGGTGGCCTCCGGAGCGATGTCGCTGGGCAGCGTGCAAGCGTTCATCCAATACTCGCGACAGTTCAACCAGCCCTTGACCCAGGCCGCGGCGATGGCGAACCTGCTGCAGTCCGGACTGGCGTCGGCGGAGCGGGTGTTCGACCTGTTGGAAGCTCCGGAGCTGAAACCCGATCCGGTTCCGGCCGTGGAACCGTCCCGCGTCCGTGGGCACGTCGAGTTCCGTGATGTCTCGTTCGGCTATTCGGCCGACCACCCGCTGATCGAGCACCTGTCCCTGACCATCGAGCCGGGCCAGACCGTCGCGATCGTCGGCCCGACCGGCGCGGGGAAGACCACCTTGGTCAATCTGCTGATGCGGCTCTATGAGATCGACAGCGGACAGATACTCCTGGACGACGTGGACACGGCACTGATGACGCGCGAAGGCTTGCGGTCCCACACCGGCATGGTGTTGCAGGACGCCTGGCTGTTCGGCGGCACGATCGCCGAGAACATCGCCTACGGCACGGTCGGTGCCGGCCGGGACCAGATCCGCCGGGCCGCCGTGGCGACCCAGGTCGACCACTTCGTCAGGACCCTGCCGGACGGCTACGACACGATGGTGGACGACGAGGGGTCCAACCTCAGCGCCGGCGAGAAGCAGCTGATCACCATCGCCCGGGCCTTCCTGGCCCAGCCGGCCATCCTCATCCTCGACGAGGCGACCAGTTCGGTCGACACCCGCACCGAAGTCCTGATCCAGCGTGCGATGAACACCCTGCGTGAAGGCCGGACGTCGTTCATCATCGCGCACCGGCTCTCCACGGTCCGCGACGCCGACCTGATCCTGGTGATGGAGAACGGCCGGGTCGTGGAGCAAGGGACGCACGACGCGCTTCTTCGGAACTCCGGAGCCTACTCACGCCTGTACAAGGCTCAGTTCAGCGAGTCGCTGGACGAGTGATGACCGGCTTGCGCGGCACCCGACCAAGTCTCGACCAGCGCCTCCCAGTCGCCGGTGCCGACGAGCCCGCGTGCTCTGACGACACCCCGGTCGAGGTGGTAGAAGAACGGAGTCGACTTGCGAGGGTTGTAGGCGTGGAGCGGGTGGTCGCGCGGAATGAGGAGGACACCGCACGGAATGTCGTACTGGCGTACCAGCCTGGCGAGCCCGGACGTCGTCTTGTCGTTCTCCAGGAACGCCGCGGCGAGCAACTCGCCCCCGGTCCCCCGCGCGAGGTCCCGCCATTCGCCCAGCAAAGGCAGGTACCGCCGGCAGCCGGCGCAGTGGTCGGAGATGAAGATCAGTGTCACCGTGGAGCCGAGATAGCGGCTGGAGTCGACCACGCCACCGTCGAGCGCCTCGGCCGAGAAGGCGGGCGCGGGCCTCCCGACCGGGAGGCTCGGCACGCGAAGCGGGTACTTGACCGGGTCCAGCAGGAACCGGAGCCGCCCGGCGAGCCGCAGTATCAGGAGGCTGTTTCCCAGGCAGAGCACCAGCACGATCAGGGTGAGAAGGTGTCCGCTCATCCGTTTCCTCGGTTCGAGTTCGGCGTACGGTCGGGCCCGACCAGCAGGGCCAGCGCCTCGATGTGGACCAGCACCACGGCGAGGACGCCGGCGCAGAGCACGTCGGCGGCGATCGCCTCCACGGACAGCCGGGCACCGGAATCGCGGTGCAGTACCGCCAGGGCGAGCCCGGTAAGCGCACACGCGAGGAGGACGAGGTTGCGCAGGACATGGATGCCCGACACCACCTCCGCCGAGCCGCCGAAGCAGTTGCAGCGGACCTGGGTCCGCCGCAGAACCGCGGAGCCGATGATCACGCAGTAGGCGGCGAGCAGTGCGGCTCCCGCGGCGAACGCCGCCACCAGCGGGTAGCCGTCGTCCAGGGTGAGACCGGCGATGCCCAGTTCGATCAGCACGACCGCGATCGCGGTCGGCCGGGCCGTTCGCGGCCCGAGGCCCGTCAGGACGCCCACGGTGTCCGCGAACTCGCGCAGGCGGGCCGTCTTCGGCAGCGCAGCGACGCCGAAGACGATGCCGATCACGGCGCGCAGGAACACGAGCGCGTGATCGGTGAAGGCGGCCGTGTCACCCATGGGCCGAGCCTCCGTGAGCCAACCTGTCCGCGACCGCATCAGTGATCCGCAGCTCGGGGACCCGTTGCTCAACGAACATGAACTTCCCCGTCGGATTGACTTCGAGGAACACGAACCGGCCGTCCGGATGCCGGATCAGATCGACCGCGCCGTATTCGAGCCCGTAGCTCCGCACGAACTCCACACAGCGTTCCCGCACGTCGTCCGGAAGGACCGTCGCCTTGTAGACGACGTCCGCGGTGAAGTCGCGGAAGTCGACTCGCGTCCGTTCGTCGTCCTGGGAGTGGATCTCCGCTGCGAAGACGTCGGCGCCGACAACGGTGGCCCGCACCTCGTAGTCCTTCGGAACGTATTCCTGGAACTGGCAGGGAGCCACCTTGACCGAGTCCAGCCTCCGAAGGTCGTCCGGTGTCAGCATCCGCGTCGCCAGGCGGACGGCCGGGGCGGGCACCGGGTCCGGGCCCAGACGGCCGGCCATCGCCCCGGCTCCGGCCATGCTCTTGACGATGACCTGGCCGCGGTGCTTCGCGTAGAACGCGTCCACCTGGCCGGGGTCGGTGGTCACCAGCGTTTCCGGGACGGCGAAGCCCATCCGGGCGGCGCGCGCCAGCTGCTCGCCCTTCCAACTCGCGGAACGAAGCGCCTCCGGGGCGCTCATCCAATAGCACTGGAAGGACGAGTACAGCGTCTGTAGTGCCTGTTCCCGCTCCGCGGCGACGAATCGTCGCTCGTAGTGCTGGAGGTCTGCCGGGAACTCGTAATAGAAGGGCCTGCGGAACCAGATGGAAAGTGTCTCGCCGGCGTGGATGAACCGCCGACTGTTTGTCAGCGCCAAACCACCGGACCAGGTGCCGTCCCGCAACTCCATTCGGAACTCTGCACATTCCTGGAGGTCTTCGGCATTCAACCGAATCGGCTCACAGCTCATGCTGCCAAGTTTCGAAACCATGACGTCGGAATGGCGGTCGGCCCGGCCCGTGAGAATAAGAACACGCCTATTCCCCATACCAATAGCTCCTCGTCGCTGCCGGGCATCTGTGAAGTGGAGGCCAGGTTTCCGGGCCGCCATCACGCCGGACCGGAGCCGACGGAGTCACCTCAGCAGAGGTTCTGGAATTCGAGCCAGAAGGTGGCGCTGACTCCCCAGAACGGAGAGGTGCACAGGTCCAGCGAGACTTGGGTGTCAGTCGCGCCGACCCAAACCTGGTCCTCTGCGTCGTACGCACCGTCCCAATGCAGACCTTCGAAGATATCGATGTCGCTTTCCGGCGCCGGTGCGGATTCGAGCACGAACGGAGGTGCCATGATGTATCTCCGATCAGTCAGGAAATGTTGTCCTTCTCGAACCGTAGCGACCGCCGGGACACGAGGCCATGCCACCTTTGTCGTAGTACTGAGCTTTAAGGCGTGGTGGGGAAGTCGTCGACGGCCGACAGTTGTGAGGATGGAGGCCGGTGAGCGGTTCGCCGCCGGCGACGACCGGGGAGGCTGGCTTGTCGGTGCCCGGACCTAGTATGCGGAGCATGACGCGGTATATCGACGAGGATCTGCACGGTGCGGAGTTCCGCGAGTGCGATCTGACCGGGGCACGCCTGATCGGCGTGGTCATGCAGGATGCCGTGATCGACGGGCTCGTCACCAACCTCGTGGTGAACGGTGTCGAGGTCACCGAGTACGTCGAGGCAGAGCTCGACCGGCGTCATCCGGTGCGGGTGCTGATCCGCTCCGAGGACCCTGACGATCTGCGCGAGGCATCGCGTCAGCTCCATGCCGGCTGGACCGCCACGATCGAGCGGATCCGCCGTACGCCCGGCATCGAGCGCCGCAGCGTGAACGACGAGTGGTCGGCGGTGCAGACGATGCGCCACCTGGTCTTCGTCCACGACTCGTGGTTCCGCCGCTGCTGCCTGGGCTCGACGGAGCTGTTCACCCCGATGGGCATCGGGCCGACCGTCGAGCCCTACCGTGGAGCGCACGGGCTTGACCTCTCGCTCGATCCGGCCCTCGACGAGATCGTGAGCGTGCGCGACGCGCAGGCCGCCGAACTCGAGGCCTGGCTCGACGAGGTCACCGCCGTGCAGCTCGCAGCGCCCGCGCCGGTGCCCGACGACGATGTCTGGCCGCCGTACGCCCGGGGCCGCTCGGTGCGGCAGTGCCTCCGCACGGTGCTCAACGAGACCTTCGAGCACCACCGCTTCTGCGTTCGCGACCTCGACCTGATCGAGGCACAAGACGCCGAGTGTCGATGATGGAGACCGGGGTCCTATAGTCTGCGGCGATCTCCGCGAGCTGGCGTTCAGTGGGCATGGCGCATCGCCAGCGACAGGTATGCCAGACGCACGCGGGGGCGCCTGGGCTTCGGCGCGGGACGGCCGACGGATTCCACTGGAGCCAGGGCCAAGACTGGTGCCGGAGCCGGGGCCAGGGCCGGAACCGGATCGGGATTCCCAGCGGCGGCGAGTGCGGGCACTGGCACCGACACTGACACTGACACTGACACCGGCACCGGCACCGGCACCGGCACCGCATCGATCCGCATCTGCGCCGCACCGGCCAGTCCGAACATCTCACGAGCCACGGCACCGTTCAGCGGAATCCACTCCTGCTCGGACCCGAACACCTCGGCGAGTGCGGGCAGCGAGGTGAAAGCCAGTCCGACCCGCTCACCCGTGTCCAGCCGACCGGTCCGCACGGCGACCGAGCCGCACCGGCCAGGCCGGACCGGCACCATCAGCAGTCGATCGTCACCCTCACCCATGGCACTGCTCCTGATTCGTACGCGGACCCCGGCCGACGGTTCCGACCAGGCGTCCCGAAATCGACGCTAGGACGCTTGGAGCCTGGTGAGGGGGGCGCCAACACGATCCAAAGCAGCGCGGCCAAAACGAAAACGCTTCGCAAGCACTGTTTGTGAACACAGTCACAAGGCAGGTCCGGGTGACCGATGAGGATTGCCACCCCCGCCGTTGGCTGTGGCTGCCGGCCCTCCGGAAGCGCTGCTTCGTCCCCGGTGATGCCTCAGGGCCGGTCCGACGGCAGCAGCTAGGGTGACGTCCATGTCACGCACCCGCCTGTACCGCAACGGAGTGTTGGAAGCCGAGAACTTCGACCCGGCGCGGATCTCCGATCACCTGGCCGATCCGTCCTCGGTGGTGTGGTTCGACTTGTGCGAGCCCACCGCCGAGGACCTGGCCGCGGTCAGCGAGGAGCTCGGCCTGCACCCGCTGGCCGTGGAGGACGCAGTCCACGTACACCAGCGCCCCAAACTCGACCGCTACGCCTCTCACCTGTTCCTGACCGCCTATGCGGTCGACCTGGACGAGTACACCGGGCAACTCGTCAAACACGAAGTCGCCGCCTTCATCACCACCGGCGCGCTGGTCACCGTCCGTAAAAGCGAAGGATTCCGCATCGACAAGGTCCTCGAACGCTGGGATGCCTCCCCGGACCTGGTCAAGTACGGCGTCGGCTTCCTGCTTCACGGACTGCTGGACTTCATCGTCGACACGCACTTCGAAGCCGTGCAGACCTTCGACACCCAGATCGAGGGCCTGGAGGAGCAACTCTTCGACGGCAACCCGAAGGACAGCGAGATGCAGCGGCGCACCTTCGAACTGCGCAAGTCGCTGGTCTCCCTGCGCCGAGTCGTCATGCCGATGCGTGAGGTCGTCAACGCCGTCCTGCGCCGCGACCTGCACATCGTCGACCAAGAGATAGTGCCGTACTTCCAGGACATCTACGACCACGTGCTGCGCGCCACCGAATGGACCGAGTCACTCCGGGACCTGGTCACCGCGATCTTCGAGACCCACCTGACCATCCGCTCCAACCACCTGAACGTCATCATGAAGCAGGTCACCAGCTGGGCCGCCATCATCGCCGTCCCCACAGCCGTCACCGGCTTCTACGGACAGAACGTCCCCTATCCAGGCTTCGGCCACACCACCGGATTCTGGACCTCCACCGGCGTCACCATCGGCCTGTCCGCGATCCTCTTCGCCGTGTTCCGGCGCAAGGACTGGCTCTGAACACTGAACACAGAACACAGAACACAGAACACAGACATCGAGTTCGGCTCGCAGGGTCGGTCACGTCTTCGTCCATTGAGGTCGATGACGTCAGCATCCCCTCCAGCGCGGCGCTCTCTTCTCGACGAAGGCAAGCGGGCCCTCCTCGGCGTCGGCGCTGTGCATGCGGTGCTCCTCCCACGTGTATCGGGTCCGGAAGGCCTGCTCCAGTGGGATGGTTGCTGAGGTGGCTGCGGTGTCCCAGGGCGATGCGGTACGGGGCCTGGCGGGTGAGGCGGAAGACGCCGCCGGCTCCTGCTATCAGTCCGAGTTTCGCCTCTGGCAGGGCGAAGGTGGCATGGTCGGCGGCTACGATCACGTCGCAGGCGAGGGCTAGTTCGAAGCCGCCGCCGAAGGCGTGGCCGTTGACCCTGGCTATGACGGGTTTCGTCAGGGTGAACCGTTCGGTCAGGCGGGGCCATCCCGGCTTTCCGCGGCTGCCGAATGTTGCGGGGGCGGCCGCACCGCTGCGGATTCGCTCTGCCAGTTCCTTGAGGTCCTGGCCCGCGGAGAAGGCCCTGTCCCCGGCGCCGGTGAGCACGGCGAGCCACAGCTCGTCGTCGGTTTCGAAGTCGTCCCAGATCAGGGCCAGTTCCTCGTGCATGCGAAGGTCCATGGCGTTGAGGCAGTCGGGCCGGTTCAGCGTCACGTACGCGACCCGGCCCCGCTTCTCGTATCGGGTCCCGGTCAGTTCGTCCAACCCGGCCAACCCGGCCAACCTCCGGCCGCCGACCCCCAGTCCGCTCATGCGCGCGACTCTCCGCCGGCTGCGGAGGCTGCCGAGAAGCGGCCGACTTTCCCGATAACGTCCGCGCTGTACAGACGCAGCGACTGCTGCAATGCGAACTCGGCCATGTACTGCCGGAACGCCTCCGGCGGTTCCTCGGCCAGTTTGACCATCCGGCGGTTGGTGATCACCGCGGGGCTGTCGAGGCGTTCGAGAGCCGTCTGGACGGCTCCGTCCACCTCCTCGGGCTCGACGACGTCATCGAACAGGAACCGGGCGTCGGGCTCGGTGGCGCGGACGCAGCGGCCCCAGAGCACCACCTGGCGGGAGATCCGCCCGCCCGCCAATCGGCCGAGGCGCAGGTTCCCCGCACCGGGCACGATCCCTTCCTGCGCCGCGGGCAGGCTGAAGTAGGCGTCACTCGCCGCGATCACCCGGGCGTCACGTTCGTCCTCGCACCGTTCGCCGGCGGCAGCGCCTACTCACTGGTCGACCTGCCGCCCCTTCTGACCCGGCCGGGCGACACGGTACTGGTGCTCCAATACCCCGGCCGGGGCCCCCGCATCTCCGAGCCGCACGCCTCAAGCCTGCCCGCCCTCGCAGCCGAAGCCGCCCACGACATCGCCCGGCACACCACCGGCGAGCTGGTAATGGCCGGACACAGCATGGGCGGAGTCCTGTGCTACGAGATCGCCTCGAAACTGACCACAATGGGCCGCCCCCCGGCCTGGGTGGTCGTCTCAGCCGCCCGCACCCCGGACCGCAACCGCCTGGACTCAGCACGGGTACTGTCAATGACCCGCGAGGACTGGCTCGCCGAAATCGCCGGCGGCCCAGCCGCACCAGCCTCCCCGACCTCCCCGACCGAGACCGACGAAGTCACAGACCTCGTCATCCCAGTCATGCGCGCCGACTACCTGATGCTCGCCCGCTACCAACCCGCCCAAGTCCCCCTGACCGTCCCCCTCCTAGCGCTAGGCGGCGCGACCGACCCATGGATCACCGACGACCACCTGACAGCCTGGAGCACCTGGACAACCACCCACTTCGAACGCAGAACGCTACCCGGCGCCCACTTCTACTACCGGGATCAGCCCGCCGAGTTCTGCGCGGCGATTCGGGAGGGGCCTCGTCGGAGCGTCAGCTGGGTCTGATGGTGTGCGGGGGCGGCAATCGCCGGAAAAGTATCTGGATATTGAGATGGGCGACGACGCCCGCAGATCGTTGAGATCCGCATTGGACGCCCCATCCACACACCCTGACATCCTGGAGCGTCCCCCACCCAGCCAGGTCGATCAGCCCGGTTGCCGACAACCATCAGCTTGAGTCGACCGCCCACTATGGCCTCGGTTTTCGCTGTTTTCGCAGGGCCGGGCAGTGCGTCAATCGGGTCGGTGCGGTTGGGGAGCCGCATCCATTCCCATCGCATAGCCAGGGCCGCGCCGACCCCTCGTAGCGAGACAGGTGCCTTGCACCGCGTTCCATAGTCGGCTATAAAATAGCCGACTATGGAACTGATCGATGTGCTGGCCGTCTGCGGCAGCGGCCGTGCCGGCTCGCTCAATCAGGCGTTGCTGCAAGCAGCGCAAGAGCTGGCCGAGGACCCTCTGCGGGTCCAGATATGGGGGGACCGCCCCCTCATCCCCCACCTCGACGCAACCCGCGGGCGCCCGTTCCCACCGACCGTCGAAGCCCTGCGTGAACGCGTGTCGGCAGCTGACCTACTACTGATCGTCACACCTGAGCTCAACCGGGGAATCCCCGGCGCGCTCAAGGACACCATCGACTGGCTCTCGGTTCTTGCCCCACCCAGGCCGTTGGTCGGCAAGCCCGTCGTGCTCATGAGCGCATCGCCGAACAAGTTCGGCGGAGCCTTCGCGCAATTGCAGCTCGGCGACATGCTGCGGCGAGCCGGCGCCGAGGTCCTCACCGACTTCGATATCGCCATCGGATTCGTCCACGATCATATCGACGCCGCCGGCGTCCTCACCGGCCAGGAGCCGCGGCAGGAGATCACAGCCCTTTGGCGGCGAGTCCTGGCCGAGATCACCGCCCGGCGCCGGCCGGTACCGGCATGACCACCGGACGCGAGATCGCGGCGGAAGCCGGACCGATCGGCTATGCGCTCGCACAGGCCTCACGAGCACACCGCCTCGAAATGCAGCGGCAGATGACGCAGCTCGGTCTGCACCTCGGCCAGGAGCTCCTGATCGTCGATCTGCACCAGCACCCCGGCACCACGCAGGCCGACCTGGTCGGGCGCATCGGCATGGAACAACCCACCATCGCCAAGGCCATCACCCGCATGGAGCGGGCGGGATTCGTCGAACGCGTCGCAGACCCCGGCGACCGCCGCGTCACCCGCCTGCACCTGACCGAACAAGGCGAAGACGTGGTTCAGGCCGTCATCTCCGCATGGGCCGACATCGAGAGCCGGGCTGTCGACGGGCTCACCCCGGCCGAGGCCGACCACCTCACGCGACTGCTCAACACCGTACGCGACAGCCTCGCCTGATCCCGGGCGTGCCAACGATCGAAGGGACACGTATGGAACTCGGCCTGGCAGGCAAGACAGTGCTGGTCACCGGCGCGAGCTCGGCCATCGGCAAAGCCACCGCATTGGCCTTCGCCGACGAGAAGGCCCACATAGCAGTGGGCTACCACCGCCACCGCGAAGCCGCGGAGGAAACAGCGGCCTCGGCGCGACAGCGCGGTGCCACCGCGATCACCTGGCAGCTCGATCTCAACCAGACCGATACGCTGGAAGCGGCAGTCCAAGATGCCCGCCGGCAGCTCGGACCGATAGATGTTCTGGTCAACAACGCTGTGAACTGGCCGTCATGGCCCGAGCCGGGCGAACTGTTCGAGACCGCACCCCCGGAACGATTCGCCGCCTCGGTCACCGCCAACCTGCTCGGACCCTACCTGCTCGCCCGCGCGGCGGTCACCGACATGCGGGCGCGAGGCTGGGGCCGCATCGTCAACGTCTCCACCGGCCTGGTCGAGGACGGCTTTCCCGGCAATGTCTCCTACGTCGCGGCCAAGTCCGGACTGCACGGCCTCACGCGCGTCATGTCCAGAGAACTGGCCGCAGCCGGAATCCTCACCAATGTCGTCATGCCCGGCTTCACCCCCGCGGACAAACACATGCCACCCCAGCTCATCGACACAGCAAGCACAGCCGCCGCGACCAAGCGGGTATCGGAGCCCGAAGACGCAGCCCGCATGATCGTCTTCCTCTGCTCGGCCGCCAACACCAACACGACCGGCGAGGCCATCAGAACGGACGGCCACTTCCTCAGCCCCGGCTGACCCGTCCAGCTCACAGGCGCACTCCTTCTTCTCTCGCGCGAGCTGGAATGCCGAGATCCTGGGGACCACGCCAGCGCACCTGATCGGCAGAACGCTGCTGCCGGACGGGGCCAGGCCGGGCCAAGACCGTCGCCGTGGACGACACGCTGTTCAAGCGGCGCGGGAAGAAGGTGTTCGGCGCGGCGTGGCAGCACGCAGCGCGGCGATCGGCGGCAAACCGGTCGGCTATGCGAACTAGGCGACGTCAATACACGCGGCGCTGTTCAGCTGGAGGTCCGCAGTCACACAGACCGGACCAGTAGTCGATTCACACCGTCGCATCGGACACAACTGAGGCGATTCGCTCAATGTTGAGCGAGGACCGGCCGCTCCTCCACCTCAGCGCGCCATACCTGGTGGATGCGGTCCATGCCGGGGAGCGCTGAGTCGGTCACGAATACGGCTCGGGAGGCTCCCTCGTAGCTGATCATCAGTGCGGATACGGGGGCGCCGGCGGGTAGGGCTGTGATGGGGTCGATTGCTTGGACGGGGTCTCCGTTGTAGGCCAGGGGGTGGCGAATCGCGAAGTGGGAGGAGCAGGCGGCGGCCCGTTTGGGTGAGAGCAGGGTGCGGAACGATGCCTGGATGAGCCAGGGCGGGATGCTGTCGAACGTTCGGCGGATCGCCTCGCGGTATGGGGGTTGTTTCAGTGGTGTGGTGGCCGCCACGGCCATCTGCAGCGTTCGGCTGAGGGGCTCGGTGTGTCCGGGCAGGGTGAAGCGACCTGTGGTGACGTGGTTTCCCGGGGTATCGGCGAGTGCGGGGCTGCGTAGGTTGATCGCCATGGTCACGGGCATGCCGGGTCCGCTGTGGCGGGGGTGGCCGTGCGCCGCCCAGTGGGAGACGGCGCGGGTCATGGTGGCCAGGAAGGCGTCGTTGGCGCTGCCGTGGTGGGGGGCGGCGAGGCTGCGCAGGGAGTCGGTTGGTACCTCAGTCCACTGGTATGCCCATTGGTCGGAGTACCCGTGGTCGGGGTGCGGCCAGAGGCCGGACTTGGCTGTCGAGTGGGCGAGCAACCGAACAGCATAGGTACGGTGACGAAGGGTTGGGCGCGGTGGCGTGATCAGCCCACGTACCGTCGCCGACGAGGCGGCCGCGGGCACGGGAGCGGTGGCGAACAGTATCTCCAGCGTGCGGGCCATGCCGCCGGTGTCTTGGATGCCGTGGCTGATTCGGTAGACGAGGGCATACCGACCGGGGCTGTAGCCCTGCACCAGCGTCATGGTCCACGGCGGTCTGCCGTCAGCAAACGGCTCCTGATGCAGGTTCCGGACGACCTCGTGGATGTTCGTTCCTTCGGGGACTTCGCGGACACCGAGGTGGTCTTCGAGGTTCGGGGGCTGGAGGTGCCAGACCGCCGAAGTTCCGCGGCCCACCAAGGTCAGGGACAGTGCGGGACTTTGCCCGAGACGTTCGCGGACATGATCGATGAGGCGTTTCAGGGGAGGGGCCTGCCCCGCCAAGTGCAGGACGAGCCCGATGCGCATGGACCGGTCGTGATACAGCACGCTGTCCAGCGGTCCCGGTTGTGCCTCACGGTTCATGAGGACAGTTCCTCTCGCGTAGAGGTCAGCAGCTGCCTAGCGATTGGTCTCCTGGCTCGCCGAGCAACAGGTTGTCGTAGAGCAAAGGTCCCGCGGTGTAGCACACCCTGATTCCGAGATTCACCTTGTTGTCGAGGGACTGGAGGAGCTCGTCTCCATCGCACACAGGACATCCGCTGTGTTCGTCCGTCGCTCCCAGGTAGTCCACGCCGGCTCGCCTTCGCTCCTTCGAGACGGAGTTGAAGAACCGGGTCGCCCAAGGAATCTGTTTCTCGTTGAGGTCAGCGCCACCAACATTCGAGCGATGGGCAGCCAGGAACACGTCCGATGTCAGCTTCCACGCGCCGTCCACATAACGCACCTGTCCGGATCCATGGCTGCCCAACTCGGGAAAGGCTCCCGGAACTCGCCCTCGGACCTCCATGGTGAGACGTACACAGTCCAGTAGCTCCTTCTGCTTCTCCTCACTCAGGTGCGCGGTGCGTGGTCGTGCCCATTCGACCATCCGGTGTACGTGTTCTTGTGTCAGGTTCGGTCGAGTTTCGCGCAGCACTCCGGCCAACGCGCCGCATGTCGTGACCTCCAGAACCTGATCATCACCGTCGCCCCGCGCACGCCAATAGGTCGCGTAATCGGACATCCAGGCTATTGACCGGTAAACGAGTTCTTCCTGTTCCGCAGGGGTCAGGTCACCGGCCGCATCTCCCAATTCCGCGGCCAACTCCCGAAGGCGGGTGAGGAGTCGCGGGGTGTGCGTCCCGATCATCAGTCCCCGGGTCCGGTCGATGAATTCTTTCTTCTGCGGAGGGTTGACCCACGTGTTCACATGCTCTGCGGATCGCACCAGAACCTCGGTCATCTCGGACGGCCAGCCGGCCCCGGCTCCGAACCGGCGCACCGCCTCGGGGCTGGGCGCTCGTCCGCGCACATCTGCGCGCCAGGCTTTATGCGGGTGCTCGCCACGATAGGCGAGCCACGTGGCACCCACCATGTGATGCGCTGCGACGACACTGAAGAAACGAGTGAGGGCCGCGTCGTTGTCGGGGTCTGCCCCGGCCTCGTCCAGGGCACCGTAGAAGCCTGCGATCCCCCACATGGCGGTGCCCTTGCACCAGGCCTCTCCGAGGGCCGGAAGCTCCCAGTCGCCCACGCCACGACCGGACCCGCGCACCCACTTGAACCCCTGGTGCACCATGGCGGCGCACACCTCCCCGAGGCGGCCGATCCACTCCGCTCCGCCCGGTGTGCGGCACAGCCCCCGGAAGGCCCCGTGCCGCCAGGCGGCGTCCACGACAGCCAGCGCCCGGTACTCGTCGCTGCCGTCGCTGCCGTCGCTGTCCTCCAGCACCTCAAGCAGGGGTCGGCCGTGGGTCAGCAGGTACGCTTCGAAGTCGAGGAAGTCCTTGACACCCTCGACCCAGTCCCGGTTGCTGCCCGAAACACGTTGTCTGAGCTCGCCGATCAGTCTCGTCTTCGTAAGGGGGCTGTCACACTCATCGATCTCCGCGCAGGCGTCGTACACCGACGCCATGAACGCGTCTCTCTGGTTGCCGTAGAGCCAGTCAGCCCAGCATTGGCCGTAGGTCTTCACGTTGCGTCCCTCCTATTCGATGGCACAGGGAAGGCGCTCGATCCCGTTGACAAGGCTCGCCTTCACCCAGGTGGGCTGGTCTGTGGTGTGGAAGCCGGGAAACCGCGTGTAGAGCTCGTTGAAGAGGGTCGTCATCTGGCGTCGGGCCAGATGGGCGCCCAGACAGATGTGGGGGCCTCCCCCGCCGTATCCGACGTGCGGGTTGGGGGACCTCGTGACGTCGAAGGCGCGCGGGTTCCTGAACACTCCCTCGTCCTGGTTCGCGGAGCAGTGGTAGAGGAGCACGCGATCCCCTCGCCGGTAGGTGTACCCGTGGAGTACGTGGTCGCGGGTGACATTGCGTCTCACCCACGCGACCGGCGTCGCGCACCTGACGATTTCGTCGACGGCGGTGGGGAGGGCACCCAGCAGCAACGCCCGCTGTGCCGGATTCTGCGTCAGCAGGTGGACTCCGTGCGACAGCGCGTGGCGCGTCGTCTCCACCCCGGCCGCGACCAGCAGAGTGAAGAAGCGGCCCAGTTCGAGGTCGGTCAGGAACTCACCGTCCAGGTTCGCCGTGACCAGGACGCTGATCAGGTCCTCAGCCGGTCGCTTGCGGCGGACCTCGGCCAGGTCCGCCACGAATCCGTGCATCACGGCGAACTTCTCTTTGATGAACGCTTCCCGCGCTTCGGGGCTTGGGAAGTCCAGGTTCCCCGAATCGCTGATTGCCAGCACGATATTCACGGCGGCCATAAGCTCCTGGCCCGCTGACGCGGGGATCCCCATCATCGAGAAGGCAGTTCCGACGGTCAGCGGTGTCGACACCGTCTCCACGAAGTCGCTCTCGCGCCGATCGGCCAGACCATCCACCAGACGGGTGACGCGCTCCTGGATGTCCGCCTCGAACCGGGCGAGGATTCGCGGAGTGAACGACCCTGAGATGATCCGGCGCAGGCGGGCATGCCGGGGGTCGTCCATGCTTTCCATGGAACCGCCGTACTTCTCCGTGCCCGCCGGCAGATCGTCCAGGCGGACGGCGCTGGGTTCGGAGCTGAACGCCCCTGGGTTCCGGGCGGCCTCGACGACATCCGCATGCCGCGTGAGCGCATAGAAGCCGACGGTCCCCTCGCGCGGGCAAAACACCGGACCGTCTGCCGCGCGCAGTTCGGCGAACAGCTCATCTCGGACAGCCGGAGGCTGTGTCCAGAACGACGCGGTCATGAGGTCCTTGTTGACCATCACGCCACCGGCTCCCGTCTGCATCGCCAGAGGATCGAGGTGCGTCTCAGTCGTCTTACTGCGTCTCAGTCGTCTTACTTTGAAGCACCACCTGTTGCCACCGCTGAAAGCCTCCGCACGGCCCTCCTTTCGGTGTCTCAGCACGTCAGACGGAGGGCAAGTGTGGCGCGAGGTGGCAGCGACCGGCGACGACCCGGCGTCTTGCCGCCATCCCCTCGTTCCTGGTCCACACCGCGCATACCGACAGCCGCGAGGGCTAGTGATCCGCATCACATGCGTCTCGGCGATGTCACACTCCGGACTACGGCAGGGCTCTCAGATGTCGAACAAGGCCCTTGCCATCGAGGGGAGCACACCTCGCCCATGTCTGACGCTGACAATCCTCCGGATCGGTTGGACGAGGCCACGCAGGCCTTTCTCGACCACCGTGAACTCATCTTCTCCATCGTCTACGACATGCTCGGCCTGCTTCAGGACACTGAGGACGTCCTGCAGGAGGTCTGGCTGTCCTGGCAGGCTCGATGTCAAAGTCCTGCTGAGCCGGTGCTCAACGCCCGCGCCTACTTGGTGCGGATGGCGGTGAATCAGGCGATGGCGCGCCAGGTGAGCATCCGGCGGCGGCGGGAGGCGTATGTCGGGCCCTGGCTGCCCGAACCGCTGCTCACCGAACAGGTCGAGCACCTGCCGGGCGGGGAGGCGGACGCCAGCGCCGAGGTGGTCGAGCGCACCGAGGCCGTGTCGATCGCGCTTCTTGTGGTGCTGGAGACGCTGACGCCGCTGGAGCGGGCGGTGTTCGTGCTGCACGACGTCTTCGGCTTTCAGCATACTGAGATCGCCGTCATCCTGGACCGGTCGCCGAGCGCGATCCGACAGCTGGCGCATCGGGCTCATGAGCATGTGCAGGCGCGGCGGCCCCGGTTCCGTATCGAGCCCCGAGTGCGGCGGGAGGCCACCGAGCGGTTTCTGGCCGCGGCGATCGGCGGCGACCTGCCTGGGCTGATGGAGATCCTGGCGCCGAATGTGACGGTCTGGACCGACGGCGGCGGAAGGATCAGGCGGACGATTCCGCGGCCGATCCACGGCCGGGAGAAGGCGTCGAAGTTCATCTGCGCGGTCGCGAGCAAGGACCTCGCCGGTGTCGAGATCCGCTACCGGCAGGTCAACGGCGACCCGACCGCGGTGATCTATTCCGAAGGCTCCCCGCTGGCCGTGATGGTCCTCGACCTCGCGCCGGGCGGAGGCCAGGTGACCGCCGTCTACACGGTGACCAACCCCGAGAAGCTGACCGGCGTGATCAAGGACGTCGTCGGCGAGGCCATGACGACCTCGGAACGCGAGCAAGGCGTCCGAACAGAGAATTCCGAGGATATGCGATGAGCAGAATGCGAGCGGCCGTCATCACGGCCCTGATAGCGGCGCTGAGCCTGGTCGCCGGGCTGGTCTCGGTGGCGCAACCGACCGCCGCCTCGGCCGTCGCCACAGCGGCCACGGCGGCCCCGGCGGCCACGGCTCCGGAAGTCACCTACGCGCACGACGACGCCGGCCAGCTGACCGCCGTCTTCGATTCCACCGGGAACGGCACGAAGCTGGTCTACGACCAAGCAGGCAACATCACGAGCCGACAACCACTTCCGTCCACGGCTCTGGCCGTCGCGCAGATCTCACCGCAGCATGCCCACGCCGGAAAGGCCGTGGACGTATACGGGACCGGTTTCGGCACGGATCTGACCGCTATCACCGTCTCCTTCAACGGCGTGACGGCCAAACCGACCGCGCTGCACCGCAACCGCCTCACCGTCACCGTGCCGACCACCGCGACCACCGGAACCGTGACGGTCACGGTCGGCACAGCCAATACGACCTACCCGGCCCTCACCGTCGCCCCGGTCGTCGTGCCGACCATCTCGGGCCTCACCACGGCACTGGCCGATCCGGGCACCCCGGTGACGATCACCGGGTCCGGGTTCGACCCCGATCCGAGTCTGGACGTCGTGTCCGTGAACGGCACAGTGGTCGGGGCCACGGCCGCGACGACATCGAGTGTCACCTTCAACGCTCCCCCGACACGCTCTTTCGGACATGTGACCGTGAAGACCCCGGTCGGCACCGCGGTCTCGACGGCGGACCTCGTGACGCCGCCCTCCCCGTTCATGACCGCCGACGTCGGCTGGGTCGGACGGGTCAAGACCGACGGCACCGGCACCGCACTCGCCCTGGCCAAGACCCAGCAGGTCGCCCTGGCGCTGTTCGACGTCCCCGCCGGGCAGCGGGCCCGCGTGGTGGTCAGCGGCGCGACCTTCGCACACCCCTATGAGCTCCACGTCTGGAGTCCCAACGAGACCACGGCCGCGCACAGCGAGTCCGTCTCCACCTCCGGCAGCACCACCTTCGACCTTCCGGGAGGGACCTCGGCCGGGAGCTACGAGGTGGAGGTCCGGCCGGCGAGCACCGACACCGGATCGGTCACGCTCGCCGTGACGGGCGAGACCGATGCCAACGCCGCCGCGACGGTCGACGGCGCGGCCGTCACCGCGACCACCACGGCGGCCGGGCAGCGCGCGGTCTATCAATTCACGGGAGTGGCCGGGCAGCGGGTCTTCAGCACCCTCACCACGGTCAGCGCGACCGACACCGCCTCGGCGCAGCTCGTTTCTCCGGCCGGGCAGGTGCTGACCACCAACACCCTGCTGTTCTCCAGCGCCAACTCGGTGGGCTACCTGGACACGACGACTCTGCCGATGAACGGCACCTACCGGGTGGAGGTCATTCCCGACAACGTCGGGACGGGTTCCTACAAGATGCAGATCGCGAGCGTCCCGGCCGATCTGTCCGCCACGGCGACGATCGGGGGCGCCGCGGTACCGCTGAACTTCGCCAAAGCCGGCCAGAACGCGAAAGTCACCTTCACCGCAGCGGCGGGAGCCAGAGTCTTCACCAAGATCACGGTGAGCAGCACCTCCAACAGCTCGAAATGCTTCAACGCCTCGCTCGGTGACGGCGCCGGATCGGTGTTCGCGTCGGCCTGCGCATCGAGCTCCACCTATCTCGACGCCCTCACGCTGTCGGCTGCGGGCACCTACGTCCTCACCTTCGATCCGGCCGGCGCGGTCACCGGCTCGCTGTCCGTCGCACTGCTCGCCGTCCCGGCCGACGCCGTCGTCGCCTCGGCCGCCGACGGCACAACACACAGCACCGCGACGACGACAGGGCAGAACGCCGTCTTCACGTTCGCCGGTACCGCGGGTCAACGTGTCTTCGCCCGGCCCGGGATCACCGGCAGCACGACCGGCACCAATCTGCACACCACGCTCTACGCACCGGACGGGACCTCGCTCGCCGACGCCTACAACGGCGCCCCGATCGCGACCGCCACCCTCCCCTCGACCGGTACCTACCAGCTCGTCGTGGATCCCTATGGGGACGAGACCGGGACGGTCAGCGCGACCATCTACAACGTTCCGGCCGACGCCACCGCCACCGCCGCGCTGGACGGGACAACGGCGACCGCCACGATCACGGCGCCCGGCCAGGGCGCGGTGTTCAGCTTCACGGTCCCGACGAGTCAGACCATTTACATCACCGGAGCGACGACGACCGTCGACAGCCAGAACGACGGCACCGCGTTCAGCGTCCGCGACCCCTCGGGGAGTCAGGTCGGATCGGCGACGGCTTACAACTCCCGCGGACTCACCGTTCTGGAGCCGAAAGCCCTGACCGCCACCGGCACCTACACCGTCCGCGTGTCGCCCGGCATCGGGCTGACCGGGACAGTCACGCTGCACGTGTACAACGCCTTCGTCACCAAGACCGCGACCGTGAACGGCGGCGCGGTCACCGTGACCACCACCAAACCGGGCCAGAAGGCCCGTGTGTCCTTCACCGCCACGGCGAACCAGGTCGTCGACGTCACCGGCTCGACCACGACCACCGACTCCTCCGGCAGCGGGACCTGGTTCTACCTGCTGAGTCCGACCGGGTCGACGCTCGCGTCGAACACCACGAACACCACCACTTCCTTCACGGTCTTCAGCGCCAAGACCTTGACCGCCGCGGGGACGTACCAGATCCAGATCGAGCCGCCAGGCGGCCTGAGCGGGAACATCACCCTCAAGGTGGCCACGCACACCACGGCCGCCGCCACTGCTTCCGCCACCACCACAACCGCTACCACCACGGAGCAGCCGGCGACGGCGACGGCGCCCGCACCCGCACCCGCACCCGCACCCGCACCCGACAAGGCCACGCCCCGTCCACCGGTGTCCGCACCCGGCCCAGCACCGCGAATGGGCCAACCGATCTGGTCGGAACAGCCGTCGCCGACCACCCGGCCCTCGGCCGTGTCACTGACCGGCCGGGTCCTGGCCACCGACGGCAAGCCGCTTCGCGATGTCACCGTGGCGATGGACGGCCACACCGCGAAGACCGACAAGGACGGCCGGTTCGTCCTGCGCAGCCTGATCGAGGGAACCAGGGTCCTGCGTCTGGACGGACGTAGCGCGTCCGGCCACGGCAAGACCTACGGCGTGTTCGACGTCCAAGTGCACCTAAAGGCCGGCGCGAACACCTTGTTCTACACGCCGTATCTGCCCGTGCTGGACACGGCGCACGAGATCGCCATCGACTCCCCCACGACCCACGAGGTCGTGCTGACCAACCCCGGTATCCCTGGTCTGGAGGTCCACATCCCGGCCGGCGACGTCATCACCGACGCGGACGGCAAACCGGTGCACCGCCTCGGGATCACCCCGATCCCGGTCGACCGCACGCCGATCCCGATGCCGGCGGGCGTCCAGGTCCCGGTCTACTACACCGTGCAGCCGGCGGGCGGGGAGATCCTCGGCGCGGGAGCGCACATCGTCTACCCCAACTACCTAAACCAGAAGCCCGGCACCCCGGTCAACTTCTGGCACTACGAGAAGAACGGCGAGGCCTGGGAGACCTACGGCCACGGCACCGTCGACCCGGCGGCCAAGCAGGTACAGCCGGACGAGGACACCGAGATCCACGACTTCGACGGCGCGATGATCAACGTCCCCGGGCTGCTCGCCGCGGCCCAGCACGGACTCGCGCGCGCTCTGGGCCTGGAGGGCGACCCGGTGGACCTCCAGACCGGCCTGTTCGGGCTGCAACGCACCGACCTGACCGTCGACGACGTCATGCCGCTGGAGCTGACTCGCGCCTACAACAGCGGCGACACCTACCAACGACCGATCGGCGTCGGCGACAACGACCTCTACGACACGTTCCTGACCTCGGCGAACCAGTACCAGGAGGCCGACCTCAACTTCGTCGACGGCAGCCAGGTCCACTACGTCCGCACCACCCCGGGCAACGCCTACGGCACGGCGGTGTTCGTGGCCACGACCACCCCGACCGAGTTCGCGGGGTCGATGATGACGTGGAACGGCGCGGGCTGGCACCTGACGCTCCGCGACGGCAGGACTCTGATCTACGGCGAGAACGCGCCGCTGCAAGCGATCCGCGACCCGAACGGGAACCAGATCACCATCACCCGCCAGTTCAAGAACAGCTTCGGCAGCTACATCGGCGACATCACCGACGTCCGCTCTCCCAACGGGTACTTCCTGCACTACACCTACGACGCCTCCGATCGCGTCATCGAGGTCGACGACGGCGCCGGGCGCTCGGTGAAGTACGGCTACGACACCCCGAGCGGCACCGGGCACTTGACCTCGGTCACCGACCCCGACGGCGGACTCACCACGTACGGCTACGACACCGCGGGCCGGCTCACCACCCTCACCGACGCTCGGCGCAAGCTGTTCATGACCAACGTCTACGACGCGAACGGGCGTGTCGCCTCCCAGACCCTGGCCACCGGCGTCAGCTACGTCTTCGCCTACACCCTCGACGCCAACGGCAAGGTCACCGCCACCACCGTCACCGACAACTCCGGGCATGTCCGCAAGGTGACCTACGACGCCAACGGCATACTCACCGGCGACACCAGGGCCGCGGGCTCGACGTCGCAACGCGCCATCGGCATCGTCTCCGACCCGGCCACCCAACTCCCGACCTCGATCGACGACGGGTACGGCCGGAAGATCAAGACCGTGTACGACACCAGCGGCCAGGTCCTGTCCTCCACCTACGCCGACGGCACGACCCAGCCGAGCACCACCACCGAGACCCACAACAACACGCCCTACGGGCTGGCCGACACCGTCACCGACCCGATGACCCACACCAGTACCCTGACGTACGACAGCGCCGGCAACGTCACCAGCGTCGCGGACCCGCTCGGCAACACGGTCCGGGAGTCCTACAACAGCCAGGGGCAGCCGGCCACCGACAAGACCCCCCTGCTGTACACGACCACTTACGGGTACGACAACGGCAGCCAGGGCGACGGCAGCCAGGGCGGGAATCTCGCCTCTGTCACCGATGCCCTCGGACACATCAGCCGTGTGTTCCACGACGCCGCCGGGCGGGAAGTCGTGGAGACCGCTCCGGACGGCACAACACAGCGCACCGTCTACGATCCGGCCGACATGGCCCTGAAGTCCATCGACGCCGACGGGAACACGACCGTCTTCACCTACGACGCCGACGGCAACCCCACCGCCATCACTGACGGACGTCAGACAGCGCTCGGGGCCAACGGCAAGGCGACCACCTACAGCTACGACGACGCCGACCGGGTGGTCACCGCCACCGATCCGCTCGGCGCCACCGACGTCTACACCTACGACCCCGCCACCGGGCAGCTCGCGACCTGGACCGATCGGCGCGGCAGAACGACCGAGTACCAGTACGACGACATGGGCCGGATCACGTTCACCGGCTACGGGCGCAGCGGCAGCGCAGCCCCCTACAGCTACGAGTCCACCCTCACCTATACCTACGACCCGGCCGGACGCCTGCACACCTTGGCCGACACCTCGCCCGGCGCCGGAACCCTGACCTACGGCTACGACCTTCTGGACCGGCTCACCAGCGAGTCCGGGCCGACCGGCAGCATCGCCTACAACTACTACGACGACGACCGGCTCAAGTCCGTGACCCCGTCCGGTCTGACCGCGACCTCTTATATCTACGACAACGCGGGCCGGCCGAAGACCATCACCCAGGGCAGCCTGACGGTCGGGTACACCTTCGACATCGACGACGAACTCGCCACCGAGACCCTGCCGGACGGGATTGTCATCACTCTGAGTCACGACGCCGCCGGTGAGGTGACCAACGCCGCGTACGCCAAGGGAACCACGGCTCTGGGGAACCTCGGCTACACCTACGACGCGAACGGCAGACGTATCGGCGTCACCGGAACCCTGGCCGCCACCACCCTGCCGGCACCGGCAAGCACGCTCACCTACGACCCCGCCAACCGGTTGACCGCGTCCGGATCCACAGCCCTGGCCTACGACGCCGCCGGGAACCTGGCGAACGACGGCGTCTCGGGTTACATCTGGAACGCCCGCGGCCAGCTCACCAACGTCACAGGACCCCAGGCCGCGACACTTGGCTACGACCCGGCCGGGCGGCTTCGCAGCAGTACCGTCGGCACCTTGACCAGCACCTTCCGCTCCAGCGGCGTCCAGCCGATCGCCCAGCAGGGATCCGATGGCAGCAGCCTGACCTACCTGTCCGGACTCGGCGCCGACGACATCCTCGCCACCACGGACGGTACCGGCAAGACCAGATCCCTGCTGCCCGACCTCCAAGGCTCGGTCGTCGCCACCGGCGACAGCAGCGGCGCCCTCACCGCCTCGTTCACCTACAGCCCGTTCGGAGATGTCACAGCGCCGACCGGCGACACCAACCCCATCCGATACACCGGGCTGCTCTCCGGACCGGCGCTGCCCAACGGCCTGCAGAACAACCGCGACCGCTTCTACTCCCCCGGTCAGGAACGCTTCATCAGCCAGGACCCGAGCGGCCTGGCGGGCGGCAACGCGGACATGTACGCCTACGGCAACGGTGACCCGGTCGACAACACCGACCCGACCGGCGACTACTCGCTGCTCGGCATCAAACTCGACTACGGCGACTTCCTCAGCCGCCACTGGCGCGGGCCGCTGCAAACCAGCGCCTTCGTCGCTTGCCTCGGCGGAGCGCTGGTGTGCGTCGTCGCCGAAGGAATCAACACCGGCGCCGACTACCTCGCCGACGGAAAAACCTACGGATGGAGCTCACACACCGCCCTGGGCAACCTGGAATCCGGCGCCTTCTGGGACACGGTCAGCGTCGCCACCGGCTTGGGCGCCGGAAGACTGTTCACCAAAGCGGTCGAGAAGGACGGCTTCGTCACGCAAAAGCACGCCAAGTTCGTCAGCAGATACTTCCGACCCCGTGACCACCTGCCCCGGCACGCCGCCGGCCGCCATGCGATGGACTGGGCTCCCATCCCGTCGGCGACCGGATGGCTGGTCCAGGCGGTCAACAACCAGGGCACCTGCTCCACCGGCTTCAGCCCCGACTGGTGCACCTGGCCGTGATCCGCGGGGTGGCGGCATCACCGACGCTCGGGCGTCGGTGATGCCTCCAGCACCTACGGCCTCATCCCACCAGGGGTGAGGCCGTAGGCCATGCGGGCTCCTCGCGATCGGCGACCGGAGGCTCTGCTCGGTCCTGTTTGGTCCTGCTTGGTCCTGCTCGGGTGCTACTCGGTCCTATTCGGTCCGCAGCGCGGTGGCGGTCCGCGACCGGGCCGCCCAGCCGG
Organism: Catenulispora yoronensis; assembly: GCF_039531695.1. Classification (NCBI taxonomy): domain Bacteria; kingdom Bacillati; phylum Actinomycetota; class Actinomycetes; order Catenulisporales; family Catenulisporaceae; genus Catenulispora; species Catenulispora yoronensis. The sequence goes on from NZ_BAAAQN010000034.1 coordinate 88,921, forward strand.
CCGGCAGCAGCGCCCCGAGCAGGGCGATCACGATCCCGCCGGCCAGCAGGGGGATGAGCAGCCCGGCGCTGTAGGTGTGGGTCACGCTCGGCGGCAGATGCCGGCCGATCGCGTTCCCCATCGGGGTCAGCGTCGCCTTCTCCACCGCGACCCCGAGCGGGACCCCGATCAGCCCGGCGAGCAGGCCGGTGAGCGTCACCGAGGTCAGGACCATCGCGATGGTCTGCCTGGGTGTCATCCCGAGGGCCTTGAAGATCCCCAGATCGTGAGCCCGCTCCCGGGTGTCCTGCGCCACCATGCTCAGCACCCCGAGCGCGGCGACCGCCGTCATCAGCAGCGTGAGCGTGGCCACCAGGGCGCTCATGGTGATCACCACGATGTTCTTGCCCCAGCCCGAGTTCGACTGGACCGAGGCGGCCAGCGGGGTCAGCGCGGCGGCGGCCGAGGTGGACCAGTCCGTTCCGCTGACGTTCGGGGCCAGCTCGACGTTGAACTGGTCGATGTGCGGGGTCAGACCGGCGGCGGTGAAGGTGGCCGCGTCCGTCATGACCGTGTAGTCGCCCTGGTTGGTGTCGAAGTCGATGCCGACGACCTTCAGCGACAGGTGCTTGTTCTGCTGCACCACGGCGACGTCGTCACCGACGTGGATCCCCACCGCCGAGGCCAGCTTGTCGCCGACCACGGCCTCGCCGGGCGCCGAGTACCAGCGGCCGGACAGCAGCTCCATGTGCGTCCAGGAGAAGTCGCCGGTGACCGTGAACACCCTCGGCGATTCGCCGCCGGGCGGGGCGCCGACCATGGTCGCGCCGCTGTCGCCCCAGCCGAACGCGGTCTTCGTGCCCGGGATCGTGGCGAGCGCGGCGGCCACCTTGGCGGCGTCCAGGTGCGGGTTGCGCGGGTCGTTGGGGCCGTAGAAACCCCAGGGCACGCCGACGTCGGCCGTGGGGATCACGATTCTCGACGCGACGTTGAAGCCTGAGGTGCTGACGTCCAGGTACTTGGTGAACCCGGTCTCCAGCCCCACCGCGAACGTGACACTCACCACGCCGAACAGCACCGCCGCACCGACCACCACGGCCCGGGCCGGCCGGGCGAACGGCTGGGCCAGCCCCAACGACACGGCCCGGGGCAGCGGCAGCCGCGAGGCCAGCCGCTGCGCCTTCTGACCGCCCCCGGCCTTGGGGGCGCGGCCGACCACCAGCGTCAGCACCGTCGGCATCCGGCCGGCCCGCAGTGCCGGGATCAAAGCCGTGACACCGACGATCAGCAGGGTGCCCAGCGCCACCACGGCGCTGACCCACCACGGAATCGCGGCACTGGCCGCGCCGAGCTGCTTGGTGGCCCCGCCCAGGATCGGCACCGCCAGGAGGTTGCCGAACACCGTGCCGAGCACCACGCCGAGGGTCGCCGGGATCATGGCCTGCGCGACGTAGGCCCGGGCCACCTGCGAAGGGGTGAAGCCCAACGACTTCAGAATCCCGATGCGCCGGAACCCCGCGGCCACAGCCCCGCTGACCACGATCGAGATGATCAGCACCGCCATGAACAGCCCGAGGATCCCGAAGCCGACCAGAAACGGCACGTATGCCTTGGCGTTGCCAGTGGCCTGCTGCTCCGCGGTCAGGTACGACTGTCCGCTCTCGACCGTGCCGGCCGGCGCGGCGGCGGCCACCGCCTGCTTGTCGGCGGCGATGTCGGCGGCGGTCCCGGCCTTGGCGAACCGGTAGAGCATCTGCTCGTCGGACTTGGCGCCGGCGGCGGTGAGCCGCGCGAACCCGTCGGCGGTGGCGAAGGCGGTCGCGCTGCTGGTCACCGAGTTGGCGAAGCCGACGACCTTGAACGACGGCTTGCCCGGCAGCGAGGAGAACACCAGCGAGGATCCGAAGCAGGCGACCGAATAGTGCTGCCACGGCAGGGCGATCTCGCCCGGGCCGGTCGGCCAGCGCCCCTGGGTCAGCGCCAGCTGGTCCAGGCCGGAGCTGCTGCCCAGGTCGGGCCGGGTGGTGACGGTGATCGGACCGTTGTCGTGACCGGCCGCCCAGGTCTTGGGGCAGTCGGTGCCGACGGCCGTGTCCAGGGCGGCGGCGACCGGGTACGGCCCGGACGCCTCGGTGACGCCGGCGACGTGCGCGGTGGCGGCGGCCTGCGCGACCGTGACCTTCGAACCGTCGAACTGGACCGACAGATGCGCCCCGTTCCGGGCCTTGAAGGCGTGCTCGAACGGAGCCTGCACCACGGCCAGCAGACCGAGCGACAGCACCGAGGAGGTGACGGCGGCGAACGTCGTCAGGGCCATGACGAAGGACTGCAGGCGGCGCCGGCCCACGCCGGAGCGTACGACCTTGCCCAGGGCGCTCACCGGCTCACCGCCAGCAGCAGGCGGGCCATGGCCCGGAAAGCGACCTCGAACAGGCGCCGGGGCAACGGCGGCTTGCGCCGTTTCATCGAAGGCTTCTGCGGTGTCATCGACGGCGTGCGCAGTTTCATCGAAGGCTTATGCGGTGTCATCGAAGGCTTATGCGGTGTCATCGAAGGCTTGTGCGGCGTCATCGGGTCTCTCCCGCCGAGCTGGTCAGCGGCGTGCGGGCGGCCAGGCCGGCACCGCCGCCACGGTTGACGACGTCCCGCTCGACCGCGCCGTCCACCAACTCGATCGTGCGGCGCGCGGTGCTCGCGGCCAGCTGCACGTCGTGGGTGACCAGCACGATGGTCTGGCCCTCGCTGTTCAGGTCCAGCAGCAGCCGGCGCACGTCCTCGGCCGAGCTCGAGTCCAGCGCGCCGGTGGGCTCGTCGGCCAGCAGCAGCGCCGGCTTGTTCATCAGGGCCCTGGCCACCGCCACCCGCTGCCGTTGCCCGCCGGACAGCCGCTGCGGGTAGGCTTGGGCGTGCCGGTCGATGCCCAGCCGGTCGAGCAGCTCGACGGCCCGCCGCCTCGCTTCGCCCTTGCCCATCCCGGCCAGCTGCGCCGGAACCATGACGTTGTCCACCACGGTCAGGTCGTCCAGCAGGTTGAAGAACTGGAAGATCATGCCGACGCGGGCCCGGCGGTACCTCGCCGAACCGGCCTCGCCGAGCTGGTCGACGCGGGTGCCGTCGACGGTCACCGTGCCGCTGGAAGGCTTGTCCAGACCCGCGATCAGGTTCAGCAGCGTGGACTTGCCGCTGCCGGAATGGCCGAGGATCGCCACGCACTCGCCGGCCGCCACGGACAAGGTGACCCCGGCCAGTGCGGGCGGGCCGTCGTCGTACTTCTTTGTCGTGTCGCGAAGATCGATCATCGGTGCGTTCGTCATGACCATGAAGCTAGGAACAGACCGCGGCCCGCCGCGTCGGCCGCCGGATGTCACTCTTCCCAGGCCATCGCCCCGCGGACGTATCCGGCGTACATCCCCGGGGCGACGCGCGGCGCCGACACCACTGAATACGATCTCCGTATGGATGAGCTTCTCCAGCGTCTCTCGACATCGAAGCGCGTGACCTGGCTTTCGTCACAGGCCTTGGTGCTGGCCGCTGCCTGCTTCTACGCGCTGGCTCTCGCCTGGATGATGCCTCCTCCCAAGTTTGTGCACTACGACGGCCTGTTCCGGTTCCCCGACCTCGGGCCCCTCCAGATGCTGGCGCTGTGCGTCGTGGTCGCCCTTCCGCTGCTGCTGGTGCGGCGTCTGCCGACGACCGTCTTCTGGACGATCCTGGGCGAAGCAGTCCTCGGCGACGCCTTCGGCGCGCGGCCCGACATCGTGTTCGTCCTGCTCGTCGCCCTGGTCGGATACCTCGCCGCCCGGCGGCCGAAGGCTGCTGCCGTCGGCTCCGTCGCGGGCGTCGCGGCCGCGTTCGTCAACGACACCCACATCCACGGGCAGCACCTCAGGGACGCGGTCGAGTGGTCCGGGTGGATCGCGGTGTGGTTCGCGGTGGCGTGGGTCTTCGGCAGGGTGCATCGCAAACGCCGTGAATACCTCGACGCGCTTCAGGAGCAGACCGCGGCGCGCGTCGTCATGGCCGAGCGGCTGCGCATCGCCCGCGAACTGCACGACAGCGTCGCGCACAGCATCGGGATCATCACGGTGCTGTCGGGGGCGGCGGCGCGCGTCGTGGACACCAAGCCCGAGCAGACGCGGCAGGCGCTGACCGGCATCGAGACCACCAGCCGGGAGACACTGCTGGAGCTGCAACGCATGCTCGGGGCACTCCGCCGCGCCGAGCCGGACGACGCCATGCCGCAGGCCGCTCCGCTGGCGCCGGCCGGCAGCCTGGCCGACGTCCCGCAACTCGCCGAACGCACGGCCGGCGCCGGGGTGCGGGTGCACGTGACCTGGCGCGGCGAGCGCCGTCCACTGCCGCCGGAGATCGAGCTGTCGGCGTTCCGGATCATCCAGGAGTCGGTGACGAACGTGGTGCGGCATTCCGGGGCGCGCGCATGCCGGGTCGCGGTCGGCTACGAGCCGACCGGAGTGCGGATCGAGGTGGTGGACGACGGGGACGACAGCCTCGGCGGGCCGGGCCGCCCGAAGTTCGCGGCGGCGGCCGGCGGCAGCGGCTTCGGTCTGCTCGGCATGCGCGAGCGGGTGACGCTGCTGTCCGGCCAGTTCAGCGCCGGCCGCCGTCCGGAAGGCGGATTCCGGGTGACGGCGAGGCTCCCGGCGTGAGCGTGCGGGTACTGCTGGCCGACGACCAGCCGCTGATGCTGGTCGGCCTCGCGATCCTGATCGGCGACACCGACGACCTGGAGGTGGTCGGTCAGGCCGCCGACGGCCACGAGGCGGTACGCCTGGTACGCGAGCTGCGGCCGGACGTCGTGGTGATGGACATCCGGATGCCGGGCATGGACGGGATCGAGGCGACCCGCCAGTCGACCGCCGAGCCGGACCCGCCCAGGGTGCTGATACTGACGACCTTCGACGACGACGAGTACGTCTACGGCGCACTGCGCGCCGGGGCCAGCGGCTTCCTGCTCAAGAGCACCGCCCTGGACGCGATCCTGGAAGCGATCCGCGTGGTGGCCGCCGGCGACGCACTGATCGCACCAAGCGTGACCCGACGGCTGATCGCGGACTTCACCGGAGCAGCCGCGGCGGCCCCCGAACCGGAGGCCGAGCCCGCAGCGGACACGCGCCTCCTCGCGGAGATCACCGACCGGGAGCGCGAGGTACTGGCGCTGGTCGGACGGGGACTGTCGAACGCTGAGATCGCCGAGCAGCTGGTGATCAGCGCGGCGACGGCGAAGACCCACGTCGCGCGCCTGTTCGCCAAGCTCGAAGCTCGGGACCGCGTTCACTTGGCGATCATCGCGTTCGAGACGGGGCTTGTGCCGCGTAGGCGGTAGGTACGTGCTTCATCGCTGTTTCACTGCGTGTTCGTGCTGCCCCGGACGCCGTTGCTCCGGCCTCCAATCAAACAGAGTCCGTCGCGGCGATCACCTCACCCACCTCACAGTCCGGCGAGCAGGTTCTCGGTGACGTCGTGGAGCCGCGCGGCGTCGCCGGGGTCGAACGCGGCGGTGCTCGTGCTCACGCGCTGGCCCTCCAGCACCGCGGTCAGGCGGGTCGGCGGGGTGTCCAGGAACGGCAGGATCTGCTCGACGGCTTGGGAGACCGGTTTGCCGGAGACCCGCAGGCCGTCGACGTGGGCCGCCGTCGCCGGTTCGTACTCTCCCGCGAAGCTCGTCGACACCACGCCGGGGTGGTTGAGCACGTAGTCGATCGCGGAGTCCTGGTACAGGCGGGTGAAGTGGACGCCCAGCAGGTCGCACAACGCCGCGCTGTGCCCGAGGCCGCCGGTGCCGGAGTAGCCGCGCCGCAGTTGCAGGTCGTCCCAGCGCACCGGACCGGTCAGGCCGGCGCCGCCGAAGTTGAGCACCACCGCGCGTTCGGCGTGGCCGAGTGCCTCGGCCAGGCCGTGGCTGAACAGATAGCGGCTCAGGTAGTAGAGGGCGAAGTTGCTCTCGAATCCGTCCGAGGTCTGCGTCCGGGTCGAGCGGTGGAACCGCGCGCCCAGTACCAGGACGTCTATCGACGGATGGTTGCACGCGATCCATTCCACGGCCCGCCGGTTCTCCGCCACCAGGCTCAGGTCGGCCTGGAGGAAGTGCGCACGTCCGCCCGCGCCGGCGTGTTCGGCGGCGGCTAGGAACTCCTCGCCCTTCGCCGTGCTGGTACCGACGACGAGCACGTCGTGGCCGCGCGCCAGATAGGTGGTGGCGAGGGCGCGGCCGATGCCGTCGGTGCCTCCGGTGATGACTGTCGTGGGCATGGGGTTCCTTTCAGGGAGCTGGTGTCGCGGAAAGCAGTGCCGACCGGGGCACTGCGTCGAGGAGCGCCCGGGTGTAGTCGTGGCGCGGGTCGGCGAAGACGGACTCGGTCTCGCCGGTCTCCACGATCCGGCCGTCCCGCATCACCGCGACGCGGTCGCTGATGTGCCGGACGACGTCCAGGTCGTGGGAGATGAACAGGATCGCGAGCCCGCGGTCGCGCCGCAGACCAGCCAGCAGGTCGAGGATCTGGGCCTGGATCGTCACGTCGAGCGCCGAGACCGGTTCGTCGCAGATCAGGACCCGGGGCCCGGGGGCGAGCGCGCGGGCGATCGCGACGCGCTGGCGCTGGCCGCCGGACAGTTCCAGGGGGCGGCGCGCCAGCAGGTCCGGCGCGAGCCCGACCCCGTCGAGCAGCGCGGTGATCTGTTCGCGGCGCGCGTCCCGGGCCCGGTGTCCCGTCGGGCCGGTGAGGGCTTCGCCGATGATCTGCTCGACGGTGAACCGCGGGTCGAAGGACGACAACGGGTCCTGATGGACGCCTTGGATGGTGCGTCGCAGGTCGCGGCGTCGGCGTTCGGGAACGCCGGACCAGGGGCGGCCGTCGAGCGTGACCTGCCCGGCGTCCGGCTCGGCGGCGGCCAGGACGATGCGTGCGAGCGTCGACTTTCCGGATCCGGACTCGCCCACCAGACCGAGGACTTCGCCGGCTTGCAGGTGGAACGAGACGTCGCGGACCGCGGGGTGGGGCCCGCGCCGGGTGGCGAACGACTTGGTGATTCCGTCGGCGGTGAGCAGCGGCTGGCGGTCGGGAATGGGTGACGTGGCTTCGGCGCCGGAGCTGGTGCCGGAGCTGGTGACCGGCGTCGGCAGTGGCTTTGGCGGCGATGGGGACATTGGTGGCGTTGGTGGCGTTGGTGGCGTTGGTGGCGTTAGCGGCGACGGCGGCGCCACCTTCGGTCGCGCACTGGGCACGGCGGCGATGAGCTCACGAGTATGAGCGTGCTGAGGATCGGTGAGCAGCCGACCGGTCGGGCCGGTCTCGACAACGCGGCCCTGGTGCATGACCGCGACGTCGTCGGCAAGCCGCGCCACCACGCCCAGGTCGTGGCTGATGAGCAGCAAGGCCGTGCCGGCCGCCTTGATCTCGGCGAGCAGGTCGAGGATCCGCGCCTGCACGGTGGCGTCGAGCGCCGTGGTCGGCTCGTCGGCGATCAGCAGCGCCGGCCGGCAGGCGATGGCGGACGCGATCAGCGCGCGTTGCCGTTGGCCGCCGGACAGCTGGTGCGGATAGCGGCGGGCGATCGTGGGGTCGGTGAGGCCGACGACGCCCAGCAGCTCCCGGACGCGGGCGTCGACGTCCTGGCGCGACAGTCGGCCGTGCGCGCGGAGCGGCCCGGCGATCTGGGCGCCGACGCGGCGAAGGGGGTCCAGGGAGGCGAGCGCGTCCTGGAGCACCAGGCCGATCTCGCGTCCGCGGACGTCCCGCCACTCGTTCCCACTCAGGCCGCTGAGGTCGCGGTCGCCGAGGCGGAGACGGCCGGCGCGGACCGTGGCGGTGTCGCCGGCGAGGCCGAGCAGGGCGCGGGCGGTGACGCTCTTGCCGGATCCGGACTCGCCGACGACGCCGAGGCACTGCCCGGCCCGCAGGGTGAGGGACACGCCGCGGACCGCCGCGACGCGCCGTCCGGCGAGGTCGAAGTCGACGTGCAGCTCGTCGACGTCGAGCAGGGGCGCGGGGCCGGTCATCGCGGGGTCGGTCATCGCGGGGCCAGTCATCGCGGGGCTCCGTCGCGGACCCTGGTCTGGAGCCGTCGGCCCAGTGCGGTCAGGGCTGTGACGGCGGCGGTGACGGCGAGGCCGGGGAAGACGGCGATCCACCAGGCCTGGTCCAGGTAGTCGCGGCCGTCGGAGAGCATGGTCCCCCACTCCGGCGACGGCGGCCGGGGCCCGAGGCCGAGAAAGCTCAGCGCGGCGCCGGCCAGGATGGATTCGCCGAGGCCGATGGTGGCGAGGACCAAGACCGGTCCGACGGAGTTCGGCAGCACGTGCCGTGCCACTACCCGCGGCCAGGGGATCGCCAGACCCGTGGCCACCTGGACGTAGTCGGCACGGCGCACGACCAGGGCCTGCGCTCGCAGGATGCGCGCGTAGGCCGGGACGACGGCGACGGCCACCGCCAGGGTCGCGTTGCGGATGCCGGGCCCGGACAGGGCGACGATGAGCAGCGCCAGCAGCAGCGGAGGGAAGGCCAGCAGGACGTCGGTGATCCGCATCAGCACGGCGTCGACGCGCGGCCCGGACAGGGCCGCGAGCAGGCCGAGCACCGTTCCCGCGGTGACTCCGACCGCGGTGGCGCCGACACCGATGACCAACGACGGCCGTGCTCCGTAGACGATCCGGGAGAACACGTCGCGGCCGAGCTGGTCGCTGCCCAGCCAGTGACCTCCGCCGGGTGCGCTAAGAGCGTGCAGCGGGTCCACGGCGTCGGGCGCGTAGGGGGCCAGTGCGCCGGGGAAGGCGGCGAGCAGCACGAGGGCGGCGAACCCGGCCGCGGCGAGCGCCGGCCCGGCGCGGACGCCGGAGCGTGCCCGGCCGGCGGGCGGGAGTGACACGGTGGTCATGGAGGTGCGGCTCCGAACGCTAGGCCGCGCGCAGGCGCGGGTCGATGAGCAGGTACAGCGTGTCGACGACGATGTTCAGCACGACGAACACGGCGGCGGACAGCATGACGACGCCGACCACGACGGGGAGGTCTCCGTCGAAGATCGCCTCCTGGGCGACGCGGCCGATGCCGGGCCGGCCGAAGACCGTCTCGACGAGCACGGCGCCGGACAGCAGGCTGCCGATGATCCAGCCGGACAGGGTGACGGCGGGCAACGCCGCGTGGCGCAGCGCGTACCGGGACCGGATACGGCTCTCGCGCAGCCCTTGGGCCCGGGCCGTCACCGCGAAGGGCTGGGCCAGTGCGCGATCCAGCTCCTCGCGCAGCAGCCGGCCGAGGACCGCGGCGATCGGCAGCGCGAGGGTCAGCGTCGGCAGCACCAGTCCCGCCAGGCCGTCGCCGCCGACGACCGGGAACAGGTGCAGCCGGAAGGAGAACAGCGTGAGCAGCAGGATCGCCGACCAGAAGGTGGGCGTCGACACCGCCACGAGTTCCAGTCCGCCGACCGCGAGCCGCCGGAACCGGCGTCCGGGGCCGGCGGTCGCCAGCGCCGAGGCCAGCGCGCCGAGGATGCCGAGCGCGGCCGCGGCGGCGGCCAGGGCGACCGTGGAGTCGAGCTGGTCGCCGACGACCCGGCCGACCGGTTCGTTGAGCTGGTGGGAGAAGCCGAGGTCGCCGGTGGCCATCCGGCCGAGGAAGCGCAGGTATTCGGCGGGCCACGGCCGGCCCACGCCCAGCTCGGCGCGGACCTGCCGGACGACGGCCGGGGTGGCGGGCTCGCCGCCCAGGACGGTGGCCACCGGATCGCCGGGGAGCAGGTGCAGCGCGGCGAAGGCGACGGTCGCCGCGCCGAGCAGCACGAAGGCTCCGGAGGCGAGGCGGCGGGCCAGCCACCACGGGACGGCGGGCCTGCTCCGCCCCGCGCCGTCCGGGGCCGGGTCCGTCCGGCTCACGGCGCGAGCCAGGCGGCCTGGAGCAGCGGGTACGCGCCGATGTCCCAGGTCAGGCCGTGGACCTTGGCCGTCGTGGCGTCGATGGCGGTCGGTGCGTACAGCGGAATCGCCACCGCGTGCTGGTTGACGTAGGCCTGCACCTTGGCGTAGCTGCTCGCGCGGGCCGCCGGATCGAGCGTCGTGGCCCCGGCGTCCAGCCAGGCGTCGAGCTGGGGGTCGGCGATGAGCGAGACGTTGCCGTTCGGGGTGCCGTCCTTCGGGCGGGTGCTGGAGGCGAAGGCCAGGCGCAGTTCGTCCGGGTCCTCGCCGCCGTAGCTGGAGGAGAAGAGGTCGTAGTCGTGGGTGTCGTAGGCGCGCTTGAGGTACGTGCCGACCGGGACCGGGTCCAGCTGGATCTGGATCCCGACGGACTTGGCCGCCGCCTGAACGAGCTGCGCGATCGTGGCGTTGGTCTGGGCCCGCTTGCCGCCCTGGGCGTTCTGGAGCCAGGTGAGCACCAGGCGCTTGCCGTCCTTGGTGCGGTAGCCCTCGGAGTCGCGGGCGGTCCACCCGGCGGCGTCGAGCTGTCGGCCGGCCAGTGCCGCGTCGTAGGGCCAGCTGCCCTCGGTCGCCTTGTCGTACCCGGCGGTGGTCGGGCCGATCTCGCTCCAGGCGCGGGTGAACTGGTTCGCCGAGGCCGCGCCGACGATGGTCTCCACATCGAGGCTGCGTTGCAGGGCTATGCGCACGCGCTCGTCGGCGAGGGGACCGTCAGAGGTCTTCAGGAACAGGGTGTAGGTGCCGCCCGGGGAGTCCTTGGTCAACAGGCGCAGAGACGGGTTCGCCGTCACCGACTTCGCAGAGGTCGGCGGTACGTTCTGCACGAGATCGGCCTGGCCGCTGGTGAGCGCGCCGACCCGGACCGAGTCGTCGGGCAGGAACCGGAACGTCACCCGGGACAGGTGGGCCGCCTTCTGATTGGCCGAGAACGCCGGGGCCCACGCGTAGGCGGGGCTGCGGTCGAGCACGACGCTGTTGTGCGGGTTCCACGCGGCGAAGGAGAACGGGCCGCTGCCCACCGCGGTGTGGCACCGGTCGTCGGCGGACCGGCCGAGGTCGGCGGGCGCGAGCAGGCCGAGGAAGGTGGTGGACGCGGCCTGGAGGAACGGCGCGAAGGGCCGCTCGAAATGGACCTGCACGGTGGCCGGGTCGACCACGGTCGAGCCGGCGTACGGGCCGAGCAGCGACACCGCGTAGTGCGACTTGGTGGCCGGGGCGGCGATGTCGTCGAGGTTGGCCTTCACGGCGGCGGCGTCGAGCGGCGTGCCGTCGTGGAAGGTGACACCCGGGCGCAGCTTGAAGGTGTAGGTCTTCAGATCCGCCGAGGTGGTCCACGAGGTGGCCAGCCACGGCACGATCGTGCCGTCGGGGGCTTGCGCCACCAGGGAGTCCACGATGTTCCGGTCGATGACCGCGACGGCGTCGAGCCCGCTGACGTGCGGATCGATGCAGTCAGGCTCCTGATCCATGGCGTAGGTGAGCTTCCCGCCGTCGACCGGGGTGCCCGCGGCCTCCGCGTTTCCGAGGGCGGAAGCAGGCGAACCGCCTCCACTGCCGCAGGCTGCGAGGGCGGTGGTCATGGCGGCCGCGGCGGCCACAGCGGCCAGCCGGGCGGCGGACGCGAGCAGGATCGATCTCCGGGTGGGCATGGCGAATCCTTCGGTGCGGGATGAGGTGGGGCGGCGGCTCAAAGGAACTAGAAGACTCAGAGGGCATACGAACGGTGCGCTCGGCGGCCGCCGGAAAAGTTCAACTAGTTTTATCAATCAAAACAGATGCCCGCGGACCCCGGCAAGCGATCTCCAGGCACGATCATCTGCTGAGACCACCCGGTATCGCCGAGTGGGACCGCCGAGGTCGACAGGGATATCCGGGGCCGGACCGAACCGCGCGACGAGCCCGGTCAGTCGACCGCGACCACGTATCCGGCCTCGACCATCCCGGCGAGCATGCGGTCCTGAACCTGCATGAGGATGTCGGCAGCCTGCCCGAGCTCATCGGGCGTGACCTGGGTGAACGCCTCCGCGAGCAGCTCGCGCCGCGCCGCACGCACGCGCTCCAGCACCTCGCGACCATGCGGCGTGATGGCGATAACGCCCGAGCGGCCATCCGACGGGTCGCGATGCCGACTGACGAGGCTGTCCGCCTTGAGCTGACGCAGCTGCAAGGAGACCGTCGAGATGTCGATCCGCAAACACTCCGCGATGTCCGAGACCCGCATCGCCCCGGCGACATCGAAGTGCTCCAGCAAGCGCAGCGCACTGGCCGGAATGTCAGCGCCGGACCGCCGAACCACCTCAGCCCGCGTGTACTTACTCTCACTCCACCGCACCAGCGCCGACAACGCGACCTCCAGACGGGCCAACTCCGGGCCGTCGGGTACAGGCTTCGGCGTCGCGCCGGGCGTCGCGCCGGGCGTCGCCGGAGTGGATGCGGGCATTGGACCACGGTAGCGCGGGCGGCTGGGCGCTGCGGCATTGACGGGCACCGGTCTCCACCGCGCGCGGGTTCGCACGTCCACCCAAACTCACAGAGAACCGCAGCTCACAGCCTCAAGCAAGCCTGGGGTCACGCCCAGCCGTTGCGGATCGCTTCCGCTTCCGCTTCATCAGCATTCTCGGAGATCATCGCCTCGAAAAAACGCATGGAACCCCGCGTACCGCTCAACGACCACACCAGCAATCCAAAGGACAAACGAGCACCTCCGGCTCCAGATACTGAATCATTTCCCTTGCCTCGCTTAGCGCTTCACCACCAATATCACAAGCGCCAAAAAGGTCGATATCCTGCAAGAAGGCGGGCCAGCCATCCGCATGGAGCAGGAAATCCAGATAGTCCCGATCGAGAGGGCGCCTCACGACTCGCTCCATTTCGCGCAACGCTTGAGGCGTAGCAGGATCGCGCGGCGACTCGACACGCCAAGGGTGATCTTGTTCGGCAGCCTCAACCGCGCGCTTCGCAAACTTCATCCGAGAGATCTCGGCTTCCCAATAAATCATTTGTCGGTCCAGATGGTGAGTGTCGGGATGCCGTCTTCGCTCTCGAGCACCTCGAGTGCCAGCAGCAGGTGCGCAGCGGCCTTGGCACTGGCGGTGTCGTGCCCACGTCGCGGGCGTACATCTTGCCGGATCTCGGCCGAAGTCACCGTCCGATGCCAGTGTGGGCCGCCTTGCTGCGGATTGCTCGAGTGCGGGTATCCATGGGTCCTGAAGTACTACGCTCGCAGATATCGGCAGCCGAAACCAGGTGGGGGTTCAGGTGGGCGTGTTCGAGGAACGACTCAGCGCGGCATGCGCGCTCCTGGACAGCACTAACGATTCCGATAATCTTGAACTGCTTCTTACGTCTGAGGTGACCGATCTGATCGAGGCCCTGGACAGCGCGGTCGCCGCACTCGCTCCGGGAAGCCAAAAGGCTCTCGACGCGCTACGCACGCTGGGCTGGCTGCGTTGGCGCCGCTTTATTGCGCTGCCGCGCAGCGAGGGCGGCATCGAGCTTTACAATACACTGTCTTACTTTGTGCAAGTGTTCTCCGTCTCGGAGGATGCTGTTTCGGAGCTGCCCGAGTGGCTACTGCCGCAGATAGCGGATCTAGCTGCGCCGCCGGCGGTCACCCTGCTTTTTGGTGCGTATGCGTCGCGGGAGCCGGTACGCCTTGACGCTGCCGTGAATCTCTGGCAGCGCATCGTGGAGGTCACCGACTTCGCGCACGTAGGCCTTGACGGGTATCGATCCACCAAATATGCCGATCACCAACAGAATCTCGGCCTTGCGTTGTTCTGTCGTTTCGAACACCTGGGCGCCCCCGACGATCTGGACGCGGCCATCAGGGCATTGCAAGCCGCGGTGCAGGGGATTCCAGCAGGCCACCCCGACGGCGTGAAGCGCCTGACGCTCCTTGGGGAGGCACTGACCAAGCGCTTCGAGAGTTCGGGCGCGATCATCGACGTCGAGTCGGCGATCAGAGCCCATCGTGCTGCGATTCTGACGAGCCAGCCGGATCATCCCATGCGGGCCAGGATTCTGATGAACCTGGGGGATGCACTGTTCAGCCGGTTCAAACATGCGGGGCGTGAGGCAGACCTGAACGCGGCGATCAAGACGACCCGCGCCGCGGTGAAAGCCGGCGCGACAGGCAGCACCGATCGCCCTCCGATGCTCCTGAACCTGGGGATCGCACTACTCGCCCGCTATGAACGGGCAGGGACTCCCGTCGATCTTGACGCAGCGATCGAGGCATTCGATACCGCCCTCCGGTCCCAGCCACCGAGCGGTGCTACACGAGAAGAATCCTCATGGAATCTGGTAAGCGCGCTGCTTACCAGATTCGCATCTTCAGGTTCAATCGCCGATGTGCGCCGAGCGCTACAGGAATTGGAATTCCAACAGACTGACGGGCTCCCAGCAATCACCGCAGAGTATATCCCGGAAGCGGACCGGGCCGCGATTGTCTCGCACCTTGGGAGGCTGCTGAGTGATCGCTTCGACCTGTCGGCGGCGATGCCGGACTTGGATCGGGCAATCGACGTGGGTCGCTTCGCGATCCAGATCGAATCGCGCAGCGATCTGGCCCGAGCGACGTACTTGTGGGATCTGGCGAGCGCTCTGTTCACTCGTTACTCGGATGCGGGAGCGGCCACCGACCTGGATGAGTCGATCGACGCGGCCCGGGCCGCCGTCCAAACCGCCCCTCAAGGCAGCACCGATCAAGCCGCATACACTTCGCACCTTGGGATCACCCTGTTCACCCGGTTCGAAAGAACCGGGGTGACCGCCGACCTGGACGAGGCGATCGATGCCATGCAGGCCGCGGTGCGCGCCACCTCCTTGGACGCCGCTGGCCGCGCGATGCGCCTATCGAATCTCGGTGTAACGCTACGGGTCCGCTTCGAGCGGTCAGGAGCGATCGACGATCTGGACAAGGCTATCGAAACCGGCCGTGCCGCAGTCCTGGCCAGCCCACCAGACCACCCGCAACGTCCCGGATACTTGTCGAATCTCGGCATGGCGCTTCGGGCCCGCTTCGAGCGGTCGGGAACGATCGACGATCTGAACGAAGCCATCGAAACCGGCCGTGCCGCGGTCCTGACCAGCCCACCAGACCACCCTAAGCGTCCCGGGTATCTGTCGAATCTCGGCAATGCACTACGGGTCCGCTTCGAGCGGTCAGAAGCGATCGGCGATCTGGACGAGGCCATCGAAGCTTCCCGTTCCGCGGTAGCGGCGACTGCACCAGACCTAATCAGCGGCGTGAGGTACATGACGATCCTTGTAGGCGTCCTGATGGTCCGCTCCAAACAGCCGGGAGCCGCCGCTGATCTGGACGAAGCGATCGAGACCGGCCGGGCCGCGGTCCTGGCCAGCCCACCGGACCACCCGGATCGTGCCGTTTGCTTGTGGATGCTCGGAACGGCGCTTCGTGGCCGCTTCGAGCTGTTCGGCCGAACGCCTGATGCGCTCGACGCGTTCGAGCAGTTCGCCGCGGCTGTCGATGTAGCGTCCGCGAGCCCGTATATCCGGGTGCGAGCGGCGCATCAGGCTGTCTATCTGGGAGGCGACCTCAACCAGTCGCTCAGCACGGACGTACTCGCCACCGCCGTCGGCCTGCTGCATGAGCTGACTCCACGCTATCTGGAGCGCTCTGACCAGCAATACGCCCTCGACGGCCTCGCAGGGCTTGCTTCGGACGCCGCCGCCTTCGCCCTCGCGGACACGCGGTTGTCCGAGCAGCAGCGCGCAGCACAGGCCTTGACCCTGTTGGAGTCAGGCCGTTCAGTCTTGCTGAGCCAGGCGCTGGAGACTCGCAGCGACCTGACAGACCTGTACGACGAACACCCCGACCGCGCTGGACGCTACGCCACGTTGTGCGCCCTCTTGAACAGCGCCCCCGCCACGGCGGACGACTTGCCGGATGGCCGGCCTTCGGAAGTCGACCTGCGCACGGTGGCCGCACAGTTCGACGAGTTGCTTGAAGACATCCGCGCGCTTCCCGGTTTTTCGTCCTTCGGCCGACACCTCTCCGCGGAAGAACTCCTCGCTCATGCGTCCGAAGGACCGATCGTCACCTTCAACGTCAGCTCCTACCGCAGCGATGCGCTCTTGCTCACCGACGCTGGGATAACAGCGATCCCGCTGCCCGGCCTTGACCGAGCCACCGTGGTCACACAGATCTACGCCTTCCATGACGCACTGGAGCAGTCACACGACAGATCCGCCTCCAGTGCCCACCGGGCCAAGGCCCAGGGCACTGTCCGCGACGTCCTCGGCTGGCTGTGGGATGTAGCCGCCGAGCCCGTCCTCAAGGAGCTCGGTCACCATCAGGGTCCGACCGCCATGCAGGAGTGGCCACGGGTGTGGTGGGCGACCGGCGGCCTGCTCAGCCTGCTACCAGTGCACGCTGCCGGACGCCACGATCCCAAGAATCAAGGAAACGCAGTCATAGACCGGGTGGTGTCCTCCTACACGCCCACCATCCGTGCCCTTGGTTACGCACGCCAGAAAGCCGCCGCCTGCCGCGCAGGAGCCGAGGCGAAGTCCCTGATCGTGGCCATGCCCACCACGCCGGATCTTCCCGAACCAGCTCCATTGCCAGGCGCCAAGCGCGAGTCCGCGCTTCTCGCGACCATTCTTCCCAATCCCATCCTCATGATCGAACCCGATTCGGACGGGCCGGTGCCGCCATCCGGCTCGGCACCCGCGACCCCGACCCTCCGGGCCCTGCTCGACGAACTGCCCCGGTGCGCATTCGTTCACTTTGCCTGCCACGGCGCCCACGACACCGCCGACCCTTCACGCAGCCGCCTACTCCTGCATGACCATGCGACCTCACCCCTGACTGTCAACAGTCTGAGCCATATACGGCTGGACGAAGCGCGGTTGGCTTTCCTTTCGGCCTGCCGCACCGCGTTTCACGTCTCCGAGCTGCTGGATGAGGCCATCCATCTGGCGGGGGCATTCCAGCAGGCCGGATTCCCGCATGTGGTCGCTGCTTCGTGGGAGATCTCCGACCTTATCGCGGTCGACATCGCTGAAGCCTTCTACGCCAACCTCACCGCGCCCGACGCAGCCGGCCGACGGGTACTCGATCCTGATCGCTCTGCCAGAGCGCTGCACGACACGGTACGCACACTTCGGGAACGCCATCCCAACCTGCCCTCGGTGTGGGCTTCCCACCTGCACGCCGGGGCATAGCCGTCTCGCCTGTCGGGGCCGTCATCGCCGTGAACCCTCCAGGCTCGTTCCAGACTCCGTATCGGACCTGAACGGCTCACGTGCCGGACAACGGATCGGAAGCGTGCGCGCTGAGTTGGCTGGTGATGGCCTGGCCGGTGCCGACGGTCGCCGGCCCGTCGGCTGGGAGACGTAGTTGGTCAGCCAGGGCGCTGGTGTGCAGGCGCGCTGCGGATTCGATGAGCAGGGCGTAGGTGTTGGTGGTGATTCTTATGCGCCGCCGGCCCGCGGTGGCGAGCACGACCGCGATGAGCGCGGCGGGCCACCACCACACGGCGATCGGCACGTAAAGCACTGCCCAGCCGGTTAAGGTGGCGGCGGCGGCCAGGTCGGTGCGGGCGGCGGTGATCTCACTGCGGACGGCGTCGGGCAGGATCAGCCACAGGGCCGGCCAGATCCTGACGGTGTCGAGTCCGAGATCGTCGTGCAGGCGCCGACCGACAGCGTGGATGCGGTCCCCGCTCCAGGTCGGCCGCTCGGGGCGGCCCTCGGAGACGCGAATCAGGGCCCGATAAGCTCGGTCGCGCTCCATGGGCTCCAGACGTTCGCCTCGGGCGCGGGCCCGGCGGGCTTGTTCGCGAAGCCGCTGGTAGTCGGCGTTGGCGGCATTCCAGCGTTCACGACG
Organism: Catenulispora yoronensis; assembly: GCF_039531695.1. Lineage (NCBI taxonomy): Bacteria > Bacillati > Actinomycetota > Actinomycetes > Catenulisporales > Catenulisporaceae > Catenulispora > Catenulispora yoronensis. The sequence goes on from NZ_BAAAQN010000034.1 coordinate 106,680, forward strand.
ACGGGCGACGAAGCGATCGGCGACGACTCGCAGCGGCCGTGGCCAGTCCGTCCAGTCCGCGGCCAGGGCAATCCGCTCGAACGCACGTCCCGCTGCTTGGGCGGACAAACCCGCCATGCCGGCACCGGCCAGGACAGCAGCCAGGACGATGATCTGGCCGCCAACGGCAGTGGCGTCGGGCGCCTTCGACCAAGCAGTGACCCGGCGGGCCAAACGGGCCGGGTCAAGGGCGTGGGCCTGGCCCAGAGCGTCAGCCGCGGCCGCGACGGCCAAATACAAGGCGCCAGGCAGCACCAGCAGGGTGAACCAGTGATCGGCCAACTTCTTGCCCAGCTCGCCCAGGAAGGCATCCACCACTACAGCCGGTCTTCTCGCAGAGCTTCTCCAGTGAACGCGCAGTGCTGCTGCTCGGGAATCAGCCAGGAGCTGCGGGTGCACCGCTTGGACGGGCACAGGAGCACCACCTCGTCCGCATCCGGCGGCCGGACCGGCAGACCGGTCACCTCGAATCCAGACGGCTGGCCGCGGGGGTTCGGATCGAACCTGCCATACAGGCCAAGAACGTCCCCGGCGTCCAGCAGCACGTTGTGAATCGCATCCAGCACCGAGGCCACTGGCAGACCCGCGCTCAGCGCCGCGGCCAGATCCTCCAGCAATGCCGTTCCGCTCCCGCCGGGAATCGGCGCAGCCGCGGCCAGATCCTGGCGGATCTCGTCCCTGTGCTCGCACACGTACGCCAGAGCGGCTCTATTCCGGTCCAGCCCGCCTGTGGCAACCGTGTCCAGATCAGACTCCCCACTCATCGGGCGCACCCTCTCTCGAATACGGCCAGTGGCGCCGCAGCGCTGCGTGCATGCGACGGAGTCTAGGACGGAAAGCGCGGCAGAATCAGGAGTCTGGGGCATATCCCTAGGCGCGAGGCAGTTCACCTCCAACGCTACAAATCGGGTGACAGACATGTGAGGCTGGCGGATGGGACGCGGCGATGAAGGCTTGGGAGGCGCGGCCCGGGTGATCCCAGCTTCCCGCACAGTTGCATACGGCGCTGGAGCCCAAGACCTACTAGAAGGACGACCTGGCCGAACACCCTGCTGAAGCCAGTAGGCGGCGGGGATGCCGTGGGAGGGAATCGTGGGAGAGTGGGAAGATCGACTCGAAGCTTTACGCAGACTTGCGCGGAGCATCTTCGGGCTCGAAGATATACGCCGGCTGTTCGAGCCGGAGGCTGCCGAGGACATCAGGCGCCTGACGGATCTCCTCGTTGAACGTGACGGATACGAGGGGGCCATCGAGGCCCGTCTCTGGCTAGGCCTGGTGCATTATATTCGGCACAGCGGGTTGTCGGCGAGTGAGGATTCCGAGCATCTCGAGGCCGCACTCGAAATGCTGCTTCCGGTATTCATCGTATTGATGCATTCCGAATCAGTGATACCCGATGCCTTGTTGCCCACTCTGGCCGACCGCGGCGCACCCTTTGCTGCGGAGTTGTCGACGGCCGCGATGGGATCCACGGATCCAGGGCCGCGGGACGCAGCCGTGCAATTGTGGCAGCGGATCATCGTGTCCACCCCCGACAGCCACGTTGACCGTGGGAAGCGCCTGGCAGCGCTCGGTTTCGCCCTACAGATCCGGTTCGACCGGACTGGAGTGCCGGCAGACCTCGACGAATCGATCGCCGCCTGCCGCCAAGCCGTCGAAACCACCTCAAAGAACCAGGCGGACCACGCGCTGTTCTCAATGAACCTCGGTACCGCGCTGTTTCTACGGTTCGAGCGCACCGGCGTCCTGGCGGATTCGGATGAGGCGATCGCCGCTTTCCGCCGGGCTGTCGAGACCACCCCCGACGATCAGCTGATCCGCAGCGCGTTCCTCTCGGGACTCGGTAACGCGCTGCGCAGCCGGTTCGGCCGTACCGGGAACTCGGCGGATCTGAACGAGGCGGTCGACGTCGGCCGTCAATCTGTCGCGGCCACCCCCGAAGACGAGCCCGACCACGCGGGGTTTCTAGCGAACCTCGGGAACGCGCTCAGCACGCGGTTCACGAGCACCGGGGTTCTGGGGGACTTGGACGAGGCGATCGCCGCCTTCCGTGAAGCTGTCAGAACCTCCCCTGTCAGCGCCCCGTATCATGCGGGGTTTGTCTCAAGCCTTGGGGGCGCACTGCGCACCCGGTTCGAGCGCACCGGGGCGTTGGAGGATCTGGACGAGGCTGTTGCCGCCTCCCGACAGGCCGTTGAGGCCATGCCTGAGGACCACCCCACCCGCATCATGTTCCTGGCGAACCTCGGCATCGCTCTGCGTACCCGGTTCTGGCATACCGGAGCACTGGCCGATGTGGACGGCGCGATCGAGGCCAGCCGCCAGGCCGTCGACGCCACCGCTGAAGACCACCCTGACCGGGCCGCGTTCCTGGCGGATCTCGCGAGCGCCCTGTACCGGCGCTTCGAGCGGACCGGAGCGCTCGAGAATCTGGACGACGCGATCACGGCTTCCAGGCAGGCCGTCGGGACCACGCCCGAGAGTCACCCCGCCCGCGCCCAGTTCCTGGCCAGTCTCACGTCGATGCTGCACAGCCGCTTCGAGCGCACCGGAGCGCTCGCGGCTCTGGACGAGGCGATCGTCCACGCCCGACAGGCGATCGACGTCACCCCCGCCGACCACCCCGCCCGTCCCGTGCATCTGATGGTCCTGGGAGGTGTACTGCACTCCCGATTCCGGCGGCTCGGAACGTCGGCGGATCTGGATGAGGCGGTCCAGACCATGCGAGACGCCGTAGCGGCGACCCCCGAAGACGACGCGACCCGCGGAATCTTCCTGTCGAACCTTGCGGCTGTGCTCCAGGCTCGAGTCAGCAGTACTGGAACGCTGGCAGATCTGGACGAGGCGGTCCAGGCCATGCGAGACGCCGTCGCGGCGACCCCCGAAGACCACGCGGCCCGCACAATGTTCCTGTCGAACCTCGGGCTTGCTTTGCAGACCCGGTTCAGGCATACCAGGACGCCGGCCGACCTGGACGAGGCGGCCGAGGCCGGGCGGGCCGCGGTGGCGGCAGCCCTCGACGACCACCCCGAGCGTGCGGCGCATCTGACCGGGCTGGGAGGCGCACTGCGGATGCGGTTCGAGCAATCAGCCCGGAACGCCGACCTGAACGACGCGATCGAGGCGTACGCGCAAGCGGCGGACGTGAGATCTGCCCGGCCTTCGATACGCATTCAGGCCAGCCGGGTCGCTGCCGCGCTGGCCGGAGTGCGGGACCCGCGGCGTGGCGCCGACCTGTTGGAAGCCGCGGTGGGGCTTCTGCCAGAGCTGGCCGCACGTCATCTCGAGCGCGGCGACCAGCAGTACGCGCTGGGCGGCGTGGCCGGGCTCGCCTCCGATGCCGCGGCTTTCGCCTTGTCGGATACGAGCCTGCCCAGGTCCGAGCGGGCCACCCGGGCTCTGCGTCTGCTGGAGGCCGGGCGGGGTGTGCTGCTGAGCCAAGCTCTGGACACCCGCAGCGACCTCACGGACCTGACGGCGCGGCATCCCGATCTCGCCACGCAATACATCGCCCTGCGCGAACTGCTCGACCAGGCCCCCTCGACGATCACGCCGGACCCGGCAGCTTCGGTTCCTCTTGACCGACGCGCATTGTCGTCCGCGTTCGACCTGCTGCTCGACCGGATCCGCGCCCTGCCGGGCTTCGCTTCCTTCTCGCGCCTGCCCGACATCGGCGAGCTGCTCGGCCATGCCGCCGCCGGACAAGTCGTCACGTACAACGTCAGCACTTACCGTAGTGACGCCCTGGTCCTGGCGCGGGACGCGGTCGTCCTCGTCGAACTGCCCCGCCTCACTCAGCGCGCGGTCGTCGAACAGATCGACGTCTTCCGGCGGGCATTGGCTGCGAGCGGGGATGGCACCAAATCCCACGCCGACCGCGTCCATGCCCAGGCGGCGTTGCAAAAGGTCCTTGCCTGGTTGTGGGACGCCGCGGCGGAACCAGTCCTCGACGCTCTCGGCCATACCAGCCCGCCGGGTCCCGAAGTCCTCCCTGACGCATGGCCGCGGGTGTGGTGGGCGCCCGGCGGACTGCTGGGCCTGCTTCCGCTGCACGCGGCCGGACACCACGACCGGGCCGGCAGCGGCCGGTCGGTCATGGACCGGGTCGTCTCGTCCTACACTCCCACCATCCGTGCTCTGGATCACGCCCGCCAGCAAGCCGCCGCCACCACAGCCGCCCAACGCTCCGGGACCGCTGTAGCCGGCCGATCGCTGATCGTCGCCATGCCCACCACCCCGGACCTGCCCGTCCCCGCACCGCTGCGGGCCACCGCGGAGGAAGCGGGACGGCTGGCCGCCCGTCTGCCCAGCCCCGTGGTGCTCATCGAACCCGGCCCTCAGCATCCCGGCGATCCGGAAAGAGACCTCGCGACAATCCCCACCCGCGCGGCGGTGTTCGAGCAACTCCCCCATTGCGCGATCGCACACTTCGCCTGCCACGGCACGCACGACCCCGCTGACCCCTCCGCCAGCCGCCTTCTCCTGCACGATCACGCCACCGAACCCCTGACCGTCGCCAGCCTGGCCCTCGTCCGCCTCGACCATGCCCAACTGGCCTACCTCTCGGCCTGCCGCACCGCCTTCACCGGAACCCAGCTCCTCGATGAAGCCATCCACCTGGGCGCCGCCTTCCAACTCGCCGGCTTTCCCCACGTCATCGCCACCCTCTGGGAGATCCCCGACAACACCGCTGCCACCATCGCCGACACCTTCTACACCCGACTCGCCAGCCGACCCAGCGACCTTGGCAACGGTGCGCTCGACACCGACCGCACAGCCGAAGCCCTTCACCACACGATCCGCGACCTGCGCGACCTGCACCGCGGCCTGCCCTCCTTGTGGGCCGCCTACATCCACGCCGGCGCCTGACCGGCCGCAGCGCGAGAGGGACCGTCCATGCCGCGCCGAGACGGTCGGCGCAGGACAGGCTGGGCCCTCTTGCCGCTGGCCAGTCCACACCAGTCATCCAGCGCGGGACACGACGATGCGAAACCAGGTAGGAGGCTACGGCAGCGCCGGCGCGCCGCACGGCCGGTCTTGGGCGACCGGGTTCCGTTGGAGGTCAGGGCAAGTGGAGAGGGAGTCAGATCCGCGGTAAAGCTCAGAGTGCTGATGTCGCAAGCGGTGAGCAGTGAGCCGGAACAGCACAACCAGCCGTCATCGCCGACCTACATCGACCGCGCACCGGAAACCACCAGCGCGACCCCAATCCGAGATCGACCGGAGCCATAGCCCTCACCTGCCGACTGCCGCCGGTCCATTGAATCAGCTCGCCAAATGTGGGTGCGCATTGCGGGCAAGACGTCTGTCAATAGCCGAGGCCTGTCTTTGGCGAGTGGCCCGCGATAGCCTCACTGCGTTGAGAGGTGACGGTATGTCTTCGAACACTAAACCGGCAGCCGATCCGCCGAGCCCGGTGCACATGTCTGTGCTCGATCGACAATGTGAAGCATTCGTTCCCGCCAAGCGGCGTCAGCGAGCATTCGAGCGCAGCCTGCTGTCCAACGTCCTCTTCGAGACCGCGGCGGTCGTTCCCGATGTCTACTACCTTATCTCTCAGGGCTTACATGGTCACGTCGAGGCCGCCATACGCGAGGATCGGCCGAGCCTGATGGCGGCAGCCGTCGCGTCTGGAGTAATCATCAGCGCGTTCCGGGATCCCGATTGCGACTCGTTCCGGACAGCGTACGACATCATCCGGGAATCGGGCATTGTCGGACTGCTCGAACCCACTGATTGCCGGGATATCTGCGCGCATCTCGATCGCGCCGCCGATACGGGAAAGAGCTCTGGCGCATTCACGTTCATTCCGTGGCCGACCGAGAGTGTCGGTGCTATGTACGAACGCCGAATGATTTCGTTCTTGCAGCCAGAGGGCGACGAGCCGCCCAGCTCGTCCCCGGGCATGCGGCGCATGTGGGATGAGAGTCGGGAGTGGCGGCACGACGTTCTCAACGAAGCGCGCGGCCGGGACCAGTCGGGCTTCCGGCGCGGGTCTTACATGGCCGCCCTTGGTGAGTCTTTGGGCCTTCGTGGTGTCCGGATCGATGACGTGAGTCAGCTGTTCCAGGTGCCCATGGCTCCTGAGCGGTTGAAGGCGTTGCAGGCTCTGTGTCGCTGGATGACCGACTGTTACGCCTACAACCAGGCACGCGCGTTCGGCGCGATGCCCAACTTCCCTGCCTATCATCCTGATCTCACTCCGTCGTTGCTGAATTCACTCGAAGCGTCGACGCCGCCGTCATTGCCGGAGACGGAGATCTTTGAGATGACGGTGACCGCCAAGGTTCCGCGTCCGTCCGTACTGCTGGGAATGGACCCATACAAGCTGCTAGCGGTCCGAGACGGCGAGGCCGGACGGGCCTACCTCGACGCGCTCAAAGAGTGGCGCGGGGACCCTCGTTCCGACACGGCCGGAGAAGCGGTCAGACGCAGATTCCAGGGCTATGCCATAGCACTCAGCAAACAAGCCGCGAAGGAGGGACGATATACCGAATCCCTCCTCACGCTAAACCTTGCGAAGCTACCCGGCCCTACTCGGCGATTCGTCAAAGCGGGGCTTGTCCCGGCGGCCACTGCGGTCGCCACCCAGGTGCCGGATCACCTTTGGTATGCCATCGCGGGAGGTGCGAGCTATGCCGGCTACGACTGGGTCGTCGACGTGGTGCGTGGCAAGACCCAACACGTCGTGAGGTCGGAACTGACGATCTCCTGATCGTCGCCGCTGAGGAACTCTGTTGGGAAGTCATCACCTTGACTCGGTGATTGTGTACCCTGACACTCTGGTGCACGGTCCGGTCGAGTTGGAGACAGCTTCCAATGAGAGGTCGGCAAGCGGTTGATGATCCGGCAGGGAACGCAGGTGACCGCAGGCGGGCCGACGCATCAACAGCTCATCGCGCGGGATCGGTTGCTCAACCTGCTGGACGCCGCGACGGCCGGCAAGGTCACCGTCATCAGCGCGCCGGCCGGGAGCGGGAAGACGTCGCTCCTGCGGAACTGGGTCGACCTCGCCGAGGGCGGTGGGCCCGGACGCCAGCCAGGGCGGGTGGCCTACATCCCCGGTGAGCAGTTCCGCGGGGAGTCACAGCCGTTCTGGCTGTCGGTCCTCGACGCGGTGCGGTACCCGGTGTCGCGCGCGGGCCGGGAGCCGGCGCCGACCACTCCGCACTTCGAGGCCGCCCGCGTCGTGGACCTCATTCTCGCCGAGCTCGCCGCGTATGCCGCTCCCGACCGCCGGATCGTGCTGGCGATCGACGATGTCCATGAGCTGATATCGGCGGAGACGGCCGCGCATCTGACCCGCCTGCTCTCCGAGCTGCCCGACGGGGCGCACGCTGTCCTGGCCACGCGGCGGGACCTGCCGCTGCGGCTGCACCGGCTGCGGCTCGTCGGCGAGCTGACCGAACTGCGGGCCCGGGACCTGCGCTTCACCGGGGACGAGGCCCGGGCCCTGCTCGCCGCGTCCGGGACGGACCTGCCGGAGCAGGCTCTGGCCCAGCTCATGGAGCGTACCGAGGGCTGGGCCGCCGGATTGCGGCTGGCCGCCGTCGCGCTGGCCGGCCACCCCGATCCGCGGCGGTTCGTCGCCGAGTTCAGCGGCAGCAGCCGGGCGGTCGCGCAGTACCTGGTCGCCGAGATGCTGGAGCGCCAGCCGGCCGACGTCCAGGAGCTGCTGCTGCGGACCTCGATCCTGCGCCGGGTCAACGGCGCGCTGGCCGACCGGCTCACCGGCCGGTCCGGCACCGAGCGGATCCTGCTCGGTCTGGAGGACGCCAACGCCTTCGTCGTCTCCCTCGACCCCGAGCGGACCTGGTTCCGGTACCACCGGCTGTTCGGCGACCTGCTGCGGCTGGAGCTGCGACGGCGGCTGCCCGGGGAGATGCCGGCGCTGCACCGCGGCGCCGCCGAATGGCTGGAGCGGGGCGGCCAGCCCGTCGAGGCCGTCCGGCACCGGCAGCTGGCCGGAGACTGGGACGAGGCCGCCGCGCTGCTGGCCGACCAGGCCTTCAGCATGATCCTCGACGGGCAGGAGAAGACGATGCAGTCCCTGCTGCACGCCTTCCCCGATCCGGACGGCGCCGACCATCCGGAGCTGAGCGTCGCGCAGGCAGCGGTCGACCTCGCCCACGGCGGCCTGGACGACGCCGCCGCGCACCTGACACGGCTTGAGGACTTCCTCCGGCAGGCCGACCCCGAACGCCGGCGCAGGCTGGCCCCGGCGACGACCGCCGTCCGGCTCTCCCTGGCCCGCCGCCGCGGACAGCTCGCCGACGTGCTGCGCCATGCGGAAGTGCTCGACGCCCCGGTCGGCCCGGCGGGCGAACCGTCCTCGTCCCACGCCGACCTGCGAGTACTGGCCCTGATGAACCTGGGGATCGTCGAGGCCTGGGCGCTGGGCCCCTCGGACGGCGCGCGCCACTTGTCCGAGGGCGCCGAGCTGGCCCGCGGGATCGGCCGGCCCTACCTGGAGGTGGCCTGCCGGGCGCAGCTCGGCTACGCGACGAAGTTCACGTCGCTCACCCGCGCGCGGCAGCTGTGCGAGCAGGCGATCGCCCTGGCCGAGGAACACTCCTGGGGCACTGCCACGATCCTGGCCCCGGCACTGATCACGCTGGCCGAATCGTTGGTCTGGTCCGCCGACTTCGACGCCGCCGAGGAGGTGCTGGAGCGGGCCCGGCGGTGTCTGCGCGGCGACGACGGCCCCGGAATCAGGACTCTGCTTCATTTGGTGGAGGGCATGCTGCTGGCCGGACGAGGCCGGCCGGCCGAGGCCTTGGCGCGATTCACCGCCGCCGACGAGATGCAGTCCCGCCTGCCCGAACGCCACGCGCTGACCGGCTTCGTCACCGGGCAGATGCTGGCCGCCCGCTGCCGTCCGGGGTCGGCCGAGTCGGTCACGTCGGTCACGTCGGCCGCGCCGGCCGAACTGGCCGAACTGGCGCGCGAGCAGATCGCCACGCTGCCGGCTCCCCTGCCGGACTGCCCGGAGCTCCGCAACGCCGTGGCGGTCAGCTGTCTGGCCCTGCGGGACGCGGCGGGAGCGCTGGCCGCCTTGGCGCCGGTAACCGACGCCGGAGAGGCCGTGGCCGCCATCCAGGCCGGCACCACGGTGGAGTCCTGGCTGCTCGCCGCACTCGCCCATCGGGATCTGGGTCAGGACACAGACGTCCGCCACAGCCTCGAACGGGCTCTCGACCTCGCCGTGGACGACCGGATCATCCTGCCCTTCCTCACCTGTGGCGTCGGCGAGCTGCTGGCGGCCGTGCCGGACCCCGAGCCCGGCCATGCCTCCCTGATAGCGGACATCCTTGCCGCAGCTGAAGGATCGCAGACCACGGATTCTCCGCAGCCGCCTTCGATGCCGGAGCTGAGTCCGACCGAACTCCGGGTGCTACGTTACCTCCCGACCCATCTCTCCCGGCCGGAGATCGCCGACCAGTTGTCGGTCTCGGTGAACACCGTCAGCACTCATTTCCGCAACATCTACGCCAAGCTCCAGGCCACCGACCGCTCCTCCGCGGTGCAGCGGGCCCGCGACCTCCGGTTGCTCGGCGTCGGCAGGCTGCGGCGCTCGGATGATGAGGCGGATCCGGAGCTGCGATAAGGGCGACAAGGGCGACGTGTGCCGACGCCGGAGCCCTATGGGCCCGTTATCTCATCGACCCCGGTGTCAGCAGTCCGAGTTCGCGGGCCCGCCGCACGGCGGTGGAGCGGTCGCCGGCCTGCAACTTCGCATAGATGTGCCGCATCTGGGTGTTGACAGTGTTGACCGACACCGACAGATCGCGGGCGATCGCCGCCCGGGACATGTTGGTGTCCAGATAACGCAGTACCCGTAGTTCGGCCCGGCTGAGGCCCGGGACCGCCGGTTCGTGACGGAGCCGGGGCCGCGACGGCGGGCGGGGCGCCACCACCGCGAGGATGTCGTCGACCAGCGGAGTGGACGGCAGGTCCCGCCGTGCCATGTCGCCCAGCAGGCGCCCGGCGCCGGTCAGCAGGAACGGCAGCACCAGATGGTCGGGTTCGGCGTGGGCGAGCGCGGCGCCGACCGCCCGGCGGGCCTGGTCCTCCCGCGCCAGGCGCCGATACGCGAGGGCACGCAGCAGGTGCCCCTCGACAACGGTCGCCACGTGGATGGCGGCGGCGGCCCCGTCGATCACCGGCGCGGTGCGGACCAGCGCCTCCGCCGGGTCGTCCTCGGCCAGCCGGACCGCCGCCCAGGCGTTGCGGATCTCGGCGGAGTCGGCCAGCGGACGGTCGATCAGCGCCAACCCGGCCCGGGCCGCCTCGGGCGTGCCGAGCCGGGCCCGGGTGGCCGCCACCCATCCGCTGACGAATCCCGTCAGCGCGTGCGGCGCGGTCAGACGCGCCTGGGCCTGCTCGGCCGTCGCGAAGGCGGCGAGGGCTTCGGGCAGCCGGTTCCGGGCCGCCTGGAGCATCCCGTCGACCAGATGGAACAGGGTACGGATGTCGGGGCCGCCGGAGCCGTCCAGGGCTTGGCGCGCGCGGCGCAGCTGCCGATCGGCGGCGGACAGCTCGCCGGTCCAGACCAGGGTGCAGGCCATGGTGGTCAGCGCCGGCGCCAGGATCGGCAGGGTGCCCCAGCCGTACGCCTCGGCGGCCGTGATCGCCTCCTGACAGCGCTCCCGGGCCCGGCTGAAATGCGGCAGCTTCGAGGCGAAGCCGAGCTGGGCCAGGCAAGCCACCTCCAGGTAGGGGCGCCCGATGCGGCGCGCCAGCTCGGCGCCCTGGAGCAGGTGCCGTTCGCCGTCCGGCGAGCCCAGGCTGAACGCCTCGACGGCGCCCAGGTTCAGCAGCGCGACCACTCGCAGATCGGCGCCGGGCGGCGCGGGCTGGGTCCTGGGCGGGGTCCGGGGCAGGGTCTGGGGCGGGGTGCTGGGCGGAGCGGCGGACGGGCCGCCTGCCATTCCGGTCGGCGCTCCGGTCGGCACCCCGGTCAACGCTCGGGTCGGCACCTCAGTCGTTACCCCAATCGGCGCTCGGGCCGGCGCTCCGATCGCCGCCCCGGCCAGGTATCCGGCCTGCCTGATCACCGCTGCCAGGTCTCCGCGCTGCCGAGCCAGCGACAGCCGCAACGACAGCACCGCCGCGTCCAGCCGGCCGCGGCGCTCGGCAGGCGCCTGTCCGAGCCGGACGTCGGCCGCGGCCAAATGCGCCTCCGCCTCGCCGAGGCGGCCGGAGACCAGGTCGACCATCGCACGGACCACGCTCAGCTCCGGGAAGTCGGCCTCGGTGGTCCGGGGGAAGGCGCGCAGCAGCTCCCGCATGGACTCCTCCCGGCCGTCGAGCATCATCCCGAACGAGTGGTCGGCGAGCAGGCCGGCGGCCCGCGCCCAGTCCCCCACCGCCTGCCGGTGCCGCACCGCCTCGATGATCCGGCCATGCCCGGCCAGCCATTCGGCGGCCCGGCGGTGCAGGTCGCCGACGTCGTTCGGCAGGGTCCTGCGCAACTCCAGACGCAGCAGGTCCACGAACAGGTGGTGGTAGCGGAACCAGGTGCGTTCGGGATTGAGGGACATCACGAACGCGCCGGCGTCCTCCAACTCCAGCAGGATCCGCTCGGACCCGGGCCGGCCGGTCAGGACGTCGGCCAGTTCGCCGTTCACCTGGTCCAGGACGGAGGTGGCCAGCAACATGCTCTGCACCTCCGGCCCCTGATGCTCAAGCATCTCAGCGATCAGATACTCCGCGACGGTCCGGTCGCTGCCGTTGAACTCGGCGACGAACCGTTCGGGATCGGGGTGATCGACGAGCGAGAGCGTGGCCAGGCGCAGCCCCGCGGCCCAGCCCTCGGTCCGCTCGACAAGCAGCCGCACCGACGTCTCGGACAGGCGGACACCCGCCGTGGCGAGCAGCTCACGGGTCTCGTCCAGCGTGAACCGCAGGTCCTCGGCACGGATGTCGATCAGCTCGCCGGCCAGGCGCAGGCGGTGCAAGCGCAGCGGCGGATCCCGACGGGCGGCGAGGATCGCCCGGGCGCCGGGCGGCAGCCGGGTCAGCAGACTCGTCAGCTGCTCCGCCGCCTCCGGCGAGCGCAGCATGTGCGCGTCGTCGATGATCAGCACCACGCGTTCCTCGACGGCGGCGAGTTCGGCCAGGATCTCCTCCACGATCGCGGCGGCGCTGAAGTCCAGGGCGGCCGCCGGCGCCCCGGCCTGGGCCCGGGCCTGGTCCGAGGCCGCCGGAGTACCCCGCACCGCGCTCAGCATCGACAGCCAGAAGATCTGGGCATCCTGCTGATCGCGCTGAACCGGGGTGAACAGCGGCCGGAAGCCCTGGGCCCGGTCGGCCCACGACCGCACCAACGACGTCTTCCCACTTCCCGCAGGTCCGGTGATGATGGTGACTTTGCCCGCGACCGCCCGGTCCAGCATCGCCAGCAGGCTGTTCCGGTCGATCAGGCGCAGACGACCCGGCACCTCCACCCCGCCACCGCCTCCGTCTCTGTCTCCGTCCCTGTCTCTGGCCTCTGTCTCCGATCGCTGATCGCTGATCGGTCGCCGTGGCACCGCCTCGGGACGAGGCGTTCCTGGGTGTTACCCCGTTCTGCGGCACGTGCCACACCGGGCCGCCGAGCCGGATCGGACACCGCGACCGCGCGTCGAGATCGCGAAATCACCTACTTCGGGTGATGAGCGTTCACCTGACCCGCTGTGAGTCTTGGACAAGCGATGAGCGATCGAGTGGCGGCCCGCGTCGACGCGGCCGTTCCGCCGGCCTTCCGAAGTCGCAGTGCCCAGAGAGGAAGAACGATGTCCCTGCTCAACACCCCCGGTGATCGCCGCTCGTTCCTGACGAGGTCGGCGACCGTCGCCGCGGTCCCGGCGCTGTCCGCCGTGGCCGGCGGCGTACTGACCGCCACTCCGGCCGCTGCCGCCGCCACCAGCACCGCCACTAAAACCGCCACCGCCGACGACCCGACCCTGCCGGACTACGCGCCAGTCCCCCAGTCCGCCCTCGGCCCGGCCCTGAACGCCCAGGGCTACTACGTCGGCCGGATCCAACGGAACCTGTACTGGGTCACGGATTCCACCTACCAGGCCGCGTTCCTCACCACGAAGGACGGCGTGGTGCTGTTCGACGCGCCGCCCACGATCGGCGGCAACCTCCAGCGCGCCATCGACGAGATCGCCTCGGCCAACGGCGTGTCGAACAAGGTCACGCACATCGTCTACTCCCACCACCACGCCGACCACCTCGGCGCCTCGTCGCTGTTCGGCAAGAACGTGACCCGCATCGCCCACGCCGAGACCCGCGCGCAGCTGAAGCGGGACAACGACCCGACCCGACCGCTCCCCGACGAGACCTTCGAGCATCACAGGACACTGCGCGTCGGTGGCGAGCGGATCGAACTGGCGTTCCTGGGCACCAACCACACGCCCGACAACATCTACATCCACTTCCCGGACCACGACACGTTGATGCTGGTCGACATCAACCTGCCGGGCTGGGTCCCCTTCCAGAACTTCAACCTGAACGAGGACGTCCTGGGCTCGATCGCGGCGCCCGACAAGGCTCTGGCCTACCCGTGGAAGCACTTCATCGGCGGACACATCGGCCGGTTGGGCGACCGCCAGGACATGCTGGTGTACAAGCAGTACATCGCAGACATCATCGACGGTGTGAAGGCCGCCCTGGCCACCATCGACCCGACCCCGTTCTTCGTGAAGTACGGGGACAACGCGTGGGCCGCGGTGAAGGAGTACCAGGCGGCGCAGTGCCGGTACGCCGCCGCGCCCGTGGTCAAGAAGTACACCGGCGTGCTCGCCGCCGCCGACGTCTACACCGAGAGCCACGCGTTCGTGCTGCTCGAAGCCGTCCGGCTCAGCCTCGGCATCGGGTCGCAGGTCCACCCCTGACGAGGAGAGTGACAGCCATGACCCAGGACAACGAGCAGATCGTCCGGAACGCGTACCGCGTCGCCGAGGTCAAGGACCTCGCGGGATGGGTGGACGCCTTCACCCCCGACGGCACGTTCACCGACATGTCGATCGGTGTCGTCTTCAGCGGCCCCGACGGACTCCCCGAGCAGGTCGAGAACTACGCGCGGGCGTTCCCGGACATGCACCGCGAGCTGGAACGGGTGTACGTGACCGGGGACGTCGTCGTGGTCCAGCTCCGGCTCCAGGGCACGCACCAAGGCCCGCTGCACCTGCCGCAAGGCGAGCTCAAGCCGACCGGCAACCGGATGGACGCGCCGTGCTGCGACGTGTTCGAGCTCGTCGACGGCAAGATCAAGCGCTTCGACTGCTACCCGTCCGGCACCGTGATCATGGGACAGCTCGGCGTGCTGGGGGACCTCGACGCGGCGTTCGAGTCCTGATTCGCCCCGGACTGGCCAGGATTCACCGGCTGTCGACCAATGGGCCTATCGTAGATCATCGCCCGGCCACAGGGGTCGGCGGGCGGCGGCACGGGCGGACACCGCACCCGGCGGCCGGCAGGAACGGGTTCGGAGGCGCCGGTGAGTGCGAGTACGAGCACGAACTACTGGCGGGAAAGCCACGCGCCGAGTGCCGATGCGGAGCTCGTCGGACGGGATGCCGAGTCCGGAGAGCTGGACCGGCTGCTGGCCGAGCTGCGGGCCGGCCGGGGCGGGGCGCTCGTCGTGCGAGGCGAGGCGGGGATCGGCAAGACCGCTCTGCTGGACTCCGTGCGTTCCGTCGACGGCGTCCGGGTCCTGCGGGTCGGCGGCGTGGAGTTCGAGACCGAGTTCGCGTTCGCTGCCCTGCACCAGCTGTGCTCGCCGGTCCTCGCCGGTCTGGAGAACCTCCCCGCGCCCCAGCTCGCCGCGCTGAAGTCGGCCTTCGGGATGGGAGGCGACGGCGTCCCGGACCGGTTCCGGGTCGGTCTGGCCGTGCTCGGCCTGCTGTCGGAGGCCGCGGCGAGCCGGCCGCTGCTGTGCGTCGTCGACGACGCCCAATGGCTGGACCAGGCGTCGGCGCGGACCTTGGCGTTCACGGCCCGGCGGCTTCAGAACGAGCCGGTCGCGTTCCTGTTCGCGGTCCGCGAACCCGCGGATCAAGCGGATCAAGCGGATCAAGGGGATCTGGCCGGACTTCCCGAGATCCGCCTCACCGGCCTGGCGGAGCCGGACGCCCTCAGGCTTCTGCGATCGCGGATCCGGGTGCACATGGACGGCCGGGTCCGCGACCGGATCCTCGCCGAGGCCCGAGGCAACCCGTTGGCGCTGCTGGAACTGCCGCGTGGCGCGGACCTGGCCGGCGGGTTCGCCGCACCCGACGCGGTCCCGGTCTCGGGCAAGGTGGAGGAGAGCTTCCGCGCGCGGCTGCGGGGACTGCCGTCCGACGCCCGGCTCCTGCTGCTCGCCGCGGCGGCGGAGACGACCGGAGACAGTGTTCTGCTGTGGCGGGCGGCCGAACGGTTCGGCATCAGCCCGAGCGCGGCGACCGTCGCGGAGGAGACGGGCCTGATCACGTTCGGGCTGTGGGTCCGGTTCCGCCATCCGCTGGTCCGGTCCGCGGTCTACCGCGACGCCTCGCTCGCCGACCGCCGGGCCGTGCACGGCGCGCTGGCCGAGGCCATGACCGACGCCGACGAACCGGACCGCCGCGCCTGGCACCGCTCCCAGGCCGCCACCGGCCCGGACGCCGACGTCGCCGATGCGCTCGAACTCTCGGCGAGCCGGGCCCAGGCGCGCGGAGGCATCGCCGCCGCGGCCGCGTTCCTGGAGGCGGCGACCCAGCTGACGCCCGAACCGGCACGCCGTGCCGAGCGCGCGCTCGCCGCCGCCTGCGCGAAGCGTGACGCCGGCGCCGCCGATACCGCGCTGGACCTCCTGTCCGTCGCCGACGCGGGACCGCTGGACGCCGCCGGCCGGGCCCGCAGCGCGACGCTCCGGGCCCGGATCGCCTTCGACGTGGCCCGCAGCGACGACGCGGTGGCCGGACTCCAGCGGGCCGCGGACCTGACGGTGTCGCTGGACGAAGCCGCTGGTCGGGACATCTTCCTTGAGGCCCTCGCCGCCGCGGTCTTCGTCGGCCGGTTCACCGAGGGCCCGCGCCTGCTGGAGACGGCCGACCGGGCCCGAGCGGTGCTTCCCGCCCCGGAGCCCGCGCGACCCCTCGACCTCCTCCTCGACGGCCTGACAACGCAGGTCGCATCGGGATTCCCCGAAGCCGCGCCGCTCCTTCGCCACGTTGTCGACCTCTATGTGAAGGAGGAGGACGACCCCTTCTCGCCGGGCGAGGTGTGGCTGGCCTGCAGCGTGGCGATGGACTTGTTCGAAGACGCCGCCTGGCGCACGCTGGCCGACCGCCAGGTCCGGTCCTCGCGTTCGAGCGGGGCGGTGGCCGCCCTTCCGGTGTCGTTGAGCTACCAGGCCCTCACGCACATTCACGCCGGACGGTTCGACGACGCCGCGGCGAACGTCGCGGAGGCGTACGCCATCGCCGCGGAGATCGGCGCGCCGGGTCTGGACCATGTCGAGGTGACGCTCGCCGCGTGGCGCGGCGAGCAGCGGACAGCCGAGCTCGCCCGGACCGCTCGCTGCGGCGCCGTCGAACGCGGTGAGGGCCGGCTCGTCACCGCCATCGAGTTCGCGCAGGCAGTGTTCTTCAACAGTCTCGGCCGGTACGACGACGCGCTGGCGGCCTGCCGGCCGTCCGCCGACCTCGACGAGATGGGCTTCCACTCCTGCACTCCGCTCGAGTTCGTGGAGGCGGCCGTCCGGTCCGGTCGGCGGGAACTGGCCTTGCCGATGGTGGCGATGCTCACCGAACGGACCAGTGCGAACCGCACCGACTGGGCCGCCGGGGTGGACCTCCGCTGCCAGGCGCTCGTCGCCGAGGGCTCGACGGCCGATGACCTGTACCGGGCGGCGATCGACAGCTTCGAACGCAGCGAGGGGCGTCTGCACACCGCACGGACCCGGCTTCTGTATGGCGAATGGCTGCGCCGGTCCGGAAGCCGCCAGGCTGCCCGATCCGTTCTGCGCGAAGCCTACGCGGCGCTGACGGAGATCGGTGCGGACGGGTTCGCGGCGCGCGCAGCCCGTGAACTGGGCGTGTTGGGAGAACCTGTCGGCAGCCGCTCAGCCCGGGGTGGTACCGGCCGGCTGACGGCGCAGGAATTCCAGATCGCCCGACTGGTCGCCACGGGCGCCACGTCCAAGGAGGTCGGAACCCAGCTGTTCCTGAGCCCGCGGACGGTCGACGCGCATCTGCGCAGCATTTTCAAGAAGCTCGACATCACTTCGCGGCGGCAGCTCAGGGACCTGCCGCTCACGAGGTGAGCGGACCCGTGGGTGAGCCCGCAGGCGAATCTGTAGGCTGACCCGTGGGCGGTCAGGATTTGCGGTCAGGGTCTGCGGTCAGGATCTGCGGTCAGGATCTGCGGTCGTGTTCTGACATTCCGCCCCAGACCCCGTGCGCCTGCCGCGTCGCGACGGCGAACGCGGCACAGGGCTCCTTCACGGGACACGTCCGGCAGATCTCCCGGGCACGTTCCACCCGGCGCTGCCGAGCGCTCCCGCGTTCGTGGGCCGGCGAGTAGAAAACGGACGCGTTCATGCCGCGGCATGCGGCATGCACCTGCCATTCCCAGTATTCGATCCTGGGAGGCGGTAAATGGTTGCGCATGCGGATCCTTCTTCGCTGACTGTCCCTGAGACTGGTCCTGATGAGCGGCGAGCACGATTCGTGGCAGCCGACGTCCTACAGGTCGCCGACGCTCGCGTAGCGGTAGAAGAACGGACCGAGCTCCGCGGCGATGGCGCGGGTAAGCCCGGAGCTGTCCTCCAGGAGGCGGGCCCCGGGGTCGATGTCGCCGACGAACACCGGTTCGTATCCGGCCTCGATGATGAGCCGTTCGGTGAGGGCGCGGATCTCCGGTTCGGCGACGAACAGGTTGGTCGGGGTCACCCGCTGCTTGGAGATCTCGTCGTAGGCGGAGGCGAAGTTGGTGGAGAACGACTTCGCGGCGGGTCCCCCGATGGTCTCCTTGATCTGGAGCGTCAGCGAGGCGTGGCCGGTGGGCCGCTCGCCGTAGATGTTGCAGGTGTCGATGGTCGGCTTGCCCGCCAGACCGGTGACGGCGGCCAGCGCGGCGGCGATGGCCGGCCCCGGGACGGACACCACGACGACGTCGGCGTCCGAGGCGTCGCCGCCGTCCTGCCCGAGCCCGGTGACGTCGTGCCCGGCCTGCCGCCACAAGCGGGCCAGGCCGCCCCCGACGTGGCCGCGGCCGATGACGGTGATCTTCAGTGTCATGTGTTCCTCACGGTTCGTGGATGGTGGTACGCCAAGTGCCTGCCGGCGCGCCGAGGCCGAGCGCGCCAGGTCGATCACCGCATCGAGCAACCAGCGCCTTCATGAGGTGACTCCTTCGATCCCGGCAGCGTTCGCTTCAGCAGCCGCCTGGCGTCAGTCTCTTCGGCGTGATCAAGGTCCGCATCGGTGAACATCGCCTAGTTCTGGATCCCGGTGGATCTAGGTGATCATGCGAGGGCACGTCAGGGGTGGCCGACGGCCTTACCGCGCGGAATCACGGCGCGGGTTCTACCGTTGATCCGGTCGCGCTACCGCGCCGCCTCACTTTCAATTTCGGATTGTCCGGCACATTCCTGCCGGTTGAAAGGAAGAACGCCATGGCTGGTGTTGTGTATCAGGATGCTTCCTGCTTCTACCCGGGCGCCGATTCGCCCGCCGTGGACAAGCTGAACTTGGACATACCGGACGGGGAGTTCCTGGTGCTGGTCGGACCCTCGGGCTCCGGCAAGTCCACCGCGCTGCGCATGCTCGCCGGCCTGGAAGAAGTCTCCAGCGGCGGCATCTACATCGGCGAGCGGGAAGTCACCAACCTGCCGCCGAAGGATCGCGACATCGCGATGGTGTTCCAGAACTACGCGCTGTACCCGCACATGACCGTCGCGGAGAACATGGGCTTCGCCCTGAAGATCGCCAAGATCGACAAGGCCACGATCGCCAGGCGGGTGGAGGAGGCGGCCAAGCTCCTGGAGCTGACCGAATACCTGGGCCGCAAGCCCAAGGCACTGTCCGGCGGCCAGCGTCAGCGCGTCGCGATGGGCCGCGCGATCGTCCGCGAGCCGAAGGTCTTCC
>NZ_BAAAQN010000035.1:0-123971 GCF_039531695.1 Catenulispora yoronensis
CCGGCCGGCGCCCCGGCCCGGAGCCCGGGGCCGGCCCGGACGGCGGGCCGCAGGGCGCACCCGGCGGGCCGTACGGCCCCGGCGGGCCCGGCGGCCCGGGCGGACCGGGCGGACCCGGTGCGCCGGAGAGTGCCAAGCGCAGCAAGAAGGGCCTGCTCATCGGCGGCGCCGTCGTGCTGGTGCTGGCCGGTGTCGCGGCCGGCGGCTACGTCTACAGCCAGGGCCAGTACTACGTGAAGCCGTCCTCGGACGGCAAGCAGGTGCTGCTGTACCAGGGCACGACCCAGCTGTCGTTCCTGGCCTCGCAGGTCACCCTGGCCCAGGGCCCGCTGTACCTGAGCTCGGTGCCCGCCGACAAGCGCGGCGACCTGACCAAGACCGTGACCTTCGGCTCCGAGCAGGCCGCGCTGACCTATCTGGACCAGTACCGCAAGGCCGCCAAGGTCTGCGCGGACCTGCGCCACCCCGGGACCGCGACCCAGAGCCAGGCCCAGACCGCGCCCAAGCAGCAGGTGCCTCCGGCCCCGACCAGCACCGAGGCCAAGCCCGGAGCGGTGATCGGCGCCGACCCGCAGACCTCGCCGTCGACCATCGGCGTGGTCACCGAGCCGACGGACTCCGTCGGCACCGCGTCCACCGGCCCGAGCGCCACGGTCGCGCCCCAGTCCCCGAACCCGCCGTCGACCTCGGCCTCCGCGCCGACCACCGGTGGCGAATCGCAGATGCAGGCGTTCTGCGCCGGAACAACGGACGGTCCCTAGTAGTGTCGATGTCAGCCGCCCCGCCCCGGCCGGAAGAACCCTCGATCCCGAAGCGCCGCAACACCGAGCTCGCGCTGAGCCTGTTCGCGGTCGGGATCGCCATGTTCGCGTACGCCAACGTGGGCCTGGCCGACAACGGCAAGCTGCCGGCCGGGATGTGGGGCTACGGAGCCGGGCTGGCCGGCGTCGTGGTGGTGGCCAACCTGCTCATCCGGTACGCCGCGCCCTACGCCGACCCGCTGTTCCTGCCGTTGGCGATCTTCCTCAACGGCATCGGCCTGGTGCTGATCCACCGGCTGGACATCTACGACAAGGAATACTTCCAGGCGCTGCACGCCGTGAACCCGGTACGGTACCACACGCCGCCGCACGGGTCGACGAGCAACCAGCTGATGTTCACCGCGCTGAGCATCATCGCCTTCGCGGGCTTCCTGCTGTTCATCAAGGACCACAAGATCCTCCAGCGCTACGCCTACATCTCGATGGTCGGCGGCCTGTTCCTGGTGGCGGTGCCGGCCATGCTGCCGGAGTCGATCTCCGGCGCCAACGGCGCCAAGAGCTGGGTCCGGTTCCCCGGCGGGGTGTCGATACAGCCCGCCGAGTTCGGCAAGCTGCTGCTGGTCTCCTTCTTCGCGGCGTTCCTGATGGCCAAGCGAGACGCTCTGCGCGTCGCCTCGCGCAAGGTGCTCGGACTGAACATCCCGCGCGGCCGCGACCTGGGGCCGATCGCGGTCTGCTGGGTCCTGGCGATGCTGATCCTGATCTTCGAGACCGACCTCGGCGTCTCGCTGATGTTCTTCGGCGCCTTCGTGGTGCTGCTGTACATCGCCACCGAGCGGACCAGCTGGCTGGCGATCGGCGTCACCGCGTTCCTGGCCGGCGCCTTCGTCATCGGCACCACGGTGCCGCACGTCGTGGCCCGCGTGAACAACTGGCTGCACCCCTTCGACGCCGAGCTGCCGGGCAGCAAGGCCTCGCCGCAGATCGCGCAGTCCATCTACGGGTTCGCCAGCGGCGGCATCTTCGGCAAGGGCCTGGACCAGGGCCGCCCGTGGCTGGTCGGGTTCGCCAAGAACGCCGACTTCATCCTGGTCACGGTCGGCGAGGAGCTCGGCATGGTCGGGCTGTTCGCGCTGATGATGGTCTACCTGCTGATCGTCATGCGCGGCTTCAAGACCGCGCTGCTGATCCGCGACAACTACGGCAAGCTGCTGGCCGCCGGCCTGGCGACCACCTTCGCGCTCCAGGTGTTCATCACCTCCGGCGGCGTGATGCGGGTGATCCCGCTGACCGGTCTGCCGATGCCGTTCCTGGCCGCCGGCGGTTCGGCGCTGGTCGCCAACTGGGTCGTGATCGCGCTGTTGATCCGGCTGTCCGACGCCGCGCGGCGCCCGCTGCCGCCGGCCATCCCGCTGACCGAGGACGAGCTGCGCTCGATGCGGCTGGTGGCCGCCTCGCGGATGCCGTCCACCGTGAGCGCCGGCGGCGGCCGGCGCGGCGTCCCGGCCGCGGCCGCGGGCGCGGCCTCCGCCGCCACTCCCGGCGCGGCCTCGGGCGTGTCCGTGCCGCCCGGCGCGGCCGGCGCCTCCGGCCTGGGCCAGAACATCCTGGGCCGGGCCGGCCTGGACCCGAAGAACCCGGGCCAGAAGACCCCGGGCGCGAACAACCCGGGCGCGACCCAGAACGGCCCGGTGCCGCCGGGCGCGCGGGACGTCACCCAGGCGATGCCGACCCGCCCGGCCGGCGCCGCCGGATCGGCCGGGGCCTCCGATCCCACCCAGGCCGTCCCCGCCCAGCCGCGCGGCTACGGTGAGCAGACGATGCTGCGCGCGGCGGAGTCGACTCAAGCGATCCCGGCCACATCCGGCCCGAAGACGGAACCGGAACCGGGCGCGGAGGAGTCCTATCCCCCGGCGTTCGAGGACGACGCCGAAGACCACGAGCAGACCCGGCCGGCGCCGGCGCCCGGTGCGACACCGGACGAGGCGGCCGAACGGCCGGGTCCGCCGGAGCGGAGGTACGGACCGTGAACCAGCCCATCAGGCGGGTGGCCCTGTTCTGCTTCCTGCTGATCGTCACACTGCTGGTCAGCTCCAACTACCTCCAGGTGGTCAACGCCGACAACTACAAGGCGCGCGCGGGCAACAAGCGCACCACGCTGGACGCGCTCGCCTTCCCGCGCGGGAAGATCACCACCGCCGACGGCACGGTGATCGCCCAGTCGCTGCCCTCCGGGGGCATCTCCTACAAGTTCCAGCGCAACTACCCGCTGGGCCCGGCGTACGCCAACATCACCGGCTACAAGTCGATCGACTACGGGTCCCGCTATCTGGAGGGCATCCTCGACGGCTACCTCCAGGGCACGGACAGCTCGGAGTCGGTCGCGAACTTCATGGACACCATCACCGGCAAGTCCAAGAAGGGCGGCGACGTCCAGCTCACCCTGAACAACGCGGTGCAGCAGGCGGCGGTCGCCAACATGAAGGGCCGCAAGGGCTCGGTGGTGGCGCTGGACCCGACCACCGGCGCGATCCTGGCGATGTACTCCGACCCGACCTTCGACCCGAACGGGATAGCGTCCAACGACCACGACACCTCGGTCGCGGCCGGCAAGGCGCTGGAGGCGAGCAAGGACAAGCCCAACCTGAACCACACGGTCGGCGAGCTCTACCCGCCCGGCTCGATCTTCAAGGTGGTCACCGCCGGCGCCGCGCTGGACACCGGCGCCTTCACCGAGTCCGACCCGACCGGCGCCGATGCCCGCGGGTTCACGGTCCCGGGCGCGGCCTACACCCTGACCAACGAGAACGCCTCGGTGTGCCCCGGCACCGACCTGAAGCGGGCGCTGGCCGCCTCCTGCAACTCGGTGTACGGCTTCGTCGGCGCCAAGCTGGGCCCGACGGTGATGAACCAGTACGCGCAGAAGTTCGGGTTCAACACCCCCGGCCTGAAGATCCCGCTGACCGTGACCCCCTCGAGCTTCCCGAGCGCGGACAAGATCGGCAGCAACCAGCTGGGCCTGGCCCAGGACTCGATCGGCCAGGGCGACACCCAGGTCACCCCGCTGCAGGCGGCGATGGTCGCCGCGGCGGTGGCCAACGGCGGCACCATCATGCAGCCGTACCTGGTGGACAAGGAGACCGCCCCCAACGGCCACGTCACGTACAAGGGCCAGGACCACCGGCACGTGCTGAGCCAGGCGGTGTCCCCGCAGACCGCGGCTGTGCTCGACGACATGATGCAGAACGTGGTGACCAACGGCACAGCCTCCAACGGCCTGGCCATCGACGGCGCGCACATGGGCGCCAAGACCGGCACCGCGCAGCAGGGCGACAAGCAGAACCCGCTGGCCTGGTTCATCTCCTACGCCTCCATCGGCGACAAGCACGTCGCGGTGGCGGTGCTGGTGCAGACCGACAACCCGAACCTGCGCGACGACATCACCGGCAGCGGCTACGCCGGGCCGGTCGCCAAGGCGGTCATGGAGGCCGCGCTGGGGGTGGGACAGCACTGACGCACGGCTCCCCGGTACGCGCCGTGGCCGCCGCACCACCCGGTGTCGCCGCGGCGGCCGGGCCGGGGAGCGGTTTCCGGCGCCGGGACTGGCGCGGGGCCGGGTTCGGGGGATACTGCCGGAAGCACGTTTTCGACTGGGACCGATTTTGCAGGCCGTCTCCCGCCTGGGCGGCGTTCGATGAGCTGGAGCGATGAGATGTCCGGAACCTACCCCGGCGCGGAGCAACCGCGGCGGCTCGGGGACAGGTACGAGCTGGGCGCCGTGCTGGGCCGAGGCGGGATGGCCGAGGTCTTCATGGGCCGGGACACCCGTCTGGGCCGCACGGTCGCCGTGAAGACCCTGCGCGCCGACCTGTCCCGCGATCCCACGTTCCAGGCCCGGTTCCGGCGCGAGGCGCAGTCCGCGGCCTCCCTGAACCATCCGGCGATCGTGGCCATCTACGACACCGGCGAGGACTTCGAGAACGGGGTCTCGGTCCCGTACATCGTGATGGAGTACGCGGACGGCTCGACGCTGCGCGACCTGCTGCACTCCGGCCGCCGGCTGCTGCCGGAGCGGGCCCTGGAGATCACCGCGGGCGTGCTGCAGGCGCTGGACTACTCGCACCGCAACGGCATCATCCACCGGGACATCAAGCCCGCGAACATCATGCTGACCCGGGCCGGCACCGTGAAGGTGATGGACTTCGGCATCGCCCGGGCCATGGCCGACAACGGCATGACGATGACCCAGACCGCGGCGGTCATCGGCACCGCGCAGTACCTGTCGCCGGAGCAGGCCAAGGGCGAGACCGTCGACGCCCGCAGCGACCTGTACTCCACCGGCTGCCTGATGTACGAACTGCTCACCGGGCGCCCGCCGTTCGTCGGCGACTCCCCGGTCGCGGTGGCCTACCAGCACGTGCGCGAGGAGCCGCAGCCGCCCTCCTCCTACGACCCGGAGGTCACCCCGGCGATCGACGCGGTGGTGCTCAAGTCGCTGGCCAAGAGCGCCGACCAGCGCTACCAGTCGGCCACCGAGATGCGCGCCGACATCGAGCGGGTGCTGGACGGGCGGCCCACCGAGGCGCAGACCGCGGTGCTGGGCGCGGCCAACATGCCGACCCAGCGGCTGGACCCGCGCCAGGTCGGCGCGGCGGCCGGGGTCGGCCAGACCAAGGCGATGCCCGCGGTCGAGAGCCCGACCTCCTACCAGCAGCCGCCGGCCAACCAGGCCCGCTACGGCGAGGACCAGTACCAGCCCGGCGGACGGCCGCCGGGCGGTCCGCCGCGCCGCACCGAGCCGCGCCGGGCCCCGGAGCCGGAGAAAAGCGGCAAGACCGGGTACATCGTGCTGGCGGTGGCCGGCATCGCCGCGGTGATAGCGGCGGTCCTGCTGGCCAAGTCGCTGCTGAAGTCCGGCGGCAACGACAACTCCGAGCAGGTCCCGGACTTCGGCTACGGCGTGCACACGGTGGCCGACGCCAACGCCATGCTGGCCCAGCCGGCCTACAAGGGCTTCACGCTGACCGGCAACGGCGAGGACTGCTCCAGCGACGACGACCGGCACAGCCAGAAGGCAGGCACGATCATCAGCCAGAACCCGAAGGCGAGCGGGTTCCAGAAGCCGGGCCCGGTCAGCTACTGCCTGTCGCTGGGCCCGCAGCTCGGCGCGGTGCCGGACAAGGCCACGCTGAACAAGATGGACGAGACCGCGCTGAAGGCGACGCTGACCGCGGCCAAGTTCAACCTCGCCAACCCGATCGTGATCCACCTGAACGACGACAAGATCCCGGCCGGGAAGATCATGGACGTGTTCGACGGCTCCGGCGGCGGCCAGACCTCGCTGGCCGGCCAGAAGAACGTCAACGTCGACAAGGTCAGCATCGGCTGGATCGTCTCGGACGGCCAGAAGAAGATCCAGCTGTCGGCGGCCCAGTACAAGAACCAGGACGCCGACACCGTCGTCAACCTGATCAAGTCCCAGGGCTTCACGAAGGTCCAGAAGCTGCCCGGCGACGCCAACTCCGGCCAGCAGCCGAACACCGTGATCAAGGTCGACCCGGGCGACGGCCAGTACACCGCCGACCAGCAGATCATCGTGTACTACGCGCCGCAGCCGCCGGCGCCGCCGAGCACGTCGTCCAGCAGCCAGGGCTGCGACCCGACGCAGCAGGACTGCTCGCAGCCGCCGACGCAGCCGACCGGCGGGCAGACCACCCCGCCGGGGCAGCCGACCAGCAGCGCGACCTGCCAGTTCGGCGCGGTGCTCGGTTGCCCGAGCTCGCCGACCAGCACGAAGAAGGGCGGCGGCTGAGCGCTGAGCCGTGACAGCGAAGCCCCGCGCGGAGTTCTCCGCGCGGGGCTTTCTCTGTCGGTTTTGTGCTTGCTCGGCCGGCCGGAGCTTCTCAGCTCGCGTTCAGTGCGGGCTCAGTCCGCCGGGGCCTGCTCAGTTCGCGGCGGCGATGACGACCGGGGCCAGCCCCGCCGACCGTCCGACGGCTTCGGCGTCGCCGCACACCGCCAGCCAGTTCGCCAGCATCAGGTGCCCGGCCTCGGTCAGCACCGACTCGGGGTGGAACTGGACCGCCTCGATCGGCAGCTCGCGGTGCCGGATGCCCATGATCACGCCGGTCTCGGTGCGCGCGGTCACGACGAGCTCGTCGGGCAGCGTGTCCGGCTCGATGGCCAGCGAGTGGTACCGGGTGGCGGTGAACGGGTCCGGGACGCCGGCGAAGACGCCGGTGCCGTCGTGGGTCACCAGGCTGGTCTTGCCGTGCAGCAGCTCCGGGGCCCGGCCGACCACCGCGCCGTGCGCCACCGCGATGGACTGCAGGCCGAGGCAGACGCCGAAGACCGGGATCCGGTGCTCGGCGGCGTAGCCGACCATCTTCACGCAGATCCCGGCCTCCTCGGGGGTGCCGGGGCCGGGTGAGAGCAGGACGCCGTCGAAGTCGTGCGCGGCTTCGACGCCGATCGCGTCGTTGCGCACCACCTCGCACTCCGCGCCGAGCTGGTACAGGTACTGCACGAGGTTGTAGACGAAGCTGTCGTAGTTGTCGACGACCAGGATCCGCGCTGCCATGCGGTGAGCCTACCGGCAGCGGCGGGATCGCTACTGCGAGACCGTGTTCCCGCTGAACGGCATCAGCGGCTCGACCCAGGGGAAGACCCAGCCGAACAGGAGCACCACGATGAGGGCCACCGCGGTGGCGGCGACGAGCACCTTCACGTAGACGGGCCCGGGGATGTGCCGCCACAGGAACGCGTACATCGCCTACTCCATTCTCTACAGAGTCCTCTATAGAGGTTCCTATGAGGTTCTACCAGAGTCTTATTGGAACTTGGGGGCGTTCACCGTCAGCGCCGGCGGCGTGCCCTTGGAACGGGGCTGCTGCGCGACCAGGGTGCCGGTGACGATCATCCGCTCCGTGGAGGCCCACCACGGGTTGCAGGTGGTCAGGGTGATCAGCGCCTGCGTCGGCTTGCGGCCCGGGTGGTCCGGGACCGGGGCCACCACCGCCAGGTCGGTCGGATCGACGATGAACGGGTCGCGGTCGGTCCGGTAGGTGTACCAGGTGTCCGCGGTCTCCACCACGATCAGGTCGCCGGCGCGCATCTCGTCGAGGTAGCGGAAGGGTTCGCCGTGCGTCTTGCGGTGGCCGGCGACGGCGAAGTTGCCCACCCGGCCCGGCCGCACCGAGTCCTTGTAGTGCCCGACGCCGCGGGAGAGCAGGTCCAGGCTGGTGCCCTCGACCACCGGGATGGACTTGTCGCCCAGGCGCGGGATGTGCAGGATCGCGAACGCCGCCCCGGCCCGGCCCTGGCTGTCGGCGCTGTCGAACGGCCCGGGCGTCTTGGGCACGGCGGTACGCGGCGCGGGCGTCTGTACTGCCCACTGCTTGTGCAGGTCGGAGACCTCGGCCCGCATGGCGTCGTCGGCGACCACATTGGTATAGAAAAGCTGGTAGGCGCAGAACAAGAACAGCGTGACGCCGAGCGTGATCAGGATCTCCCCGACGGTCCGGGTCGCCAGCCGTGCTCGTTCAGCCCACATTCCGCCATTTTGTCGGAATCAGGGCATCACAGTGGCGTGCGACACGTCGAGCGAACCCGAGTATCCCGGCAGAGTCACCCGATCGCGCGCCTTGACGTCCCAGCCCAGGCCGTAGGCCGTGACGTACTCCAGATAGGTCTGCACCGCCGAGGAGCCCAGCAGCGCCGTGCGCAGCCGGCCCGGGTCGCCGACGGCGGTGATGACGTAGGGCGGGGAGTAGACCCGGCCCTGGAGCAGCAGCGTGTTGCCGACGCAGCGGACCGCCGAGGTGTTGATCATCCGCTGGTCCATCAGCTGGATCCCGGTGGCCCCGCCGGCCCACAGCGCGTTCACCACGGCCTGCACGTCCTGCTGGTGGATGATCAGCCAGTCCGGCTGCGGCGCGGCGGCCCCGGCGGCGGGCTGGGCGTTGGGTGGGGCGTCGTTCAGGGTCACGGTCAGCCCGGAGCCGGACAGCGGCAGCACCCCGGCCAGGCCGGACAGCGCGTCGATCTGGGCCTGCGCGGCCTTCACCCGGGAGTCGGCGGCCTGGCCCCGGGTCAGCGCGTCCAGGTCCGCGCGCTGGGCCGCGACCTGGTCGGTAAGCTGTTGGTTGTGGCCGTTCTGCGTGCGGATCACGTCGGAGAGCTGGGAGAGCCGGTCCGGGCGGATGTCGCCCTGGCCGTCGGCGGTGTCCCGGGCGGTCATGAACAGCCCGCCGGCCAGGGCGAAGACCAGCACCACGCCGGTGTGCCAGGCCACCCGGGAGCGCGGCCGGGCCCGCGGGCCGACGGCCTGGGGCCCTACCGGTTCGTCCAGCTGATCGCGCCTTGACGCCATGGCGGATACGCTATCGGACGCACCCCGCCGCATGCCTGGACCAGGGTGCGGCAGCCGACGAATCCAGGAGTGGAACCGTGCCCGAGTCGAAGGTCCGCAAGAAGGCCGCGTACACCCCGCCGCCGGACAAGAAGCAGCCCATCAAGCTGGACACCGGCAACCGCGTGGTGCTGCCGCTGATGGTCGGCTGCTTCGTGCTCGGCCTGTTGTGGATAGTGGTGTACTACCTGTCCGACATGAAGTACCCGGTGCCGCAGCTGCACGGCTGGAACATGGCCGTGGGCTTCGGTCTGATCATCACCGGGTTCATCACGTCGATGAAGTGGAAGTAGCCGCCGCGCGAACGCCGGGCATTGCGTCCGGTGCTCACGCTCGGTGAGCGGCCCACCCCTAACACAACATCCACAGGCTTATCCCCAGTGTGGATAAGTGCCCAAAGCCTGTGGATAACTCTCCGGGATCTCGGTGACGACCCTGGTCGGCCCGGGTGTGTGCGCGGCGCCATCGAGGGTGCGCGTACGGTTGGCGGGATCGTTCAGACGGGCGGTGTGGACGGCGGTGGCGATCACCGCCGCCGCCAGCACCAGCGCCATGGTGCCGAAGCCGAGCAGGTTCAGCAGCCGGGTCTGCTGCTCGCGCGGCGCCGTGGCGCGCCCCAGGGCCCGGATCAGCTCCGGGGCGAAGGCGTAGACCGCGCCGATCAGCGCCCCGGCCACCGCGCCGCCCACGTGGTCGCGCCAGTCGATGCTGGTGTTCTGGAGCGGGATGACGATGTTGATGATCAGCACCACCATGATCATCCCGGGGTCCAGGATCCGGCGCCGCAGCCCGATCACCACCAGGCAGCCGAACACCGCCGAGATGGCGCCGGAGGCGCCCAGGCTGGCCGGGCTCATCGGGGTCATGAACCAGTACGAGGTGACCGCCCCGGCCAGGCCGCCGATCAGGTAGACCAGGGCGAAGCGCAGCCGGCCCAGCAGCGCCTCCAGCATCGGGCCGATGAAGAACAGCGAGATCATGTTCGAGGCGATGTGCACCACGTTCGCGTGCAGGAACATCGAGGTGACCAGCCGGTACCACTCGCCGTTGGCCACGCCTATCGGCTCGCCGTCCACCCAGTGCGCCTTGGCGATCAGCTCCAGCCGCATGTCCAGGGTGTTGACCTCGTAGACGCCGCCGCCGAGCACGCCGACCTGCGAGGTGCCGACGATGTGCTGGAGCCCGAACATCACGAAGTTCAGGGCGATCAGGCTGTAGGTGACCACCGGCACCACCTGGGGCCGCAGCACCGCGCCGAACGGGGTCCGGGCCTGCCGCACCTGCTGGTTGCCGCCGCGCACGCACTCCGGGCACTGGAAGCCGACCGAGGCCGGGACCATGCACTCCGGGCAGATCCGGCGGTTGCAGCGGTTGCACCGGATGTGGGCCTCGCGCCCCGGATGCCGGTAGCAGACGGGGAGGTCGGTCGCGGGCGCGGACTGGCTGCCGTAGCTGCCGGGCGGCATCGTCACGGTGATCCTTCTCTTGACACCGCGGCGCGCGGGCGGCCCCGGTGCCGGGGGTGACGCGCGGTGGCGGTGGGAGACGGGCGGCTGGTTCGGATGAGATCGGCCGATTGTCGAATGTAGAGGAAACGAACGCGCGGGGCCCGGAGTTTCCTCCGGGCCCCGCGCGCGCCGGTTCAGTCCTGGCGGCGCTCGATGGTGATCGTCTCGATCACGACCGGCTGCACCGGCCGGTCCTGGTCGCCGGTCGGGACGGCCGAGATGGCGTCCACGACCTTGCGGCTGTCGGCGTCCACGACTTCGCCGAAGATGGTGTGCTTGCCGTTCAGGTGGGTCGGACGGCGCGGGGTCGGCACGGTGATGAAGAATTGCGACCCGTTGGTGCCGCGC
The DNA here is from genome assembly GCF_039531695.1 of Catenulispora yoronensis. Classification (NCBI taxonomy): domain Bacteria; kingdom Bacillati; phylum Actinomycetota; class Actinomycetes; order Catenulisporales; family Catenulisporaceae; genus Catenulispora; species Catenulispora yoronensis. Next base: position 11,028 of record NZ_BAAAQN010000035.1, read on the forward strand.
CCGCCCCGGACCCCGGCGTTGGCCATGGCCAGCAGGTAGTCCCGGTCGTTGAAGGTCTGGTCCGGGTGCGGCTCGTCGTCGAAGACGTAGCCCGGCCCGCCGAAGCCCTGGCCGAGCGGGTCGCCGCCCTGGATCATGAAGCCCGGGATCACCCGGTGGAAGATCGTGTTGTCGTAGAGCGGAGTGGTCGACTTCACCTGGGTCTCCGGGTGCGTCCACTCCTTGCTGCCCTCGGCCAGGCCGACGAAGTTGGCGACGGTCTTCGGAGCGAAGTCCGGGAACAGACGCACGGTGATGGCACCGAGGTTCGTCTTGATGGTGGCGTACAGGTTCTCGGCCACAGTCGATTGCCTTTCGGTTTCTGTCGTATGGACGCTCTCCATCCTCGCACGGAGCACCGCTCACCCTCGGAGTAGCCCCAATGGCCCTGCGTGAGGTTGTCCCCCGACGGGGCCGGGCAGGCACGTCTTCGAGCCGCTTGCCAGGTCGACCCTGCTTCCGGCGGCGCTGCCCGGCGCTGCCCGGCGGGGCCGCCGGGCAGCGGTGAACAGGCGATGTGTAAGGGAGCCCGACGATGAGGATGCCGTTCCGCCGACCGGAGCCGCCGACCCGGATGGAGCGCATGCGCTGTGCGGTCTCCGGCCGTGCCTCCGACGCCGCGCAGACCTTCTCCGGAGCGGCCGGAGCGGCCCAGGGCGCGGCGGTGACCGCCGCCGGCGCCGCGCAGGAGGCGGCCTACGCGGTCGCCGACCGGGCCGCGCTGGCCGCCCACGAGGTCTCCGACCGCGCGTCCACGGCCGCCTCGACCGTGGCCGAGCGGGCCCGTCCGGTCGCCGCCGAGGCGGTCGAGCGCGGCGGCGCGGCCTGGCAGATCCTGCGCCACGGCGTCCCCAGGCGCCCCAGCCCGATCGCCCGCGTCACCTCGGTGCTGCCGGTGGCCACCGTGACCACGGTGACCCGCCGCGGCAGGGCCCCGATGGCCTTGATGGCGCTCGGCGCCGCCGGCGCGGTCGGCGTCCTGCTGGTGCGCCGCTCCCGGATGGACCGCGACTCGGTGTGGATCCTCGACGAGGACGCCGAGATGGAGCCGGTGGGCCGCTGGGAGGAGGCCGACGCGCGCGCCACCGCGAATCGGCGGGACCGGTCCGCCGGGACCGACGACGCCGACGCGTCGTCCTCGGACCGGAAGGACTCCCCGGCCAACCGCTGGCCCTGAGCAGCCCTGAGCCCGGGGGCACCCGGATCGCCCTGAGTCCGTGCCCACCCGGATCGCACCGGGATCACGCCCTCCCCTTCCGAAAGGCGTCTCGCGATGATCGCCGTAGCGCTGGGTCTGATCAGCCTGGTGGTGATGGTCGCCACCGGCGTCGTCGCCTCCAGCAGCGGCGACGACCACCTGACGTTCCTCGGCGTCGGCGTCCAGACCACCACCGCGCAGGTCTTCGTCACCGGCGCGATATTCGGCTGGCTGTTCCTGGTGGCGATATGGCTGCTGCGGATAGGCGTCCATCGCTCCAGTGAGCGGTGCGCGGCGCTGGCCGCGCGCCGAGGGCGCCGGCCGGCCGACTGGCTCGGCTTCGGTGACCCGGACGATCCCCAGGGCTGGGGCGCGTGGGACGACTGGGCCGCCGAGGGGCGGGGGGTCCGCTTCCGGACCGCAGCGACCGAGAACACCGTCCCGCTCGGCATTCTCCCGCTGGGTACCGGGACCGGCACCGGCACCGGCTCAGCCGTCGACGGCGGGCTGCGGGCCGGCGGCGGGGCCGGCCCGGCTGGTCACGGCCGCCGTGCCCCATGGCGTGCCGACCGCGGCGCGGACCAGGCAAACCGGGCCGTCGCAGGCACAGCGGAGCAGCTCGGCGCGCTGGGCGGCGACCGTCCGGCGGGCCCAGTCGCAGGCCGCCGGCCCGGCGTCGGTATGGACGGCGGCGCTCAGCGCGGCCAGGTCGGCGGCGGATCCGGCCCGGTGGCGGGCGAGGACGGCGGCGCCGAGGGCGAGAACCGCCATGGCGACGGTGGTCAGCAGCGCGGCTAGGAGCGCGGCGTAGACCGTGGCCGAGCCTTCGTCCCGGGCCCTTCGGACGGTGCGCGCCGTGGTCACGGCACGCCTTCCGCGTCACTTACCGCGGCTTCGTCCGCCTCCACGGCCTCGGCGTGCACGCTGAAGGCCTTCAGCAGCGACATCGCCGCGACCGGCGCACTGACGACGACATGGACCAGTCCGCCGTCCCGGGTGAGGCTGACGGTGCTGTCGGGGGAGGCCCGGGCGATCGCCGCCCGGACCGCGTCGGGCGGCTCGCCGCGGGCGGCGGCCCGGGCGCCGAGCCGGGCGGCGTCGACGCAGCGGATCTGGGCCGCCAGGCCGGCGAGGACCCCGGCCAGGGCCAGGGTCAGCAGGACCAGGCTGGGGATGGCCAGGGCGGTCTCGACCGTGGCGTAGCCGGCGTCGCGGGGCGGGCGCATCAGAAGTTGGTGCTCAGGGCTTTGTGGAGCACCGCGGCCAGGGCGCTCTGGACGGTGGGGCTGGTGATCACCTTGTAGAGGATCACCGCGAAGGCGCAGGCGGCCAGGGTGCCGAGGGTGTACTCGACGGTCGACATGCCGTCGTCGCGGTGGAGCCGGTTCACTGCTGGGCGCATGGTTTTCCTTCCGGGTCAGGGGAGCAGCCGGTGGGCCAGTCCCAGGGCGATCGGCACGATGCCGATCAGGACGAAGGCGGGCAGGAAGCAGCCGGCGAGCGGGGCCACGCCGCGCACCCCGGCCCGGCGGGCGGCGGCGGTGCCGGCGGCCCGGCGTTCGGCCCGCAGATCCTGGGCGCAGGCGCGGATCGCGGCCGCCGGCGCGTCGCCGGACAGCCCGGCGCGGCCGAGGGCCTCGGCCACCGGGCGCAGCCCGGGTTCGGCGGCCACCGCGCGCCAGCTGGTGATCGGGTTGCCGCCGAGCCGGAGCAGGTGCGCGACCTCCTGGAACCGGTCGGCCAGGGCCGAGGCGGCGTGGTCGGCGCAGGTGCTCAGCCGGCCCGGCGGCCGGATGGCGTTCGCCACCACCTCGGCGGCCCGCACCGGTTCGGCGCCCGCGGTCAGGCAGGCGGCCAGCAGTTCCGCCGCCTCCGGGCACAGCCGGGCCGATGCCTCGGCCACCCGGCGGGCGTGCCGCGCCGCGGTCCAGGGGTTGCGGCGCAGGCCCTGGAGGAACCGGGCGCGCCGGCCGGCCCGCCTGGCCGCCGCGCCGGTCCCGGGGACGGCCAGCCGGGCCAGGCGGCGCCGGGGCCCGCGGTCGGCCGGCTGCGGCCAGCAGAGCACCGACAAGGCCGCCGACAGACCGGCCGCGAGCCCGGTCAGCGCGATGCCCAGGGCGGTCACGACAGCGCCTCCGCGGCCCCGGCGATGCGGTTCATCCACATCACGCCGCCGGCCACGAAGCCGATGCCCAGGACCAGACAGCCCTGCCCGACCCCGGTGTGCAGCAGCATCGGCACCGGGGCCAGGCCCATGCCGGACCCGATCACCAGTCCCAGCGAGGGCAGCAGCGCCAGCAGCCGCGCCGACGAGCGGACCCCGGCGAGTTCGGCGTCGAGCTCGCGGCGCTGCGTCCGCTCGGCGCGCAGCACGTCGACGAGTTCGCCGACGGCGGCCACCATGCCCGCGCCGCCGTCGGCGACCTGCCAGCACGCCGCCAACCCGGCCAGGGACTCCCGGCCCGGCGTGCCGGCGGCCGTGCGCAGCACCTGGACCACGTCGCCGACCGCGCTCGGCGGCCCGGCGAAGTACAGCGCCAGCTCCGGACAGGCCCCGGCGGCGGCCACCCGCAGCGCCTCCCGGGCCTCCCGCCCGGCCCGCAGCTCCGCGCCCAGGGTGACGCAGAGCTCGATGATCTCGGCCCGGCGGCGCTCCACCGCCAGCCGGGTGTTCCGGGCCGTCCACAGCTGGTAGCCGCGCCAGGCCCCGAACGGCACCAGGATCGCCAGCACGGTCGAGCGGGCCAGCAGCGAGCACAGGATCCCCAGCGCCACCGCGGACAACGCGGTCGGCCACACCCCGGCCCACCGCACCCGCCACCGGGGACCCCGCGGCCGGCCCAGCACCGCGGTCTCCAACCGGCGCCGCGCCCCGCGCCCGGGGAAGGTCAGCACCGCCGAGGCGGCCAGCACCCCGGCCATCATGGAGTTCATCGCGGCCCCCCGGGGCCGGCGGCCGCCGGACCGTAGTCGGCGACGAACGGTTCGCCCGCGGCGGTGCCGCCGTCGGCCGGCGCGTCACCCACCACCGGCAGCAGGCGGTCGGCCACCGCCAACGCCTTCTGCCAGCCCTCCAGCCGCTCCGGACCGCCGGTCGGGACCGGAGCTGTCGGGGTCGGACCCGGCAGGGTCGGATCCAGCACGGTCTGATCCAGCACGGTCGGGCCCAACAGGATCGGATCCAGGAGCGCCGGATCCAGCGTGGTCGGACCCAGCACGGTCGGACTCAGCGTGGTCGGACCCAGCAGGGCCGGATCGGTCGGTGCCGCGTGCGCCCCCGGTCCCCGGTGCTCCAGCAGGTGCTCCAGCGGTTCGGCCAGCGGCGCGCCCGACGGCGGCCCGGCCGGGGCCCGCGGCGTCCAGTCGCGGATCTCCAGGCCCAGCAACCGATTCAGCCGATCGGCGCCGGGGCCGTAGGTCGTGGAGCCGTCGGCCCCGAAGACCACCGCGGGCCGCACCTCGGTCTCGGGGAACCCGCGTTCCAGGACCCCGATCGCGGCCAGCCGCCGCCGGCCCTGGTCCCGCACCAGGTGGACGACCACCTGCACCGCCGACGCCAGCTGGGCGTGCAGCGCCCCGCGCTCCAGCCCGGCCGGCGCGGCCAGCGCCTCGACCCGGGCCACCACGTCCTCCACGCCGTTGGCGTGCAGCGTGGCGGCGCAGCCGTCGTGGCCGGTGTTCATCGCCGCCAACAGCTCCAGCACCTCCGGCCCGCGCACCTCGCCGACGACCACCCGGTCCGGCCGCATCCGCAGCGCCTGCCGGACCAGCGTCCGCAGGTTCACCGCGCCGCGGTTCTCCTGGTTGGGGAGCCGGCACTGCAACCGCGCCACGTGCGGATGCTCGACCACGATCTCGGCGCACTCCTCGGCGACGACGATCCGCTCGGCGGCCGGGACCAGGCCCAGCAGGGCGCCGAGCAGCGTGGTCTTGCCGCTGCCGGTGCCCCCGGTGACCAGATACGACAGCCGGGCGGTCGCCACGGCGCGCAGCAGGCGGGCCCCGTTCTCGGTCGCGAGCCCGGCGGCCGCCAGCCGCTCCAGCGGGACGGCCCGGCGCGGCGGCACCCGCAGCGAGACCAGCGTGCCCCGGGCGGCCACCGGCGGCAGCACCGCGTGCAGGCGGGTGCCGTCCGGCAGGACGCCGTCGACATAGGGCACGGCGTCGTCGAGCCGGCGGCCGGCATGCGCGGCCAGCCGCTGCGCCAGCCGGCGCACCGCGGTCTCGTCCGGGAACCGCACCTCGGCCCGGCTCAGCTGCCCGGCCCGCTCGATCCACACCGAGTCCGGGCCGTTGACCAGGATGTCGGTGACCTCCGGATCGGCCAGGTAGCGGTCCAACACCCCGGCGCCGGTGAGCTCGGAGCGCACCTGGTACGCCGCCGCGCGCAGGTCCCGGCCGTCGAGCATGCAGCCCTCGGCCCGCAGCGCGGCCAGGATCGCCTGCATGTCCACCCGCACCGGCGGGGTGGCCAGCCGGGTGCGGACCCGCTCGATCAGCGACGGACTCAGCCGCGGCCGGTCCGGCGGCCCGGGGGTCCCGGGGGTCCCGGGGCGGGACGGGACCGGCTGGAGCATCGCCCCCGGGCCGCCCGGGGCCCCCGGGGCGCGGGGGATCGGCCGGGGCGGCGGGGCCGGAAGGGCGGACGGCGGGTTCATGCCGCCGCCCGGGACACGGTCCCGCGCCGTCCGGCCGGGGCGCCGAACAGGTCGTCCAGGAAGGCCCGGCAGAACGTCGACACGCTGCCGCGGCTCGTGGCCCCGGGCGGCTCGCCGTGCTCGGCCGCGACCGACAGCCGCCGGTCCGGCCCGATCACCCCGGCCAGCGGCAGCCCGCCCAGCACATCCGTTATGTCCAGCGGCTCCAGGCCGCCCGGCGCCGGCAGTCGCACCACCACCCGCAGATCCGGGGTGAGCAGCCGCACCGCGGCCGCCAGCTGCGCGGCCGCCGCCGAGGCCCGCACCTCGGCGGGCACCACGATCAGCGCCGTGGTGGCCAGCCCCAGCGCCTCGGTGGCCGCCTCGTCCAGGGTCCGCGGCAGATCCACCACCACCAGGTCCCCGGCCTGGGCCAGGGCGCTGAGGACGGCGCGGGCCGGCTCCGCGCCGACGCCGGGCAGGGCCAGATCGGTCCGGGTCCGGGGCCAGGTGAGCACCGGCAGCCCGGAGTCGGGCGCCGGGGCCGCCCCGGGGGCGCCCGCGCCCGCCCCGCCGCCGGGCGCCAGGCGCGCGCCCGAACCGGAATCAGAACCCTGGTAAAGCGGGACGACTCCGCTCCGGGAAAGCGATTCCCGGAGCGCCGGATCGTCCCCGAGTGGCGAATCGGGGCCGCGGCGACCGAGGGTTTCCCCGGACATCGCACGCCCCGGGCCGGGCCGGAGTTCCGCGTCGGCGGACGAGGATCGGGTGCCATACAAGGGATTCCCGGCGACTTCCCGGACCCCGGATTCGAACGGATGTCCTGGTTCCATCCCGAGCCACGGATCCCCATTCTCCGGGCCGGGCGGAGCGCCGCCGTGATACCAGGACTCCGCGACGCCGCCCGGGGCGCCGGACCAGTCGGCCGGGCCGCCCAGCGGCGCCGGGGCGCCGATCCCGGGGGCGCCGGGGGCGGTCCCGGTGGGCTCGGGGCGGGCGATGCCGCCGAGGCCGAGGTCGAGGCCGAGGTCGTCGCGCAAACCGTCGCCGATGCCCATACCGTCGTCCGGGGTGCGGCCGGACCCGTCGGCGCCGTCGTTTCCTTCGGGCCCGTCGAGCCCGTCGAGCGGGTCGGACCGGTCGGCCCGGTCGGCCCGGGGCCAGGCCAGCACCGGCAGCCGGTCCCCGCCCTGGTCGGGGAAGCCGAGGCCGGCGGCCAGCCCGTGCCGGGAGCGGGCGGCGTAGGTGGGCAGCGCCTCGCGCAGCGAGCGGCCGCACAGCCGGCCGTCCCGCCAGCGGGCCAGTTCCGACCAGCGCGGGCCCGGCTCGGTCTCCAGGCCGAACAGCAGGTCGATGCCGCCGCCGGCCGGATCCAGGTCGACCAGGGTGCAGCGCAGCCCGCGCCGGGTCCCGGCCAGGGCCAACGCGGCGGCCAGGGTCGAGCCCCCGGCGCCGCCCCGGCCGGAGAGCACCGCCACCAGCGCCCCGGGCTCGCCGCGCGGCCGGTCCGCCTCGGCGAGCATCCCGGCCAGCCAGCGGGCGCAGTCCGGCAGGATCAGCACGTGCGCGGCGCCCACGGCGGTCCCGCGCCGCCAGACCGTGGCGTCGTCCAGGTCCCGGCCGACCAGCGCCACCTCGGGGCGGCGCGGCAGCCCGGCCCGGGCGGTGGCGGCCGCCTGGTCGGCGCCGACCAGGACCAGCGGGGCGGCGTCCCAGCGCCGCCGGGCGGCCCCGGCGTGCGGGACCACCTCGATCCGGACCCCGGCCTCGGCCGCCACCCGGGTCAGGGCCCGGACCAGCGCCGGGTCCGAGGTCACGGCCAGCGGCGGGACGCCGCCGGAAGCCGGACCGGTATCGGCATCGCCGTCCGCATCACCGCCGTATGAGTGCTCGGACCAGGGCGAATCGCGTTCGCCGGACCGGCGCTCGACCGGCCGGCCGGACGGATAGGCGGGATCGACGGGACCGGGCCGGCGGGCGCGGGGCCGTCCGGACGCGGGCTGCCGCGGGACTTCACGCATGGCGCCTCCGTGGGTTCGGGGGCCCGCCGGTGCTCGGCGGGCCGCGGTCCCACGGTCGCGAAGGAATCGCGGTTCGCGCCAGGACTCCCGGAAGCACTTGTGGATAAACCCGGCTTGGGGATAACCGCTATCCCTCGTTCGGTGTAGTGCCCCCGCTGTTATTGGATGCCCAGTCTTAGTTCGTGTGCGAACTTGTGGATTTCTCAGGAAGGAAAAACGAAGGCGCCGGGATATGGCGGACATCGGTTGTCGGAACTGTGCCCGGCGGAAGTGTCGAAGGATGTGTCCGAAGGGGCGGGAGGGAAGTCCCGGGGCGGTTCGGCACACCGGTTGTCCGAACAACCGGACCCCTGAACGCCGACGGCCCGCCGGTGAGGGCGGGCCGGGGCTGTGACATCGCAAGCCAGGGGAAAAGTGAAGACCCCCGCCGGGGGGGAGAGCGGGGGTCTTCTCCACGACCAGGCTCGGGGGGGAGGAGCCGGGCCGTGGTAGCACGGTCGCGAACGATCCGTGACTTCCATGGTGTACCCGACGCTCGCAGAATGCAAACCCCGGGCCGATCCATTACGCCGAATGCGTGAAGCGCGACGCTGCGACCACGCGCAACTGCACGACAAAGCCGTCATCGAGCCCGCATCTGTCGAGGGGCTCGACCTAGTAGCTTTACGCAACGCTATCCTCGACTGTGTGGATGAGCATGCGGACGCACGTGCGGATGACGCGGGCCGCCCGGCCGCGTTCTTCGACCTGGACAAGACGATCATCGCCAAGTCCTCGACCCTGGCGTTCGGCCGCTCGTTCTACAACGGCGGCCTGATCAACCGCCGCTCGGTGCTGCGGACGGCCTACGCCCAGTTCGTGTACCTGGCCGGCGGCGCCGACCACGACCAGATGGAGCGGATGCGGCAGTTCCTGTCGGCCATGGCCACCGGCTGGGACGTGGAGCAGGTCAAGGAGATCGTCGCCGAGACCCTGCACGATCTGATCGACCCCTTGATCTACTCCGAGGCCGCGGCACTGATCGCCGAGCACAAGGCGGCCGGGCGCGACGTGGTGATCGTCTCCACCTCCGGCTCGGAGGTGGTCGAGCCGATCGCCGAGATGCTCGGGGCGGATCTGGCCATCGGCACCCGGATGGCGGTCGACGACGCCGGCCGCTACAGCGGCGAGATCGAGTTCTACGCCTACGCCGAGAACAAGGCCAAGGCGATCCTCGAACTGGCCGCCGAGCGCGGCTACGACCTGAGCCGCTCCTTCGCCTACAGCGACTCGGCCACCGACGTCCCGATGCTGGAGTCGGTCGGCCACCCCTACGCGGTCAACCCGGACCGCGCGCTGCGCAAGGAGGCCGCCGCCCGGGACTGGCCGATCCTGGTCTTCGACAAGCCGGTGGCCCTGCGCTCCCGGGTTGGCGAGCTGGCGGCCAAGCCCGCGGTCTCCGGCACCGCCCTGGGCCTGGCGCTGGCGGTGGCCGGGACGATCTGGTGGCTCGGTACCCGCGGCCGCCGCCGGGGACGCTCCGGCCGGGCCTGAGGGCGCCGGGACCGGCTCGGCGCACCTGATACACAGACCCGGCTCACACCGGAAAATCCAGCTGAACCAGCTCAGCAAACCAAGCTGAAACAGCGAGACCAGCTGAACCGGCTGAACCAGCCGGCTCACCTGCCAGCGCCGCCGGCACCGGTGGAGTGAGCAGTTCCCGGCGCCACCGGTTCGGCAGCCGCGCCTGTCGCTCGGCCGACCGCTCAGCCGGCGCTCGGGGACCGGTCGCCCGGGCGGTCGGGGACCGAGCGCACCACCACCATTCGGTCGGTCTGCTTGATCGTGCCGATCGAGTCGTCGTCGAAGCGCATGGTGCGGGAGCCGCGGATGACCGCGAGCACCGGTTCCTTGAGCGCGCGGGGCTCCTTGCCGACGTCGCGGGCGTCGGCCGGGCGTTCCACCAGTTCCAGGCCGTCGCCGTAGGACAGCAGGTCCTGGACCACCTGGCCGACCTTGGGGCTGAAGGTGGCCACGCCGAGCAGCTGGCCGGCGGTGTCGGAGCTGGTCACCACCGAGGTGGCGCCGCCCTCGCGGAGCAGCGGCGCGTTCTGGGCCTCGCGGACCGAGGCCACGATCGTGGCGCGGCGGGTCAGGCGTCGGACGGTCAGGGTGGTCAGCACCGCGGTGTCGTCGCGCTGGGCGCTGACCACCACGTGCCGTGCCTTGCCGATCTCGGCGCGCTCCAGCACCTCGCTGCGGCTGCCGTCGCCGACGATGCCGACCAGGCCGCGGCGGTTGGCCTCGGCGATCCGGACCGGGTCGGTGTCGACCACGACGATGGAGGCCGGGTCGAAGCCGTTCTTCAGCAAGGTCTGCACCGCCGAGGCGCCCTTGGTGCCGTAGCCGACGACCACCGTGTGATCCCGCACCTTCGACCTCCACCTCTCCAGCCGCCACTCGTTGCGGGTCCGCTCGGTGAGCACCTCCAGCGTGGTGCCGACCAGCACCAGCAGGAACAGCACCCGCAGCGGCGTCACCACCAGGGTGTTGACCAGCCGGGCCGTGCCGCTGACCGGCACCACGTCGCCGTAGCCGGTGGTGGACAGGGTCACGGTCGCGTAGTAGAACGCCGTGAGCCAGCCCACCGGCCGCCCCGAGGAGTCCTTGTAGCCGTCCCGGCCCAGGTAGACGATCACCGCCGAGAGCACCAGGATCGCCAGCGCCAGCAGCACCCGTTTGAGCACCGCCCACAGCGGGCCCGGGACCGCGCGCGGCAGCATCACCGAAGGGCGATACGGCGCGGCGTACGTGACGTCCTCGTTCAGACCGCCAGCACCTCCACCCGCTGTCCCGCGCCGAGGGCGACCACCCCTCCCCCCGGCGGCACCACGGCCAGCCCGTCGGCCAGCGCCAGCCCGCGCAGCATCGCCGGGCCGGTGAAGCGCAGCGGGGCGGCGCAGGCGTCGGTGACGGATACGGGCACGAGTCGAGTGTCGGTCGGGTGGGTGCGCACGGCATCCCCGAGCGGCAGGAAGTGTGACGCCGCCGCTCCCGCGCCGCCGCCGTCCAGGCCGGACAGCCGGCGCAGCAGCGGGCGCACCAGGGTGACGAAGCCGGCGACCGCGGCCAGCGGATTGCCCGGCAGCCCGGCGACGAACCGGCGGTGGTGCCGGGTGCCGCCGTGCTGGGCCAGCAGCATCGGGTGCCCGGGCCGGACCGCGACGCCGTCGACCAGCAGGCGGGCCCCGAGCTCGGAGAGCACCCGGTGCACGTGGTCCACCGGGCCGCGGGCCGTGCCGCCGGTGGTGATCACCAGGTCGGCGGGGGAGGAGGCGACGGCGGCCAGCAGGTCCCCGGCGTCGTCGGCGACCCGGGCCAGGGTGGTCCGCACGCCCAGCTGGGCCAGCCAGGCGCCGAACATTGGCCCGAGCGCGTCGCGCACCCGGGCGCCGTCCGGCAGGCCGGAGGCCGCCAACTCGTCGCCGATCACCAGCAGCGTCACCCGCGGCGGCTCGTGGACCGGCAGGTCGTCGTAGCCGGCCGCGGCGGCCAGGCCGAGCACCGCCGGGGTGACCCGGGTCCCGGTCGACAGCATGGTCTCGCCCCGCCGCGACTCCTGGCCCTGCGGCCGGATGTCGGTCCCTATCGGCAGGCCCAGCTCCGTGCCGCGCAGGGCGCGGGTGGTGACGCTGCCGGCCGCCGACTCCCCGTACCTCCGCTGCGGGGCCGGAACGGCGGGGCGGCTGTGTGGATCCTCGCCCTCGCCGACATGGAGCCGCTCGTGGGGGTCGACGAATCCCCGCTCCCGGCGGAGCACGGCCTCGGCGCCCGACGGCATCCGCGCGCCGGTCGCGATCTCGACGGCCTCGCCGTCCGCGATCCGGGAGGACTCCTGTCCGGCGAGGACCTGGCCGGTGACCTTCCACGGACCCGGGCCCGCGACCGCCCAGCCGTCCATGGCGGACGTCGCGAACGGCGGCAGATCCACCAGCGCGGACAGCGACTCGGCCAGCACCGCGCCGCAGGCCTCGGCCAGCGGCACCCGGGTGACCGGCAGCGGGATCGCGGCGCCGGCGGCGATCCGGCGGGCCTCGGGCCAGGAGGTGCTCACCGGTCGGGGGATTCCGAAGCGCCGCCGGCCGAGGTGCCGGTCGCGTCGCCGATGGAGGCATGGGCCGGCCCGCCGGTTGCGCTGCCGGAGGGAAGCGAGCTCGAACCTGAGCCCGAACCTGAGGCCGAGCCCGAGCTCGAACCTGAGCTCGAACCTGAGCTCGAACCTGAGCTCGAACCTGAGCTCGAACCTGTGCCCGAGCTTGCCCCGCCGCCCGTCGCCTGCCCGGATTCCGCGGCGCGCGCCGGTCCGGAGCCCGCGGCGTGTTCGGCCACTGAGCCGCGGGCCGGTGCGGCGCCGGTCGGGGTCTGGCGGGCGCCGCCGGCTCCGCCTTGCGCGCCGGCCAGTTGCTGCTCCTGCGGGTGTCCCTGTCCCCACGCCTGAGCCAGGGCGCTGAGCTTCGCGATCGGGCCGTCCAGGGCGCCGCGTCCGCCGTCGGCGGAGCTGCGCAGTCCGATCGCGTAGCCGGCCAGGAAGGTGGTCAGTGGCGCGGCAGGTCGTTTGACGTTGTGCGCCGCGACGCCGGCCAGGCCCAGGATCGCGTCCAGGTCGCCCGGGGCGAGTTCGTGGCCGGCCAGGCCCAGTTCGGCCGCGGCGGCGGCGCACCAGTCGGCGAGCAGCTTGTCATCGTCCATGCCGTCCATCTTTGCCGGTGCGGCGGGCCGTGTCGCGAGCACCGCGCGAGCGGCGTGTAACGCGTTCCAGGTATCGCAGTCCGCGGTGACGCCGTCCCGGTCCGGCACGCGGGTGATCGCGAGCCCGCGCAGAATCGAGAACAGCCGGGCGCCGGACGGTTCCGGGATCTTGGTCAATGCCCGGGCCAATGCCGGCCGCCGATATACCGCGGCCAGCGGTTGGTCTTTGCCGTCCGCGTCGGTGAAGACAACCGCGTCGGCGGTCAATGCCCGCCGCAACAACTCGACCGCCGCCGGATCCAGGAAAGGCAGATCCGCGGCGAAGACGGCGACCACTTCCGAGGAGCCGATTTCCATTCCGGCGGCCAGCGCCGGCACCGGGCCGCCGCCGGGCGGGTCCTCGCGGGTGAACACGACCGGGCGGCGCACCGGGCGCGGCGGGCCCACGACGGTGATCGACGCCGCGCCCGCGCACGCCGCCACCACGCGGTCCAGCAGGCTCATCCCGCCGACGTCCAGCGCCGGTTTGTCGACGCCGCCGAGCCGCCGCGCACCGCCGCCGGCCAGCACGATGGCGTCGAAGGGCACGCCGAAGCCGTCCGGATCGTCCATGACCGCCACCTTAACGCGGTGTTTCCCACTGCTCGTCTCCCGCCGTGCCGCCTGGAGCGCACCTTCCGCGGTGCCTTCTCAATCGGTAGAACGTGTTCTAATCTGACGAGTGCTCAGATCATCCCGATCACGCCGACCGCGGGAGACACCGCCGCATGCGCCCACCGGAACACCTGGCCTACACCCCGGCCCAGCGCGCCCTGCGGGCCGAGCTCCGGGCCTACTTCGCCGCGCTGGTCACCGAGGACGTGCGCCGGGACCTGCGGCTGCCGGACACCTCCACGGCCACCGCGCGCACCCTGCACCTGAAGCTCGGGGCGGACGGCTGGCTCGGCGTCGGCTGGCCCCGGGAGTACGGCGGCCGCGGGCTCACCCCGGTGGAGCAGTTCGTCTTCTTCGACGAGGCGGCCCGGGCGGGCTGCCCGCTGCCGCTGGTCGCGCTGAACACCGTCGGCCCCACCCTTATGCGCTTCGGCTCGCAGGAACAGAGAGACCTGCTTCTGCCGGGCATCCTCGCCGGCGAGACCGACGTCGCCGCCGGCTACTCCGAACCCGGCGCGGGGACCGACCTGGCGAGCCTGGCCACCCGCGCGGTGCGCACCGACGACGGCTCCGCCTACATCGTCAACGGCCAGAAGATCTTCACCACGCACGGCGACTCGGCCGAGTACATCTGGCTCGCCTGCCGCACCGACCCCGACGCGCCCAAGCACAAGGGCATCACGATCCTGCTGGTCGACACCCGCTCCCCCGGCTTCGAGGCCACCAAGATCCACACCATCGCCTCGCACTACACGACCGCCACCTACTACCGCGACGTCCGCGTCCCGGTGTCCATGCGGGTCGGCGCCGAGAACGAGGGCTGGAAGCTGATCACCACGCAGCTCAACCATGAGCGCGTCGCCCTGGCCGCGGTGGCCCAGGGCGTGATCCGGTCGTTCGCGAACGTCCAGCACTGGGCCGCGAACACGCCCGCCGCCGACGGCAAGCGCGTCATGGACCTGCCGTGGGTGAAAGCGACCATGGCGCGCGCCTATGTCCGGATCAGCGGCCTGCGACTCTTGAACGGCCAGATGGTCGCGGCCCTGCAGAAGGACCAGACCGGGGGACACCTGTCCCCCGCCGATGCCTCGGCCGCGAAGGTGCACGGAACCGAAACCCATATAGAGGCGCTCGCGGAGCTGCTCCAGGTTCTCGGCGCGGGCGGAATCCTCAAGGCGGGCTCCCCCGGCGCGCTCCTCGCGGGCGACCTCGAATTCCTCTACCGGTACGCCGTGACCAACACCTTCGGCGGCGGTGCCAACGAGATCCAGCGGGAGATCATCGCGATGACCGGTCTGGCGATGCCCCGAGTACGCAGATAGGGAGAGCCGTGGAGACCGATCCGCTGTACGAGCAAGTGTCCGCGCACCTGGCCGATCCGCCGTCCGACCCGGTCCCGGCCTGGGACCCGGTGAACCAGCCGATGATCCGGCACTGGTGCGACGCGATGGGCGACGAGCTGCCGATCTACACCGATGCCGACGCGGCGCGCGCCGCCGGGCACCCGGACGTCGTCGCCCCGCCCGCCGCCCTCCAGGCCTGGACCATGCCCGGACTGCGGATGCGCGGATTCCAGGACGGCACCACCCGGGCCCAGGCCGAACTCGTCGAAGCCGGCTATCTGGCGGTGGTCGCCACCAACTGCGAGCAGACCTACCACCGCTATCTCACCCTCGGGGACCACCTGTACGCCGTCTCGTACTTGGAGTCGGTGTCGGCGCGCAAGCGGACCGCGCTCGGTGACGGCTACTTCCTCACCTCGGTCACCGAGTACCGGGACCAGCATGGCGAACTCGTCGGGGAGATGTCGTTCCGTACTCTGTGGTTCAGGCCCAAGGAGCAGTCATGACGCGGCCGCAGCCCCTGACCGGCCGCGACAACGCCTACTACTGGGAGGGCGTCGCCAAGGGCGGCGTGCTCATCCAGAAGTGCACAGCCTGTGGATCGCTGCGGCACCCGCCCTCCCCCATGTGTCCGGACTGCCAGTCACTGGACTGGACGACGGTGCCCGCCACCGGTCGCGCGGTCCTTCACAGTTACACCATCTGCCATCACCCGCTGCCGCCGTGGGAGGAGGGCCCTTACGCGGTCGTCCTCATAGACCTGGAGATCGAGGACAGCGATGAGCGGCCGCGCATTGTGTGCGGTACGCGCGGCATCGCCAACGAAGACCTCCGGATAGAGATGCCGCTACGTCTCCTCTTCGCGGACGGCCTCGTCTTCGTGGGACCCGAGGCGGCGTCATGACTGTTACGGAACAGCCTGTGGATGAGGCACTGGAAGCTGTGGACGACTTGTCCACAGCGGTTTTCAGAGACCTTGACATCGAAGCCACCCGCAGTCCTGCCTACAGCAACGAAGCGGTCTCCGACGAACACGACCGCCGCTTGTGGCGCACACTCGCCGATACCGGACTGCTCGCCGCGGTGCTTCCGGAGAGCGTCGGAGGCGGTGGGACCGGCATTCCGGGCATGGTGCGGCTGCTGACCGAAGCCGGCGCGGCGCTCGCACGCGTGCCCTTGGTCGAGACCTTCGTCGCCGTCCCGGTCATCAGCGAGAAGCATCTCCCTTCAGTGCTGTCCGGCGAACTGGTCATCAGCGCGGCCCTCACCGAGCACCCTTCCACCATCGCCAGTCCCCTCCGGCTGACCGGCCGCCGCCTCAACGGCATCACACAACTCGTGCCGTATCCGTTGAGCGCTGACGCGGCACTGGTTCCCGCTGTGCGTGAAGACGGTTATGAAGTCCTCGCCCTGGTCTCGCTCTCCACCGCACGGATCGGCGACCAGGTCACCACGACCGGCGAACCGCTGGGCGTCCTGGAGTTCATCGACGCCGAGGTCATGGAGCTCTGCGACGCCGCCGACCGGGCCCGGATCCTCGCCGCGGTCTTCTCCTCTGCCATGCTCTGCGGGATCGCGGCCCGCGCCTTGGCGATGACGTCGGAGTACGTCAGCGGTCGTGTGCAGTTCGGCCATCCGCTAGCGACCTTCCAAGCCGTCGCACTCTGTGCGGCCGACCGCTATATCGACTCGCGCGCTATGAACGCCGCGCTCTGGGACGCCGCCTACGCGCTGACCGAGCACCCGCATGACTCGCCGCGTGTCCGCTACGCCGCGGCGACCGCCAAGATCTGGGCCGCCGACGGCGCGCGTCGCGTTGTCGGCTCCGCGCAGCACTTGCATGGCGGCTTTGGCGTCGATGTCACCTATCCGCTGCACAGGTATCACGCCTGGGCGCGCTACTGGGAGCTCTACGGCGGCTCCGCCGAGGCCTGGTCCGGCGAGCTCGGAGAACTGATCGCGACCCACCCGATCGAGGAGGACGAGTGAGCGAGCTGCCGAAGGTCGGCGAGACGTTGCCGGACCTCGTCGTCCCGATCACCCCGACCCGGATCGTTGCCGGCGCCATCGCCTCGCGGGACTACCAGGACGTGCACCACGACGTCCCCGCGGCGCGGGCGAAGGGCTCCCCCGACATCTTCATGAACATCCTCACCACGAACGGCCACGTCGGGCGCTACGTCACCGACTGGGCCGGACCCGGTGCCCGGATCCTCAAGATCGCCATCCGGCTCGGCGTACCGAACTACCCCGGCGACACGATGACCCTGACCGGGACGGTGACCCGCGCTGAGGAGGACGGCACCGTGGAGGTCGCGGTGCGCGGCGCCAACCGGCTCGGCGACCATGTCACCGGCACTGTGATCGTGAGGGGTGTCGGCGAGTGAGCAGATCCTTGTCCGGTAAGGCGGCGATCGTCGGTATCGGCGCTTCGGAGTTCTCCAAAGAGTCGGGCCGCAGCGAACTCCAGCTGTGTCTGGAGGCCTGCAAGGCCGCGCTCGACGATGCCGGCGTCGCACCACAGGACGTCGACGGCCTGGTGACGTTCTCCATGGACTCCAGCCCTTCGATCATGGTCGGCCGCGGCCTGGGCGTCAAAGAGCTGCGCTACTTCTCGCTCGTCGACTATGGCGGCGGCGCGGCGTGTGCGACGGTGGCGCACGCCGCTGCGGCGGTTGCGACGGGACTTGCCGATGTCGTGGTCTGCTACCGCGCCTTCAACGAGCGCTCCGGCCGCCGGTTCGGCTCCGGCGACGCCGCTGTCCAGATGCGCGGTGAGTCGCCTATGGCGCAGCACTTCGGTTACTACGCGCCGTACGGTCTTATTACGCCTGCGGCATGGGTCGCCATGGCGGCCCGGCGCTATATGCACCGGTACGGCGCGACCTCCGAAGACTTCGGCCGCGTCGCGGTGGCGGCGCGCGCGCACGCCGCCACAAACCCGAAGGCCTGGTTCTATCAGCGCCCCATCTCCTTGGACGACCACCAGAGATCGAAGCTCATAGCGGAACCGCTGCGGCTTCTGGACTGCTGTCAGGAGTCCGACGGCGGGGTGGCACTGGTGATCGTCTCCGCCGAGCGCGCACGGGACCTCCCGGGGCAGGAAGTCCTTATTGCTGGCGCCGCACAGGGATCGGCTCATGACCAGCACATGATGACCAGCTACTACCGCGACGACATCACCGGTCTGCCGGAGATGGGCACCGTGGCTCGCCAGGTATGGAGCCAGTCCGGTCTGGGGCCGCAGGACATACAGACCGCGGTCATCTACGACCACTTCACGCCGTTCGTGCTGACGCAGCTTGAGGAGTTCGGCTTCTGCGGGCGAGGCGAGGCGCGCGACTTCATCCAGGACGGCGCCATCCACCTCGGCGGCCGCCTTCCGCTCAACACCCACGGCGGTCAACTCGGGGAGGCCTACATCCATGGCATGAACGGCATCGCCGAGGCGGTGCGCCAGGCCCGCGGCACGGCCGTCAACCAGGTCGCCGACGTCCGCAACGTCTTGGTCACGGCGGGCACCGGGGTGCCCACGTCGGGACTGCTGCTCAGTGCCCTCTGACCCGCCCCCGAAACCGCCTGTTGACCTGCATGGCCGCCGCCTTGGCCCCGATGGTCCGAACAGCCACTTCGCCACCAGCCGTAACCCTACGTTCCGTTGCCTGTCGGAACGATCAGTTAATCTCGGAGCCATGCCCCGTCTCGCACTCTTCGACCTGGACGACACTCTGATCTCCTCCAAGGACGCCTTCGTCGCGTGGATCGGCGAGGTGGTGGCGGAGCATGGCGTAGGGGGCGACGCGCACAGCTTCCTTGAGAAGGAGCACGTCTTCTGGACCGGCACCCCGGACGACACGTTCCGGGGCCTGGTCGAGTTCTTCGCGCTGCCCGCCGATCCCGCCGACCTGATGCACGCCTACCGGGGCCGTATGGTCGAGCTGCTGACGCCGTACCCGGGCGTGCAGGACGGCCTGGAGGCGCTGCGGGACGCCGGCTGGCGGATCGGCATCGTCACCAACGGCTTCGGCGACTTCCAGAACGCCAAGATCGACGCCGTCGGCCTGCGCGCCTATGTGGACGTGGTGTGCATCTCGGATGTCGAGGGCACCTGGAAGCCCGAGGCGAAGATCTTCGAGCTGGCCTCGGACCGGGCCGGCGCGCCGCTGGAGGGCGGCTGGATGATCGGCGACTCGCTGGCCGCCGACATCGCCGGCGGCAACGGGGCCGGCCTGCACACGGCCTGGCTGCACCACGGCCGCCCGCTGCCGTCGGCCGCCGCCGGTGATCCGCAGCCGGAGTACATTATTGAGCGCACCGCCGAGGCCTTCGACCTGATCCTCGGCCGCCCCTGACGGTCGGTGACTCCGGCTTGACCTTGACGTTACGGAAGCTTCTACCGTCGAAGAAGCGGTCGGAACAGCCGACCGCACACCGATGGATCCGTGACGCGCGGCGTCTCCGCAATGAGTGGCGGCGCGCGACGGGAGGGCAGGAAGTGCCGTGAGCTGGTCGATCGCCCAAGTGGCCCGGATGTCCGGAGTGACCGCGCGCACCTTGCGTCACTACGACGACATCGGGCTGCTCAAGCCCGACCACGTCGGCGCGAACGGCTACCGCTACTACGAGGAAGCGCAGCTGCTGCGTCTTCAGCAGATCCTCGTGCTGCGGGAACTGGGGTTGGGGCTGGCGGACATCGCCACCGCGATCGACTCCGAGCCGGACCTGATCGCGGCGCTCCGGCGCCAGCACGCGCGCCTGATCGGGGAGCGCGACCGGCTGGCCCGGGTCGCCCGCACCGTGGCGCGGACCATCGCCGATCTGGAAGGGAGGCCGGAGGTGGCTGTCCGCATCAACCGCCCGGAGAACCTGTTCGAGGGCTTCGACTCCTCGCAGTACGACGACGAGGCCCGCGAGCGTTGGCCCGAGGACTTCGAAAGGGCCCAGCGCACACGCGAGTCCATGACCGACGCGGACGTCGAGCGCTGGCAGCGCGAGGCGACCGCGGCGATGATCCGCATGGCCGAGTTCATGGCGGCCGGGACGCCGGTCGACGATCCGGCGGTGCTGGACGAGACCCACCAGCACTGGCTGAGCATCTGCCACTGGTGGACGCCGAACCGCACGGCCTACACCTGCCTGGGCCGGATGTACGTCGACGACGAGCGGTTCAAGGCGAACTACACGAAGATCGCCGAAGGGCTCGCCGAGTACCAGGCGGCAGCTATGGCCGCGTACGCCGAAGCGCGCTTGTCCGACTGATACGGAGCTTCCGCGCAGAAACGTAAAAGCGTCCCTTCCGCGGCCAGTGCGGAAGGGACGCGCCCTATTCTTCCCCAGAGTCTTCTGTGGCCTCTTCACCACACAGTTGGACGTAGAAGCGGTTCCGCCGCCGCAGCAGCACTACGGCGACCAGTGAGGACACCAGAGAACCCAGCAGCACCCCGCCCTTGGCGAGGTTCAGCAGCTCGGGCGCGTCGTCGAAAGCCAGCTCGGCGATCAGCAGCGAGACCGTGAACCCGACACCGGTCAGCGTCGACACCGCCGCGATGTCCCGCCAGCGGAGTTCGTCGGACAGCTCTGCCCGGGTGAACCGCGCCGTCAGATAGGCGCCGCCGAACACGCCGACCGTCTTGCCGACGAAAAGGCCCGCGGCGATCGCCAAAGGAATCCGGTTACTGAAGAGGTTGCCGAGCGTGTCGCCGCCGATGTCCACCCCGGCGGACATGATCGCGAAGACCGGGACGCAGAAACCGGCCGAGAACGGTTGGAGTCGCCACTGGACTTGTTCGGCCGGCGACGACCGCTCCTGGGCCTGGCCCTGATGCGTCGCGTCTTTGTCCCCCTCGTTATGCGTACCGCGCAGCATCAGGCCGATGGCCACTCCGGCCACCGTGGCGTGCACACCGCTGGCGTGCACCGCGATCCAGATCCCCAGGCCCAACGGCACGTTCAGCCACAGGTTGGTGATCCGCGCACGCTGCACCAGGTAAAACGCGACCACCAGTAGCGCCGCGACCACCAGTGCGACGGTATCGATCTTCTCTGTGTAGGCGATCGCGATGATGACGATCGCGCCGAGGTCGTCGACCACCGCCAAGGTGAGCAGGAACGCGCGCAGCGCCGAGGGCAGGTTCTGGCCGACGACCGCCAGCACGGCGAGCGCGAACGCGATGTCGGTCGCCGTCGGCACGGCCCAGCCGCTGGCCGCGTGCTCGTGCCCGGCGCTGACCGCGAGGTAGACGCCGATCGGCACGACCATGCCGCACAGCGCCGACGCCACCGGCAGCACCGCGGCCCGCCGGTCGGACAGCTCGCCGACCTGGAGCTCGTGCTTGAGCTCGATGCCGGCCACCAGGAAGAAGAACGCGAGCAGGAAGTCGGCGGCCCAGTCCGCCAGCGACAGGTCGAGATGCCACAGATGGGGCCCGACGACGGTGTCCTTGACCGTCTCGTAGGAATCGCTCCACGGCGAGTTGGCCCACACCAGCCCGAGGAACGCGAAGACGATCAGCAGTGCGCCGCCCACGGTCTCGGTGCGCAGCACCTCCGCGACGTGCCGGCGTTCGATGCGCCTCAGACGTGCGAAGACGCGCTTCGGGGCGGCGGGCCGGGCCGGGGGCGTCATCGGGGCGCGTCCTCCAGGTCTGGGCGGTCGCCGGCGGACGGGTGATGGTCCAACGGACCACTACCCATGCCGGCCGGCCTTTCCGGCACTCCTGCGCCGTTCAGGCTAACGCGAACGCCGGACCCGCGGAAAAACCCGAGCCTCGGGAAATGCCGGGCCCACAGAAACGCCGGGCCCACAGAACAGGTGTCCTGTGGGCCCGGCGCTCAGAGATCCGGCGGTCCGAGATCCGGTGCTCAGTAGTTCGGCGCTCAGTGGTCCGGCGTCCGCCGGGAGCGGATCAGTCCTCCCCGGCGTGCGGCAGCTTGGCCTTGATCAGGTCCATGACCGCGGAGTCGGCCAGGGTGGTGGTGTCGCCGACCGCGCGGTCCTCGGCGACGTCCTTCAGCAGCCGGCGCATGATCTTGCCGGAGCGGGTCTTCGGCAGCTCGGGCACGATCTGGATCTGCTTGGGCTTGGCGATCGGGCCGATCTCCTTGGCCACGTGCGCCTTCAGCGCCGCGTCCAGCTCGGGGGTCTCCTCCTGGCCGGACCGCAGGATCACGAAGGCGACGATCCGCTGCCCGGTGGTCTCGTCCTTGGCGCCGACGACCGCCGCCTCGGCGACCGAGGGGTAGGAGACGAGCGCGGACTCGACTTCGGTGGTGGAGATGTTGTGGCCGGAGACGAGCATGATGTCGTCGACGCGGCCGAGCAGCCACAGGTCGCCGTCCTCGTCCTTCTTCGCGCCGTCGCCGGCGAAGTAGTAGCCCTGTTCGGCGAACCGGGACCAGTAGGTGTCGATGAACCGCTGCTGGTCGCCCCAGATGCCGCGGGCCATGGACGGCCAGGGCTTGTCCAGGACCAGCAGGCCGCCGTGGCCGTTCTCGACGATGTTGCCGTCCTTGTCCACGACGTTCGCCGAGATGCCCGGCAGCGGGCGCATGGCCGACCCCGGCTTGGCCTCGGTGACGCCGGGCAGCGGCGAGATCATCATGGCGCCGGTCTCGGTCTGCCACCAGGTGTCCACCACCGGCGTCCGCTCGCCGCCGATGTTCTTGCGGTACCAGATCCAGGCCTCGGGGTTGATCGGCTCGCCGACCGAGCCCAGCAGGCGCAGCGAGGACAGGTCGAACTTGGCCGGGATGTCGTCGCCCCACTTGGCGAACATCCGGATCGCGGTGGGGGCCGTGTAGAGCAGGGAGACCTTGTACTTCTGGACGATCTCCCAGAAGCGGCCCTGGTGCGGGGTGTCCGGGGTGCCTTCGTACATGACTTCGGTGGCGCCGTTGGAGAGCGGGCCGTAGACGATGTAGGAGTGGCCGGTGACCCAGCCGACGTCGGCGGTGCACCAGTAGACGTCGGTCTCCGGCTTCAGGTCGAACACCGCGTGGTGGGTGTAGGAGGCCTGGGTCAGGTAGCCGCCGGTGGTGTGGACGATGCCCTTCGGCTTCCCGGTCGTGCCCGAGGTGTAGAGGATGAACAGCGGCGTCTCGCTGTCGAAGGCCTCCGGGGTGTGCTCGGTGCCGGCCGCGCCGACGGTGTCGTGCCACCAGACGTCCTTCTCGCCCCAGGCGACGTCCGCGCCGGTGCGCTTCACGACGAGCACGTGCTCGATCGTCTCGGCGCCGACCACCGCCTCGTCGGCGTTCGCCTTCAGGTTCACCGTGCCGCCGCGGCGGTGGTAGCCGTCGGCGGTGATCAGCAGCTTGGCGCCGGCGTCGTCGATGCGGGAGCGCAGGGCGTCGGGGGAGAACGCCGCGAACACCACGGAGTGCACCGCGCCGATGCGCGCGCAGGCGAGCATCGCGACCGCGGTCTCCGGGATCATCGGCATGTAGATCGCGACCCGGTCGCCCTTGCCGATGCCCAGCGCGGTCAGCGCGTTGGCGGCCTGGGACACCTCGTCCTTGAGCTCGGCGTAGGTGATGGCCCGGGAGTCGCCCGGCTCGCCCTCGAAGTGGATCGCGACGCGGTCGCCGTTGCCGGCCTCGACGTGGCGGTCCACGCAGTTGTAGGCGACGTTCAGCGTGCCGCCGACGAACCACTTGGCGACCGGCTTCTCCGACCAGTCCAGAACCTCGCTCCATTTGGTGTCCCACGACAGGCGGTCGGCCTGCTTCTCCCAGTACCCCAGCCGGTCCGCCTCGGCCTCGGCGTAGGCGTCGGCCGTGACGTTCGCGGCGGCGGCGAAAGCCGCGGGCGGCGCGAACCGGCGCTCCTCGTGCAGCAGGTTCGAAAGGGCCTCGTTCGACACCGTCTCTCCTCGTTCGATCCTTTATGACAGTGGTCACACTGTATCCAGGCTGTAGCACACCAACGAAGCGAGCTCAGCACAAGCTTTTCGAGCCTATTGGTATAGACCTTTTACCTTCGGACGGTGACCGGGGCAAGGGCCGGGCGCGGATCGAGCAGCGATCGACAACCATCGTGCAGCGATTGTTCAGGGTCCGGACAGCGGTACGCCGCCCACCGGGACCCGGTTTCGGTGGGCGGCGTGCTCGGTGGCGCTGCTACCTGGGGCAGGTGGCTACCTGGGCCAGGTCGGCAGCACCTGCTTCCCGTGCGTCTCATTGGCCACACCCGCGCAGGAGCCGTAGAAGGCGGCCAGCGCGGTGGCCAGGCCGACCCAGCCGCCGACCTTGGTCAGGCTGTCGGGGTCGGTGCCGTTCTGGAACTGGCCCAGGGCCAGCAGGAGCCAGGTGAGGCTGAGCCCGGCGGTGGTCGCCAGCGTCGTGCCGCTGGTCTTCAGGGCGGCCAGGGTCAGGTACACCCCGATGACCGTCCAGCCCACGAAGTACAGGCCCATCGACTTGGAGCCGGCCGTGGCTCCGGCGTGCGCCCAGTAGGTCGTCAGCCAGAAGGCCCCCAGCGCGCCGAAGAAGGTCGCGCTGAAGGTGTTGCCGCGGCGGTACTCCCACATAGACATCAAGACCGACACCAGGCCGCCGAAGACCACGGCGGTCGCGGCGGTCAGCGAGGTCAGCCCGGCCTCCTTGACCAGACCGGAGTTGTGGAAGGACAGCAGTCCCAGGGACATGGCCAGGCCGGCCAGGCCCAGCGGTGCCGGGTCGCCCAGTCGCGTACCGGCGGCGGCGACGGTGGCGGCGGTGGTGGTGGTCTCGCTCACGACTTCGTCTCCCCTTTGTCGTGCGGTCGGCGGATCTCATCGGTCCGCCCACCGATCACGATAGGAATTACCCATCAAACTCGGACAGAGGGGATAAGGGTCCGATCTCCGGACGGTTCCTGCCGCGCGACCAACGGATGACCAACGGCAGACGAGCGGTAGCGGCGGTGCGATCAACGGTGATTCAGGCGTTCGCGCACTTCACGCGTGTGCCGACGGGCCACCGGGATGGGAGTGCCGCCGATGATCACCGTCAGGTGGCCGCTCTCCCAGCGGGCTTCGGAGACGGCGTCCACCCGGACCAGGAAGCGTCGATGCGTGCGCGCGAAGCCGGCGCCGGACCAGTGTTCTTCCAAGACCGTCAAGGGGATGCGGACCAGGTGGTTGCTGGTGGCCGTGTACAAGCGGACATAGTCGCCCTGCGCTTCGACGTAGGCGACGTCCTGGCGCGGGATGAAGCGGGTCACGCCGGCCAGCTCCACGGGGATGACGTCGTAGGGCCCCGCCTCCGATACCGGTCTGGACGCCCCGGCCGGCGACATCCGCCGGATCGCCTCGGCGAGCCGCTCGGCGCGCACCGGCTTGAGCAGATAGTCGGACGCGTGCAGGTCGAACGCCTCCAGGGCGAACTCCTCGTGCGCGGTGACGAAGACGATCTGCGGCGGCGTGGCGAACTGGTTCAGCACCGCCGCTATCTCCAGCCCGTCCAGCCCCGGCATCCGGATGTCCAGGAACAGCGCGTCCACCGGGGAGTTCTTCAGGATCCGCAGCGCCTCCTCGCCGTCGTTGGCGGTCAGCACCGAGGCGACGCGCTGATCGCGGGACAGGAGATAGGCCAGCTCGGCGACGGCCGGCGGCTCGTCGTCGACCACGAGGACCCGTAAGCCGGCCGAGGGCGCGATGGTCATGCGGTGGTCTGCCGTCCCTGCTTCTTGGGAATCCGGATCACCACCGTGGTGCCCGTTCCGGGCCGTGAGTCGATGAGCAGGCCGTACGAGGTGCCGTAGACCGCGCGCAGCCGCTCGTGGACGTTCGACAAGCCCACGGAGGTGCGGGTGCCCGGCTCGGCCGGCGCCAGGGCCTCGTGCAGGACGTCGGCGGTGATCCCCACGCCGTCGTCCGCCACGGTGATGCGGAAGTCGTGCCGGGTCTCCTCGGCGGTGATGGTGACGTGGCCCGGGCCGGGCTTGCCCTCCAGGCCGTGGCGCACAGCGTTCTCCACTATGGGCTGAACGCAGAGGAAGGGAACTTCCACAGGAAGCACCTCGGGGGCGATCCGCAACGTCACATGGAGCCGCTCACCGAACCGTGCGCGCTCCAGTAACAGGTAGCGGTCCACACAGCGCAACTCTTCAGCGAGAGTCGTGAACTCGCCGTGCGCGCGGAACGAGTAGCGCGTGAAGTCCGCGAACTCTAAGAGAAGCTCGCGCGCATGTCCCGGGTCGGTCCGTGTAAAGGAGGCGATGGCTGTGAGCGAGTTGTAGATGAAGTGCGGAGAGATCTGCGCGCGCAGTGCTCTGAGTTCGGTCTCCATCAGACGTGCCCGGGAGCGGTCCAACTCGGCCAGCTCGATCTGGGTCGCCACCCAGTAGGCGACTTCTCCGACAGCTCGTACCAAGGCCACCGAAGTGCTGGGACTGTAGACGGCCAGCGTGCCGATCGCCGTGCTGCCGCCACCGTTACGAATCCCGCCGATGCTGCTCGGCGGGATGATCGGGGCGAAGACAGCGTGCCGGAGCACGCAGGACTCGCTGCCGCAGTGCACCTCCTCCGGGCCCAGCACCTTCAGGTCCCCGGCGTTCAGCGCGCTGACGGAGAGCTCATAGGAGTTCTGCGAATGCCGGTGCTGTCCGGCGCCGTCCCACGTCAGGATCCGGTCGGTGTCGTGGAACGCCAAGGCGGCCGTCCCCAGGAGCGGGCGCAGATGCCGCGCCGCGCGGCGGGTCGAGTCCGGGGTCAGCCCGGCGCGCAATGGCGGCCCGGCGAGGGCGACGGCGTGCATGGCCGCATAGGCGGCGCGCTCGGCCGAGGTCCCGGCCAGCCGGTGCCGCTGCACGGCACGGGACACCGCGACCGCCGGGGCGACGAGAGCGGCCACGATGCCGACAGTGGCGGGGTTCGATGCCACATGTCCCAGTCTGAAGGGATCAGGGTTCGAAGTCGAGGGCGGTGCGGGGATCGGTGCCGGACTGCGGGCCGCGGACCGCGCCACCGCGAAGCGTGCCATCGCATACAGCGAACGATCGTGCTATTTTGAGACCGTGAGCAAGGGTGAGGAGACCCGCAAGACGGTGCTGGAAGCGGCGGTCGACGCCGCGGCGTCCGGCGGCCTGGCCTCGCTCACGATCGGATCGCTCGCCGAGCGGACCGGGATGTCGAAAAGCGGGCTGTTCGCCCACTTCAAATCCAAGGAAGCACTCCAGGTGCAGGTCCTGGAGTTCGCCGGCGAGGCCTTCGTCCAGGACGTGATCCTGCCGGCGCTCGCCGCTCCGCGCGGCGAGAAGCGGATCACCGTGCTGTTCGAGAGCTGGCTGCGGGTGTCCCGCGACGGTCGCGCGGAATGCCTGTTCACCTCGGCCGCGTGGGAGTACGACGACCAGCCGGGGCCGGTCCGCGACCGGCTGATCCGCATGTACCTCGACTTCAACGACTCCGTGTGCCAGATGTTCCGGACCGGGATCGCCGAGGGCTTCTTCGCCGAGAGCGCGGATCCGGAGCAGTTCGCCCACGATCTGCACGGGATCATGCTCATCCACTTCCAGGCGCACCATCTGCTCGGTGACGCCAAGGCCGAGGAGCGGGCGCGCCACGCCTTCGCCCGGCTGATCGATTCCAACCGCTAACAGGGGGTCCGCTCCATGTCGTCCTCGTCCTCGTCATCGCCGTCGGGCAAAAAAAGCACGATCGTTCGTGCTAAAAAGTTTCTCGCGCTGGGCACGGCACGCACCGCGTTCCGGGTGTTGGAGACCGTCGCGCCGGGGCCGGGCGCGCGCTGGGCCGAGCGGCTCTGGCTCACCGTGCCCAAACGGGCCTGGCGGCCGCGGACACCGGTGGCCGTGCCGGCCGGTGAGCCGTTCACTGTGGCAGTGCGCGCCAGCACGGTGCACGGCCGAGTCTGGGGCGAAGGCCCGACGGTCTATCTGGTGCACGGATGGGGCGGCGTCGCCGAACAACTCGATGCGTTCGTCGAACCGCTGGTGGCGGCCGGGCACCGCGTGGTGTCGTTCGACGTGCCGGGGCACGGAACGTCCGCGCAGAGCATGGCGGGGCCCGGCCGCAGCACGCTTCCCGAGTTCATGGAGAGCTTGCAGGCGGCTGTCGACCGCTATGGCGAACCCCATGCGGTGATCGCGCACTCCTTCGGCGCGGCCGCCGTCGTCCTGGCCGTGCTCGACGGGCTCCCGGCCGGTCGCGTCGCAGTGATCGCTCCTATGTCCGACCCCATCGGGTTCTCCTATACGTTCGCGAAGACAGCCGGCTTCGGCGAACGTATAAGGACCCGGTTCCTTGAGCTCGTCGAACAGCGCGTGGGTATGCCGATGGACAGGTTCGACATCCCTCAGCGCATGCGCACTGTGGACCCGGCCACTCTTCCTCCGCTGTTGATCGTCCACGACCTCGGCGACCGCGAGGTACCGGCGGCGTCGGGCGAGCACTTGAAGGCGATGTGGCCGGGCGCCGTCCTGGACCCGTGGACCAGCCTCGGCCACTTCCGGATCCTGATCGATCCGGACGTGGTGCGGACGGTCGTGACGTTCAGCGCTGTGCCGCGAACGCTTCCGGTCCCATGACGAAGTCGGGGTCGACCTGCGCGCCGAGATCGACGCCGGTCGCGCGGTCGCCCCACGCCTTGGCGTTCTTCAGATGGAAGTGGACCGCCTGCCGGGTGAACTTGGCCCAGTCCTGCGGCACCGAGTCCACCGCCATCTGAAGCCGCGCCAGGGCGGTGCGGTTGGCCGGTTCGAGGGAGTCGAAGCCCTTGTCCCGGCCCTGTTCCTGGGCGCGGACGTAGCCGGACGCGCCCAGGCAGGCCACCAGGTCGGCGCCGGTGTGGTCGCGCAGGTAGGCGACGTCGTCCGGGCCGGTCACCTTGTTGCCGACCACGCGGATCGCGACGTCGTACTCCTTGGCGTACTCCCGGTACTGCTGGTAGACGGACACCGACTTGCGGGTCGGCTCGACCACCAGGCAGGTCAGGTCGAAGCGGGTGAACAGCCCGGAGGCGAAGGCGTCGGCGCCCGCGGTCATGTCCATCACCAGGTACTCGTCCGGCCCGTCGACGAGGTGGTTCAGGTACAGCTCGGCCGCGCCCACCTTGGAGTGGTAGCAGGACACGCCGAGGTCCTGCTCCTCGAACCCGCCGGTGACCAGCAGGCGCACGTTCTCCAGGTCGCCGGTCAGCCGGGTCGCGCACAGGCTGTGGACCGCGTTGTCCTCGTCCAGCCGGAGCAGCCGCGACCCGCGGCCCGGCGGGGTGGTCTTCACCATCGCCTCGGCGTCGGGGATCAGGGGGTTGTCGCCGCGCAGGTGGTCCTTGATCTCGCGGAGCCGCGCGGCCATCGGGGTCAGCGCCGCGCCCTCCCGGTCCGACAGCCCGAGGGCCGCGCCCAGGTGCTGGTTGATGTCGGCGTCCACCGCGACCACCGGCCGGCCGCCGGCCGCCAGGTGCCGGATGAGCAGGGCCGAGACCGTGGTCTTGCCGCTGCCGCCTTTGCCGACCAGGGCGATGCGCATGCCGGACCTCCTTGCGCCGGGAGAGGGAAGCAGAGCGCGGGCCCCCAGCGGGGTCCGCGTCTGATGACAACCGTTTTCATTAAAACGGATACGCGCCGAGTCTCCGCGCCGTCGTGGCGGCGCGTCAACCAAGCGTCCTCCGATCGGGTGGCGGCCGCGCTACTTGCCAGTAGGTAGAGTCCGGGGCATGGACAGCAGCTCTCCGATCCGGCGCCTGGCCGCCGCCCCGAACGCCGCCGACGCGGCGGAGACCGCGCGCCAGGCCGTGGACCGCGTCCGCGGCCACAAAGTCCTGCGCAGCCAGTCGTCCCGGGTCACCGCCGAGTCCCAGCTGCGCGGCGCCCGGGCCTCGGCGGCGCTGGGGTCGCTGGGCGAGCCGGGCACCGACTGGCCGCTGGAGGAGGTCCGCCGCCGGACCGACCTCGGGGACGAGGACGGCTCGGGCCACCTGCGCGGCGCCTTGCGAATCTCCGGCGAGCTGGGCAGCCTCGCGACGGTCTGGAAGCGCTCGCCGATCCAGGCGCTGTCCCGTATGCATCTGCTGGCCGCCGCCGGCTCGGTCGACCCGGACGCCGTCGGCCGCCCCCGCGGCCCGGAGGCCGCGGCCCTGCTGACCGCCCTGGCCAACGACCTGCGCGACCCGGCGTCGGCCGAGGTCCCGGCGGTCGTGGTCGCCGCCGCCGTGCACGCCGAGCTGCTCGTCGCCGAGCCCTTCGGCTGGGGCGACGGCCTGCTGGCCCGGGCCTCGTCCCGGCTGATCCTGGCCGACCGCGGCCTGGACCCGCAGTCGCTGGCCGTGGTCGAGGCCGGGCACGTCGATCTGGGGGTCGAGGCCTATCTGGCGGCGGCGCGCGGCTACGCGAGCGGCACCGAGGAGGGCCGTACCGCCTGGCTCGCGCACTACGCCGAGGCCGTCGCGCTCGGGGCGCGGGAGTCGCTGGCGGTGTGCGAGGCGATCATGCGGGGCTGAGCACTACTTCCCAGCCGCCAGCGTGGTCCCGCCGTTCACGTCCAGCACCACGCCAGTCGTGAAGCCGTTGCCGGCCAGGAACAGCACCGCCTCGGCCACGTCGTGCGGCCGGCCGACCCGGCCGACCGGGGTGGCCGCGGCCTGCTGGGCCATGAACCCGTCGCGGTTCTCGCCCAGCGGGTGCCACCACGCGGTGTCGATGACGCCCGGGCTCACGGCGTTCACCCGGATCGGGGCCAGTTCCGTGGCCAGCGGCGGGACCGCGGCGTCCAGGGCGCCGTTGGCCGCCGCCAGGGCGACGGTGCCGGGGAAGGCGGCGCGGGAGCTGCCGGCCGCGATGAAGGTCACCGAGGCGTCGGCGGCCAGGTGCGCCAGCGCCGCCTTCAGGACCCGCAGCTGGGCGAACACCTTGCCCTCGAAGCCCTCGCGCAGGGCCTCGTCGGTGAGGTCGGCCAGGGCGCCCAGGCCGACCATGCCGCCGCTGACCGCCAGCACCAGGTGGTCGATCTTCCCGGCGGCCGCGAACAGGGCGTCGACGTCGGCCTGCCGGGTGGCGTCGGCCTCGAAGACGCGGACCGTGTGGCCGATGCGCTCGGCCGCCGCGTCCAGCCGCTCCTTGCTGCGTCCGGTGATCAGCACCTCGGCCCCGTCGGCGGCGAACGCGCGGGCCGTCTCCTCGCCGATGCCGTGGCTGGCGCCGATCACATAAACGGTCTTGCCGGTGAACCTGCCCTGGGTGGACATACCCGTCCCCTCCGTCGAACCACTTTGTCGAAACGATCCGTCTCGACAATTATTACCGAGACGACGCGTCTAGACAACTCGGCTAGGCTGCCGGTCATGGAGCGCCCCCACACCGGAAGACGCCGCAACGAGGCGGCCCGCGACGCGATCATCGACGCCGCGATCGCCCTGCTGCAGGACGTCGGCTACGAAGGGTTCACGATCGAGCGCCTGGCCAAGGACGCCGGCGTCGGCAAGCAGACGGTCTACCGCTGGTGGCCGTCGAAGGCGGCGGTGATCGCCGAGGCGGTGGGCACCCGGGCGCGGCACACCATCCCGCTGCCGGACACCGGGGAGCTCGGCACCGATCTGACCGAGTTCTTCGAGGCCACCTTCCGCCAGTCGGAGGATCCGGCGGTGCTCAACCAGCTGAAGAACATGATGGCGGCGTCCATCGAGAACCCCGAGACGGCCGCGCCGTTCCAGGAGTTCCTGGCCAACCGCCGCGCGAGCCTGCGCACGCTGCTCGAACGGGGCGCCGAGCGCCAGGAGATCGCCGAGGGCACGGACCTGGACTTCCTCACCGATCTGGCCTACGGCCTGCTCTGGTACCGGGGGCTGATCGGTCACCGGCCGTTGGACGCCGACGCCGCGCACAAGCTGTCCGCCGCGCTGGTCGCGGCGGGTCTGCCGCGGGCGGCTGCTACCGGGGACCGCTAGCGAGCGTCGTGCCCGGCGCCACGTCACCGGTCAGGGACGTGGCCTGGCCCTGTTTGATGACCACGACTTTCGCCTTGCCGTACTTGGCCTCCAGGGCCGCGCGCCATTTGGCGGGGTCGTCGACGCCGAACGTGCACACGCCGTCGAAGTCGCAGCCGAGCGTGTTGATCGTGAGGCCCTGGTCGCGCCAATAGCCGAAGCTGACGCTGTTCGTCAGCGCCCGCTGTTGTTCGAGGTTGAGCTTGGTGTCGACGAACACGACCTTCGTCGTCGGCAGGGCCGAGCGGACCGCGTCGTCCAGGGCCGGATGCGGGACCCGGTAGACGAGCAGCGCGTACTCGGTCTTGTCGTCCGGCGACTTGGGCTGCTGGAACGCGATGGCGGCGAACCAGTCGGCGTAGTCCCGCGCCAGCATGGGCCGGATGCTCTCGGCGGCGGTGAGGAGGGTGTTCTGCCCGGGCGGCATGCCGGAGACCCAGGTGGTCGCCGTGGGAGCCGGAGCGGACGATCCGACGGCGGGTTCCACGGCGGAGGTCGGGGTGTTGGTCGGGGTGTTGGCCGGGCTGTCGGTCGGGCTGCCGGCCAGGCCGGAGGTCGGCCCGTCGGTCGGCGGCGTGGTCAGGACCATGTGTCCTGAAACGTGCGAATGCTGACTGGCGCACCCCGTGACCAGGAGCGTGAGCGCGGCGACGGAGACCCCCGCGGAAATGCGAGCCCTGATAAGACCGGTCATGTCCCTCAGACGTTTGCGCGGTGCCCGCGGTTCCCCCGGAACAAACGTCAGCGGTGCCGCTGCGCAGCGGCACCGCTGTCAGTGACATCGAGAACGAGTTACCAAGCGTCGCTCGCCGTAGTCGCCTTCCAGGTCCTTGTTACTTGCTTTCCGACTGCCTGGCTGGCTGGCCCCTCAAGGGGTCGGTCTTTGCGTGGGTTCCCGATCGATGTCGAGGTCTGACGGCCCTGTGCCAAACCATTCCTTCTCTTTGAGTTGGGTGGTCGTCCGGCCTTAGTTCTCTTTCTACGACTGATCCAGGACGGTGCCAAGTCATACCGGTGGGTTTTTACTTGTTGTCGACCGAATGGGCGAATCCCGCCGCCTCATCCTGATCACGGGTCCCAGCCGTGGTCAGGGGTACCGGCCGAGAGCGGTTCTCCGCCTTGATCCGACCCCGGCGCGAACCTCTCGCTAGGGTGAAGTCATGCGTGCCATCACGATCGCCGAACCCGGCGGGCCGGAGCGGTTGGTCTGGGCCGAGGTGCCCGATCCGGCCGTCGGTCCGGGCGAGGTGCTGATCGAGGTCGCGGCCACGGCGGTGAACCGCGCCGACATCCTGCAGCGGATGGGCTTCTACACGCCGCCGCCCGGCGCCTCGCACTATCCGGGCCTGGAGTGCTCGGGGCGGATCGCCGAGGTCGGCGCCGGGGTCACCGGCTTCGTGCCGGGCGACGAGGTGTGCGCCCTGCTCGCCGGCGGCGGCTACGCGCAGCGCGTCGCGGTGCCGGCCGGCCAGGTCGCGCCGCTGCCCAAGGGGCTGAGTATGACGGAGGCCGGCGGTCTGATGGAGACCGTGTGCACCGTTTGGTCGAACGTCTTCCTGCTGGCCGGGCTCTCGGCCGGGGACACCTTCCTGGTGCACGGCGGCTCCAGCGGCATCGGCACCACGGCCGTCCAGCTCGCGCACCAGCTCGGGGCCCGGGTCGTGGTCACGGCGGGCAGCGCGGCCAAGCTCCAGGCCTGCCGCGACCTCGGCGCCGACGTGCTGGTGAACTACCGCGAAGAGGATTTCGTGGAACGGGTGCGCGAGGCCACCGACGGCCGGGGCGTCGACGTGATCCTGGACAACATGGGGGCCGCCTACCTGGACCGCAACGTCCAGGCGCTCGCCGTGGGCGGCCGGCTGATGATCATCGGTCTGCAGGGCGGCGTCAAGGGCGAGGTGAACCTCGGCACCCTGCTCACCAAACGGGCCAGCGTCACCGCCACCACCTTGCGGGCGCGGCCGACCGAGGAGAAGGCGGAGATCGTCGCCGCGGCCCGGGACGCGGTGTGGCCGTTGATCGAGGCCGGGCGGTTCCGGGTGGTGGTGGACCGCGTGCTGCCGGTCGAAGCGGCGGCCGAGGCCCACCGGATCGTGGAGGACAGCGGGCACGTCGGCAAGGTCTTGCTGGACGTGGCGGCGGCAGGCGGCGGGTGACGGGGAGTCGCGCGCGTGGAACCTAGGGACGGATACATGACGGGAATGACCGGCGACATCTTCGGAGCGATGAACATGAGCCTGAACACCGACCCCGAGCACGACGGCGACCTGGCCGGCCGGGTGATCGTCGTCCCCGCGGGCGGGGACGACGACGAGGCCGGCGAGAACCCGATGAACGTCGCGGAGATGGTCGAGCAGCCGGCCAAGGTGATGCGCATCGGCTCGATGATCAAGCAGCTGCTGGAGGAGGTCCGGGCGGCGCCCCTGGACGAGGCCAGCCGGGCCCGGCTGCGCGAGATCCACCGCTCCTCGATCGCCGAGCTGGAGAAGGGCCTGGCCCCGGAGCTGGTCGCCGAGCTGGAGCGGCTGTCCCTGCCGTTCGCCGAGGACGAGGTGCCCAGCGAGTCCGAGCTCCGGATCGCCCAGGCGCAGCTGGTCGGCTGGCTGGAGGGGCTGTTCCACGGCATCCAGACCGCGCTGTTCGCCCAGCAGATGGCGGCGCGGGCGCAGCTGGAGCAGATCCGCCGGGCCCTGCCGCCCGGTTCGGTGCCGCCCGGGATGGGCGGCGAGGGCGACCAGCCGAGCCGCATCAGCGGCGCGGGGCCGTACCTCTAGCCTGGCCGGCGCCGTCCAGGAAGGCGTCCAGCACCTTGTCGTAGTTCTCCGTCCACCACGGCACCAGGGCCGCGGTGGCGGGGAACAGCGAGTCCGCCCGGTGGTCGGCGTGCAGATACCGCCACATCGGGATCCAGAAATCGGTGAGGCGTTCCCACCAGACACGGCGTACCGAGTCCGCGAGCTCCCGCTCCGAGAACTGGGGGCGGGCCGCGACATAGCCGGCGACGAACATGCGCAGCAGGTCCAGGTCCAGGTGGCCGGAGACCTGGTCGGTGAAGAACACCAGCGAGGTGCTCACCACCTCGTCCCCGCACGGGCCCACCGAGGTCTTCTCCCAGTCGACGATGGCCGTCACCCGGCTGCCGGGCTCCAGGCCCGACCACATGATGTTCCCCCCGTGGAAATCTCCGTGGATGTACCCGACGGTGCTGACCGCGCTCGGCGCGGGCCGTAAGTGGGCCACCTCGGGAATGAGCGCCAGGCGCTCGGATAATCGATGTGCGGAGAGCAGATCCATGTCGTCGGGATCGGGACGCACGGCGATCAGGGCCAAGAGCTGTTGAGCTTCGATGATCGCGCGCTGTTCCGGCTTCGTGGTGACGAACAGCGGCTGTGGAACACGCGGGAGGACCCGGGCCAGGCCGCTGTGGATGTCGGCCAGCAAGGCCCCGAGGTAGTACGCATCAGTTTCCTGCATATGGTGGCCGTAGCGATGTTCCCCGCATTTCCACGGGAACACGGCGAGTGGACGGCCTCGAACATAAGCGACTGTGCGGCCCCGTAAATCCCGTAGCGGGGCGACCGCGGGAATTCCCAAGGCCTGTAATCGGATCACGGCTTCGTGCTGCCAGCGCAGCGTCTGCGCCGCCGAGCGGTGCCGGCCGTGCTCGTCGGGCAGTCCTTGGCCGCGCCAGGGCAGGTAGTGCTTGAGGAAGTAGCTCTGACCGGCCGAGGCCACCTTGTAGGACCGGTTGAGCAGACCGCTGTCGACCGCCCGGAGACTGGTCGGCGCCGGCAGGCCGAACCGCCGGAAGAGGGACTGGAGCCGCGCTGAAGTCCCTGACATGGCCGCACTCTATCTTCCGGATCATCCTTAACCTGGGCTTTATGTAGTCTGACTAGCCTCGTGTGAACCAGTGGACACGGGGGATACGGTCTCGCGGGGCGAGATTGTCGCGGCCCTGCGAGAGTCGGGTTCGCGAGGAGGGCGACGGGTCTATGGCCGGTACGGCGCGAGGGCGGCGTCGCGCGCCCAAACGCCGGGGGCGGTCCCGTGCGCTGGTGCTGGTGATGGTCAGTGCCGTCCTGGTGGCCGGCACCGGTGCCGCCATCGGCTATGCCTCGCATCTGTTCGCCAAGCATCAGGGCACGGAGAAGGCTGCCGCGCCCGAGGTGAAGGCCGCCGTTCCCTCGGGGTCGGCGTCGGTGCCCGCACCCGCCGGGAGCAGCGGCGGCACTGGCGGCACTGGCGGCACTGGCGGCACTGGCGGTACTGGCGGCACCGGGTCCGCCACCGCGTCCGCGCCCACGTCGCCGCGTCCCGTGGTCAAGGCCACCGGGCCCGGCACGGTCACCACCCTGAACGTGACGTCCGCGGACAGCGACCTGACGAGCCGGCCGGTGGTGGTCTACCGGCCCGCCGTGCCCGACGCGACGGTGCTGCCGGTGGTGTACCTGCTGCACGGCGTCCCGGGCGAGCCGGACCGGATGATGGAGGCTGTCAAGGACACCCTGGACCAGGCCTTCACCACCGGCGGCCAGGCGCCGTTCGAGGTGGCCGCCCCGACCGGCGGCGGCAGCGCCCACAGCGACACCGAGTGGGCCGACGCCGCCGACGGCAAGGACCTGGTCGAGACCTACCTGATCAAGAACGTGCTGTCGGCGGTGGAGGGGCCCACGCCCCGCCCCGCGAGCATGCGGGCGATCGTGGGCTTCTCGATGGGCGGCTACGGCGCCGCCAACCTGGCCCTGCGGCATCCGGACCTGTTCGGCCAGTTCGCCTCGCTGGCCGGGTACTTCCATGTCGACGACCCGGCCGGGATGTTCGGTTCGGACAGCCGGCTGCAGGCCGCCAACACCCCGGACGACCTGGTCCAGCAGGCGTCCGGGAAGCGGGTGCTGCTGCTGGAGGACCAGGACGAGACCGACTCGCTGATCCAGGGCGAGGCGTCCGAGTTCGCCCAACGGCTGCACGCCTGCGCCTGCGGCGTCGACCTGAACTGGCACCTCGAACCCGGCGGCCACACCTACGACTTCGTGACGGCGTCGTTCCCGAAGGTCATAGAGTTCCTCGACCAGGGCTTCTGAGCCGCTGGTCGAGGTGCGGGCCGCCGATGATTCACGTGAAACATCACCTGAGCCATCGTCAGGAGACGCTCGACGCGAGCTCGGCCCCGCTCACTTCTCCGGCGGTTTGCTCTGCGTCGGGGCCTCCTCGTCCAGGCCCAGCATCTCCCGTTCCTCCTTGCTCAGCCGCTCGGTCCCGGTGCGCTCGGACGGAGTCGGCGGGGGCGGCACCGGCTTGGCCGGAGC
The DNA here is from genome assembly GCF_039531695.1 of Catenulispora yoronensis. Lineage (NCBI taxonomy): Bacteria > Bacillati > Actinomycetota > Actinomycetes > Catenulisporales > Catenulisporaceae > Catenulispora > Catenulispora yoronensis. Next base: position 47,877 of record NZ_BAAAQN010000035.1, read on the forward strand.
CGACGGCGTCGGCGGGTTGGTCGGGATGGCGTTCGACTCCGGCATCTTGCCGGCCGGGGCTGGTGCTGGGGCCGGCGCCGGCGCGACCACGGCCTTGGCCCCGGTCCGGTCCGCCACCGCGACCTCCTTCGGCCGGCCGGTCATCACCAGCGCACCGATGATCATCAACAAGCTGCCGCCGAAGGCGTTGGCGACACCGGTGCCCAGGCCGCGGTTGTTGGAGCTGATGGTCAGCTCCCCGGCCGCCTGCCCCTGCCGCACCATCCACAGGATGGTGAAGCCGAACGCCACCAGGCTCGCGACGAACACCAGCGTCCGCGAACGCATCAGCAGGCCGACCACCGCGGCCACCGCCGTGATCAGGAAGATCAGGAAGACCGAGTCGGTGACACCGGACCGCGAATCGGTGACCCCGCTGCCGAAGACTTCCCAGAACTTGTACGTGCTCCCGTGGCGGCCGTTGTACCAGGCCTGCCAGGGACTGACCAGCGTGGCCGCCGCGCCCAGAATGACGAGGAGGCCGCCGACGACGTTGCGCATCATGCTGTGGCTCCTTCCACCAGCCCCCTCGGCCCGAAGCTATGCCGTAGGCCGGTCCGCTGCATCTTGGCGGTGCAGCCGGGCGACGGAGCGGGCGGAGGGGGCCGGCGGAAGGAAACGGCGGAAGGAGACGGCGGAAGGAGCGGGTGGCGGGGCCGCGAGGCGGGGCGGTGGCGTCAGCCCGGCCGCCCGACGCCTAGCGGCGCTGGACCCGGGCCGCGACCTGGGCCGCGACGGCGTCCGAGACCGAGTTGCGACCGCCGAAGATGGTGACGGTCCGTAGCTGTCCGGCCAGCGCGGCCAGCTCGTCGCCGATCGGGCCGGGCAACGACGCGGGGTCGGTCAGCAGCAGCGGCCGGCCGGCGTTGGCGACGAAGGCGCCGCCGGTCAGGGCGTCGGGGAAATTCGTCCCGCTGGCCAGGCCGACGCCGGCCGGGGCGTGGCCGGCCGCGGCGACGACCGCTTGGGCCACGGTCTTCGAGGTCGAGTACCGGTCGTGGCCCCACAGCGGAAGATACGTCTTGCCCGCCAGGCCGACGTGGGCCCGGACCGCGGTGTCGGCCTGGCCGCCGACCGTCTCGATCGCGGTGTGGGAGGCCACGAAGGCGGCGGTTGTCGGATCCAGGTTGTGGTCGTCCGACAGCACGATCGGCGCGTCCTCGACCGCTCCGAGCGGACCGGCCGACAGGGCGTCCGGGAAGTTCTGACCGGTGGCGACCACGACGTGACGGGTCGCCCCGAAGCTCTGTGCGACCTGGAGCGCGGTGGCGAAGCGGTCCTTGCCGCCGTAGCGGACCACCTGGTAGCCGAGAGCCCGTACCGCCTTCTCGACATCGGTGGTGATCGCGCCGGTGCCGCCGAGGATGTAGACGGTCTTGGAGGTGTCCGGCCCGAGCACCCGCCGGATCTCCGCGGCGACGATCGGGCTCAGCGAGGTGGTGTCGGTCAGCAGCAGCGGGCCGTGCCGGTGCGCGGCCAGCGGGACGCCGGACAGGGCGTCGGGGAAGGTGCCGCCGCGCGCCAGCACCACGGCCCCGGCCTGGCCGGCCTGCCACTGGTTCTTGGAGACGTTCACGCCGGTCTCGAACCGGTCGTTCCCGGCGATGCGGTCGACGGTGACCCCGGTCGCCGGCGGGGTGGTCCCGGTTCCGCCGCCGGGCGGTGGGGTGGTGGTCCCGCCTCCAGGTGGCGTGGTCGTCCCGCCCCCGGGCGGCGTAGTGGTCCCACCTCCGGGCGGCGTAGTGGTCCCGCCTCCGTCCGGCGGCGTGGCGACCGGCACCGAGATGCTGACGTACTGGGCGTTCTCAGTGACGATCGCGCCGGTCTCGTCGAGAAGCCGGGCCGCGATGGCATAGGTACCTGGCCTCGGGAAAACGTGCCGGACTGTGGTGCCGGTCTGGGCCACCGCCTGCGAACCGTCCCCGAACGAGAACAGGTACGAGTACCCCGGGGGCAGGGGAATCGGGAGGACATTGCTGACTGCCTGGCCGGTCACGTCCATGGCGAGCGGTTGGCCGGAGACACCGGCGGTGGTGAGCCGCATTGTGTAGTCCGTGCCGCCGCTCACTGCGTAGAACATGTACGTGCCTTGCGGCGACTGGTATCCGGCGGCGTCGATGGCGACGACGTTCACCACCTGGACGCCTGAGGCGTAGCCGCTGATGATCAGGTCCGCGTCCCCTTGGGCGTCCGCGGCCACGACCGTGGTGCCGACCGGGTTGCTCCCGATGAGGCTGACAGCGAACTTGTAGCACACCACTCCGCCAGTGCCGCCGCTGGAGTGCGCGTGGACCACCGCCGGGATGCCCTGGAACAGGTTGTGCCCGCTGGAGCCCTGCGGCGGCAGATCGGTCGAGGACAGGCTCGGCTCGTCCGTAATGTCGGCGGGGAGCTCGGGCGAGACCGCCGCCTTTCCGCAGTCGGTGTGCGGCAGGATCGGCATCGTCGGAGCCGGAGACCGGGTGCCGGGGGACGTCGAGCCGTACTCCTCGGCGCCGCGGTCGTCGTAGGAGCGAGGGCCCAGACCGGTGTCGGCCACGGACGGGACGTTCACGCGCGGGGCATTGCCGAGGTCGGTGTCCAGCTCGCCGTCGGCGCCGGAATCGGCGGAGTCGATCGCCGGGGAGCTGGCTTTGAGCGTGCCGTCGGCGTTCAGGCCGGGGTCGGCGGTGATCTCGTGGGCGCCCTTGCCGGCCTGCCGCAGCGCTGCCGCGTCGGCGTAGGTTGCGGAACCGTTCGAATAGGCGGTGCCCCCGGGGACGTCGACGATGTTGCTCTCGATGACCGTGCTCGACCACGCGGCGGGGTCGGTCCGGATGCCGACCAGGGGGGCCGCCGCGACCGGGCCGGAGTAGGAGGCGATGGTCCCGTCGTGCGCGGCGATGATGTTGTTCCGGACGAACGCCGGGCTGTAGCTCTTGACGTCGATGGCGACCTGCGCGCCGTTGTTGCCGACGATAGTGTTCGAGGTGATGTAGTCCGTGATCCCGGTGGTGACCGACACGCCCGGGCCGCCGTTGGCCCGGACCAGGTTGTCGGCGATCACGACCGCCGCGCCGCCGGCGAGGGCGGACTGGCTGGAGATGCCCGGGCCGTCGTTGTCGTGGACCCGGTTTCGGGAAACCTGCACCTTGGCGCCGTAGAGGCTGATCGCGGCACCGCCGGCGGCGATGCCGGAGACTTCGTTGTCGTCCACCAGGCCGGGGGTCGTCCAGCGGCCGGAGCGGTCCCCGTTGCCGCTGCTGACAGCGATCCCCTGCGTGTAGGGGCCGGTGATCGTGTTCCCGACCACCCTCGTCGCACCTGGACGACGACGTTGTCGACGCCGCCGAGCCACAACCCGCCGTGCACTTTCACGTGACCGCCGACACCGGTGATCACGATGGGCGTGGTGGAGGCGTTCCCCGAGTTGCCGATGTTGCCTCCGAGGTCGTAGCCCTTGCCCGGGGCGACCAGCACCGTCGCCCCGCGCGGCACGGTGTTCATGGCGAACAGGGAGCAGTACGGATCGTCCTGGGTGAGCGGGCTCGAGATGCCGGGCAAGGCAGTGTATCCGCCATGGGAGGTACTCGTGATCACCGCGTCGACGTAGCTCCGTCTACACCTTCCTCGCAGGTCAGGCGCGATACCGGCGATAAACTTGAGCCCCCTGCGCGCAACCTTTTGACTTCGACCGGCCGCACCATGCATCATTGAGCGAACTCGACTCAACCTGGCGCGGGCCTTCCCCACTTCTCTCAGGGCGCGCGGCAGAGACAACGAAGCGACAACGAAACGTCTTTCGCGGAGGAATCCCCATGGCACGTCCGGTCGGCATCGACCTCGGGACGACGAACTCCGTCGTCTGCGTCCTGGAAGGCGGCGAGCCCACCGTCATCACCAACGCCGAGGGCTCCCGGACGACGCCGTCCGTGGTGGCCTTCGCCAAGAACGGCGAGGTGCTGGTCGGCGAGGTCGCCAAGCGCCAGGCCGTCACGAACGTGGAGCGCACCATCCGGTCGGTCAAGCGCCACATGGGCACCGACTGGAAGATCGGGATCGACGACAAGCAGTTCACGCCGCAGCAGATCTCCGCGTTCATCCTGCAGAAGCTCAAGCGCGACGCCGAGGCCTACCTGTCCGAGAAGGTCACCGACGCGGTCATCACCGTGCCGGCCTACTTCTCCGACTCCGAGCGCCAGGCCACCAAGGAGGCCGGCGAGATCGCGGGCCTGAACGTCCTGCGCATCATCAACGAGCCCACCGCCGCCGCCCTGGCCTACGGCCTGGACAAGGGCGAGGGCGACCAGATGATCCTGGTCTTCGACCTCGGCGGCGGCACCTTCGACGTGTCCCTGCTGGAGGTCGGCAAGGACGAGGACGGCTTCTCCACCATCGAGGTGAAGGCCACCAACGGCGACAACCACCTCGGCGGCGACGACTGGGACAACAAGGTCGTCGAGTGGCTGGTGACCCAGTTCAAGAACGCGCACGGCGTGGACCTGTCCAAGGACAAGATGGCCATGCAGCGGCTGCGGGAGGCCGGCGAGAAGGCCAAGATCGAGCTGTCCAGCTCCACCGAGACCTCGATCAACCTGCCCTACATCACCGCCAGCGCCGAGGGCCCGCTGCACCTGGACGAGCGGCTGTCCCGCTCCCAGTTCGTGCAGCTCACCTCCGACCTGCTGGACCGCTGCAAGGCGCCGTTCCACAACGTGATCAAGGACGCCGGGGTCTCCATCTCGGTCATCGACCACGTGGTCCTGGTCGGCGGCTCGACCCGGATGCCGGCCGTCGCCGACCTGGTCCGCGAGCTGACCGGCGGCAAGGAGCCGAACAAGGGCGTCAACCCCGACGAGGTCGTCGCCATCGGCGCCTCGCTGCAGGCCGGCGTCCTCAAGGGCGAGGTCAAGGACGTCCTGCTGCTCGACGTCACCCCGCTGTCCCTGGGCATCGAGACCAAGGGCGGCATCATGACCAAGCTGATCGAGCGCAACACCACGATCCCGACCAAGCGCTCGGAGACCTTCACCACCGCCGAGGACAACCAGCCCTCGGTGCAGATCCAGGTCTACCAGGGCGAGCGCGAGATCGCGGCCTACAACAAGCGGCTGGGCATGTTCGAGCTGACCGGCCTGCCGCCGGCGCCGCGCGGCCTGCCGCAGATCGAGGTCACCTTCGACATCGACGCCAACGGCATCGTCAACGTCTCGGCCAAGGACCTGGGCACCGGCAAGGTGCAGTCGATGGTCATCACCGGCGGCTCGGCGCTGCCGAAGGACGAGATCGACCGGATGATGCGCGAGGCCGAGCAGTACGCCGACGAGGACCACAGCCGCCGCGAGGCCGCCGAGGTCCGCAACCAGGCCGAGACCCTGGTCTACTCGACCGAGAAGTTCCTCAAGGACAACGAGGACAAGGTCCCGGGCGATGTGAAGTCCGAGGTCGAGGCGGCCATCGGCGAGACCAAGGAAGCCCTCAAGAGCGAGGACAGCGCCACCATCCGCTCGGCCTCGGAGAAGCTCGCCACCACCAGCCAGAAGCTCGGCGCCGCGCTGTACCAGCAGGCCCAGGCCTCCGGCGAGGCCGGCGCGGCCGGCGGCGAGCCGGGTGCCGAGGGCGCGGCCGGCGGCGGTGCCGACGACGACGTGGTGGACGCCGAGATCGTCGACGAGGGCAAGGCGGGCGGCCAGGCCTGAGCCTCGGGCCGCCGGGCCGGATCCGGCGATGAGGCGATGAGGCAGGACGGCTAGACGGTGCCGTGCGGGGCAGGACCATCAACGGATGGACCGCCCGCCCCGCGCGGCACCACTCCCCAGCGAGATTGAAGACTTCCCGAGGACGTGGGAAGCGGCGGGTTCAGGAGGACCTTTCGTGAGCGACGAGTACACGGCCGAGCGGGAAGGCGAGGGTGAGCGCGCCAATCTCGCGGTCACCGAGCTGCTGGCCAAGCTCGCCGAGCGGACCAACGAGCTGCAGGGTGTGCAGGCGGAGTTGGCCGAGCGCACCAACGACGTGCAGCGGCTGCAGGCCGAGTTCAGCAACTACAAGAAGCGGGTCGAGCGCGACCGCCAGGCGGTCAAGGAGGCCGCGGTGGCCGGCGCGCTCAGCGAGCTGCTGCCGGTGCTCGACGACATCGGCCGGGCCCGCGAGCACGGCGAGCTCGAGGGCGGCTTCCGGCAGGTCGGCGAGGCCTTCGAGGCGGTGACCGCGAAGCTGGGCCTGGCCCGGTTCGGGGCCTCCGGCGAGGTCTTCGACCCCAACCTGCACGAGGCGCTGATGAGCACTTCCTCCCCGGACGTGGAGGAGGTCAGCGTGCACGTGGTGTTCCGCCCCGGCTACCGGATCGGCGAGCGGATCGTGCGCCCGGCGCAGGTGCAGGTGGCCGAGCCCGGTCCGGCGCCGGACAGCGAGCCGGCTCCGGCCCCCGCCCCGGCGGCGGCCCCGAGCCCGGCCGCGGCGGCCGAGAGCGCGCCGGACGGGAGCACCAAGCCCGCCGACGGTGCCGCGGACGTCGACGACGACGACGATTCGGGGCTGTGACCGGCGCGGGCGCGGGCGACGGCGTGAACGTACAGGCAGGACCCGGACGGGAGGCGTGGGTTTAGGTGGCCGTCAACAAGGACTACTACAAGATCCTCGGTGTCTCGAAGGACGCACCGGCCGCCGACATCAAGAAGGCCTACCGGAAGCTGGCGCGCCAGTACCACCCGGACGCCAACAAGGGCGACGCGGCGTCGGAGGAGAAGTTCAAGGAGATCTCCGAGGCCTACGACGTCCTGTCGGACGACAAGCGGCGCAAGGAGTACGACGACTCGCGCTCGGTGTTCGGCAACGGCGGGTTCCGCGGCCCGACCGGCGGCGCGCCCGGCGGTTTCAACTTCGACATCGGCGACCTGCTCGGCGGGCTGTTCAACCGCGGCGGCGGGCCGACGACGACCACCGGCACCCGCAGCACCCAGGCCCGGCGCGGCGCGGACGTGGAGTCCGAGGTGACGCTGAAGTTCAGCGACTCCATCGACGGCGCCACGGTCTCGCTGCGCCTGACCTCGGACACCCCGTGCTCGGCCTGTTCGGGCACCGGGGCCAAGGCCGGCACCACCCCCCGGGTGTGCCCGACCTGCTCCGGCACCGGCCAGGTGAGCCGCAACCAGGGCGGGTTCGCCTTCTCCGAGCCCTGCCGGGACTGCAAGGGCCGCGGCCTGCTGGTCGACGACCCGTGCCCGGTGTGCCACGGCTCCGGCCGGGCCGCCAGCTCCCGCACCATCTCGGCCCGCATCCCGGCGGGCGTCCGCGACGGCCAGCGCATCCGGCTCAAGGGCAAGGGCGCCTCCGGCGAGCGCGGCGGTCCGGCCGGCGACCTGTATGTGGTGGTCCACGTGAGTCCGCATCCCGTCTTCGGCCGCGAGGACGACAACCTGACCGTGACCGTGCCCGTCACCTTCCCCGAGGCGGTGCTGGGCGCGGAGATCCAGGTCCCGACCCTGGGCGGCATGCCGGTGACGGTGAAACTGCCGCAGAACTCGCAGAACGGCCGGGTGCTGCGCGTGCGCGGCCGTGGCGTGCTCCGCAAGGACGGGACCAAGGGCGACCTGCTGGTGCGCTTCGAGATCGCGGTCCCGGCCGAGATCGGCGAGGACGCCCGGACGGCGCTGAAGAAGTACCAGGAGGCGACCGGCAACCACCACCCGCGGGCGGAGCTGCTGGAAGCCGCGAAGGGAGAGTAGACCGATGGCGTCGAGGAACCCGTTCCTGCCGTTGACCGACCGGACGCCCGTCTACGTCATCTCGGTGGCGGCACAGCTGGCCGGGATGCACCCGCAGACCCTGCGGCAGTACGACCGGCTGGGCATCGTGTGCCCGGAGCGCACCGGGGGCGGCGGCCGCCGGTACTCGGCCCGGGACATCGAGACGCTGCGCGAGGTGCAGCGGCTGTCCCAGGACGAGGGCGTGAACCTGGCCGGGATCAAGCGGATCCGCGAGCTGGAGGAACAGGTCGCGGCGCTGTCCCGGCGGGTGGCCGAGCTGGAGGCCGCGACCCTGTACCCGGCCCGGGCCGCGGGGCCCGCCGGGCCGCTGCCGGCGTCCCCGCCCGCCTCCCCGCTGCCGCCGGCCCCGCCCGGCTACCGCGGCGACCTGCTGCCGGCGCTGCCGGCGACCTTCACCACCGCGCTGGCGGTGTGGAAGCCGCAGGGCCGCTGACCCGCCGCCGGCCGGTGCGCGCCACCGGGCGGTGCGGGAGACACAACTGAATGTTCGGGGGGCTGATCTCTTGGAGGTTTCACAGTGGATTCGCAGAAGCTGACGACCAAGAGCCAGGAGGCCCTGAGCGTCGCGATCCGCGAGGCCACGCGCGCCGGCAACCCCCAGGTGGAGTCGGTCCAGGTGCTGCACGCCCTGCTCGGCCAGCCCGAGGGCACCACCCGGCCGCTGCTGGAGGCCGTCGGCGCCGATCCGAAGGCGCTGCGCGAGGCCGCCGCGGCGGCCGCCGAGCGGCTGCCCTCGGCCAGCGGCTCGACGGTGTCCGCGCCCACCCTGGCCCGCAACACCCTCAACGCCATGAACGCCGCCGGCGACGAGGCCCGCAAGCTCGACGACGAGTACGTCTCCACCGAGCACCTGCTGGTCGGCCTGGCCCTCGGCGACGACGCCACCGCCGATCTGCTCAAGCAGGCCGGCGCCACGCCGAAGGCGCTGCGCGAGGCGTTCACCAAGGTCCGCGGGTCGGCGCGGGTGACGTCGCAGGACCCGGAGGCCACCTACCAGGCGCTGGAGAAGTACGGCGTCGACCTGACCGCCGCGGCCCGGGACGGCAAGCTGGACCCGGTGATCGGCCGGGACGCCGAGATCCGCCGGGTGGTGCAGGTGCTGTCCCGGCGCACCAAGAACAACCCGGTGCTGATCGGCGAGCCCGGCGTCGGCAAGACCGCCGTGGTCGAGGGCCTGGCCCAGCGGATCGTGGCCGGCGACGTGCCGGAGAGCCTGCGCGACAAGCGGCTGGTGTCCCTGGACCTGGGCGCGATGGTGGCCGGCGCGAAGTACCGCGGCGAGTTCGAGGAGCGGCTCAAGGCCGTGCTCTCGGACATCAAGGACTCCGAGGGCCGGGTCGTCACCTTCATCGACGAGCTGCACACGGTGGTCGGGGCCGGCGCCACCGGCGACTCCTCGATGGACGCCGGCAACATGCTCAAGCCCATGCTGGCCCGCGGCGAGCTGCGGATGGTCGGCGCCACCACGCTGGACGAGTACCGGGAGCGGATCGAGAAGGACCCGGCCCTGGAGCGCCGCTTCCAGCAGGTGCTGGTCGACGAGCCGACGGTCGAGGACACGATCGCGATCCTGCGCGGGCTCAAGGGCCGCTACGAGGCGCACCACAAGGTCGCCATCTCCGACACCGCGCTGGTCGCCGCGGCCACGCTGTCGCACCGCTACATCACCTCCCGCTTCCTGCCGGACAAGGCCATCGACCTGATCGACGAGGCCGCCTCCCGGCTGCGCATGGAGATCGACTCCCGGCCGGTGGAGATCGACGAGCTGCAGCGCACCGTGGACCGGATGCGGATGGAGGAGCTGGCGCTGGCCAAGGAGCAGGACCCGGCCTCCCGGGACCGGCTGGCCCGGCTGCGCCGGGACCTGGCCGACCGCCAGGAGCAGCTCAACGCCCTGAACGCGCGCTGGGAGCAGGAGAAGGGCGGCCTGAACCGGGTCGGCGAGCTCAAGCAGCGGCTGGACGCGCTGAAGTCGCAGGTCGAGCAGGCCCAGCGGGCCGGCGACTTCGAGACCGCCTCCCGCCTGCTGTACGCCGAGATCCCGGCCGTGGAGTCCGAGCTGGCGACCGCCTCGACCACGGTGGACCAGGCCGAGGCGGTGACGCCGATGGTCAAGGAGGAGGTCGGCCCGGACGACATCGCCGAGGTGGTCGGCGCCTGGACCGGCATCCCGGCCGGCCGGCTGCTGGAGGGCGAGACCGAGAAGCTGCTGCACATGGAGGAGCGGATCGGCGAGCGGCTGATCGGCCAGGCCGAGGCGGTGCGCGCGGTCTCCGACGCGGTGCGCCGGGCCCGGGCCGGGATCTCCGACCCGGACCGCCCGACCGGTTCGTTCCTGTTCCTGGGCCCGACCGGCGTCGGCAAGACCGAGCTGGCCAAGGCGCTGGCGGACTTCCTGTTCGACGACGAGCACGCCATGGTGCGCATCGACATGTCGGAGTACTCCGAGAAGCACTCGGTGGCCCGGCTGGTCGGGGCGCCCCCCGGCTACGTCGGCTACGAGGAGGGCGGCCAGCTGACCGAGGCGGTGCGCCGCCGGCCGTACTCGGTGGTGCTGCTCGACGAGGTGGAGAAGGCGCACCCGGAGATCTTCGACGTGCTGCTCCAGGTGCTGGACGACGGCCGGCTCACCGACGGCCAGGGCCGGACCGTGGACTTCCGCAACGCGATCCTGATCCTCACCTCCAACCTGGGCACCGCCGGCTTCGACCTCACCGTCGACGAGGCGCTGGACCCGGCGCAGGCCCGCCTGGACCGGCGCCAGCGGGTGGAGACCGCCGTGCGCGGGGCCTTCAAGCCGGAGTTCCTGAACCGGCTGGACGCCCAGGTGATCTTCGACCCGCTGGGCACCGCCGAGCTGGGCCGGATCGTCGGCATCCAGGTGGCCAAGCTGGCCGCGCGGCTGGCCGACCGGCGGCTGGGCCTGGAGGTCACGCCGGGCGCCCGGGACTGGCTGGCGATCGCGGGCTACGAGCCGGCGTTCGGCGCCCGTCCGCTGCGTCGCCTGGTGCAGTCCGCGATCGGCGACCCGCTGGCCCGCCGGCTGTTGGCCGGGGAGATCCGGGACGGCGACACGGTGTTCGTGGACGTGGACCTGGAGAACGACACGCTGGTGATCGGCACCAAGGCCTGAGCCTTGGCGCCGCCGGCGAATAACCGCGCGATCAACGGTCGGCGGTGCGGCTAGTTTGGTGTCCATGCCATCCGCACTGCCGACCGTCACCGCCACGCGGTACGTGACCCCGCTCCGTGAGGGCGGCTCGCTCCCCGGCCTGGTCGAGGCCTCGGACCTGGGCACCTATGTGGTGAAGTTCCGCTCGGCCGGCCAGGGGCGCAAAGCTCTGGTCGCCGAGGTCGTCGCCGGGGAGCTGGCGCGGGCCCTGGACCTGCCGGTGCCGGCGCTGGTCGGCGTGGAGCTGGACCCGGTGATCGGCGCGGCCGAGCCGGACCGGGAGATCCAGGCGCTGCTCAAGGGCAGCGAGGGTCTGAACCTCGGGATGGACTACCTGCCGGGTTCCCTGGGCTACGATCCGCTGGCGTTCCCGGTGGAGCACGAGCTGGCCAGCCGGGTGGTGTGGTTCGACGCGCTGATCCGGAACGTCGACCGGTCGTGGCGGAACCCGAATCTGCTGCTGTGGCACCGCAAGCTCTATCTGATCGACCATGGGGCGTCGTTGATCTTCCACCACAACTGGCCCGGCGCGCAGAAGGGCGCGCTGGTGCCGTTCGACGCCGCCGACCATGTGCTCGCGGCGTTCGCGAAGGACATGCCCGGCGCCGATGCTGCGTTGGCGCCCCGGGTCACCGAGGAGCTGTTGCGCGCGGTGGTGGCGGTGGTCCCGGACGAATGGCTGGCCGACGAACCGGGCTTCGGCTCCCCGGACGAGGTCCGCGATGCCTATGTCGGCTATCTGCTGACCCGGGTCGCCGGACCGCGCGAGTGGTTTCCACAGGTTGTGGACAGCTCCGCGCAGGAGGCCGCGCGGGCGTCCGCGGGCGATCGCAAAGCACGGCTGAAGGCGAAGTACCCGAACTGGACGCAGGGACGGGTGAAGTGAGCGTTCAGCCTTACGAGTACTCGGTTCTGCGCGCGGTGCCGAGGATCGAGCGCGGTGAGTTCGTCAACGTCGGCGTCGTGCTCTACTGCCAGCAGCTCGACTTCCTGGGCTGCACCACGCAGGTGGCCCCGGCGCGGGTGCTCGCGCTGGATCCCGGCGCGGACGTCGAGGGCATCGAGGCGTTGCTCGGCGCGATCACGAAAGTGTGCTGCGGCGGGCCGGACTCCGGCCCGGCCGGACAGGACGCCCTCGGCCGGCGCTTCCGGTGGCTGATCGCGCCGCGGTCCACGGTCGTGCAGCCCGGTCCGGTGCACACCGGGCTGACCGCGGACCCCGCGGCGGTGCTGAAGCGATTAGCCGAAACGGTTCTCGGCTAGGTGTGGAGTGGTGTCGTGCGGTGTCGAGCGGTGCGGTGCGGCTAGGCGTCGCGGTGTGAAGCCTGCTCCGCGGCGGCTCCGCCCGGACCGGTGAGCCGCGACGACGTCTGGACGCCGCGCTTCGCGATGTCCGCGACCATCTCGCGATCGGCGCGGGCGGTCGCGCGAGCGTTGGCCTTCTCCACCAACACCGGCAGCACGCCATGGATGCGTCGCAGATGATTGACCCACGACGGGACGCAGATGACGCGGCTGCGGCGCCCGATGCCGTCCGCGACCGCCTGGCCGACCTTCTCCAGCGGGTAGACGCGGGACGCGGGACCCGGCGCGCTCTTGCGGAACTTGCCGAGGACCGGGTGCGCGTCGGCGCTGGTGACCAGGTCCGTCTTGATCCAGGAGAAGTACGCGACCCCGACGTCCACGCCGAGGTGCTTCACCTCGGCACGCAGGCTGTCGCCGAAGGCTTCGGCGCCGGCCTTGGAAGCGGTGTACGCGGCCAGTGCCGGGGCATGGATGAGCGCCGCCGCCGAGGAGACCACGAGGACGTAGCCCTTGTGCTCGATGACGTGCGGGAGCGCGGTGCGGACGGTGCGCCAGACGCCGAGCAGGTTGATCTCGATGGTGCGCTCGAAGGCCGCCGGATCGATGTTCCGGACGAACCCGGTCGGGGCCACGCCGGCGTTCGCCACGACCACGTCGATCCCGCCGTAGTGCGCGACGATGCCGTCGATCGCGGCGCCGAGCTGCTCCCAGGAGGTGACATCGGCGTCCCAGGCGGTGGCTTCGGGCCCGCAGGACTCCGCGGTCCTGCGCAGTTCCTCGGGCTCCAGGCCGACCAGCGCCACCTTCGCGCCGCGTCGGGCCAGACGGCGGGCGGCGTCGGCGCCGATCCCGCGTGCCGCACCGGTGATGACCACGACTTTGCCGCTGACGCCTTGCGGTCCCCAGGTTCCCATGACCGAACCCTACCGCCGGTAACTTACTGAACGGTAGGGGTCGGGTCGGGCGGCCGTCGGCGAGTCGCGGATCTACAGCGAGCCGCTGACGGTCTGGCCGAAGGAGTTGAAGCAGAACATGGGGGACGGGTAGAAAGCCGCCTTGCCGTACTGGTTGAGCGGCCGGACCTGGATGCAGGAGCTGCTGCCCGCCGGAATCTGGTACGAGTACGACGTGCCGCTGACCGACACTGTCTGGTCGGTGCCGCTGTCGACGGTGTAGTGCAGCTCGTAGCCGGTCGCGTCCCCGCGGGCCACCCACGTCACCTGGACGGTGGCGATGCCGACCCAGCCCGGGATGTTCACGGCGACCTCGCCGTGCCCGAAAGCCGCCGGCGGATTGTGGGCGGGAGGCGGGGCGGCCGTGGTGGTCGGCGGCGGAGGCGCGGGCTTGCTGGTGCTCGGCTTCGACGCCGGAGCGGTGGTCTTTGGCGCGGCCGCGGAGGAGGAGGTGGTGTGTGGCGGCTGGCTCGTCGTGGTCTGGCCGCCCGGGTTCTGCGAGGTGCCCGGCGACGTGGACGCGCCGGACGCGCCGGACGTGGGAGGCGGCGGGGCGCCCGGGCTGACCGCAGACGCCGGCGAGCCGGAGGGGGAGGGCGAGCCACTGGTGGAAGCGGAGGTGGTCAGTGGCGAACTGCCGGGAGTGGTGGCGGAGTTTTCGCTGCCGGACGGGAACGATCCGCCGGAATCCGAGCCCGACAGCGATTCGCCGACCTTCGCTGAGGACTTGGCGTCCGGGCTTCCCTTGCCGCCGGTGCCCTCCATGACCGCGATGGCGGCCAGGACGAGCGCGACGACCGCGGCCGTCGAGACGATCGCGATCCGCTTGCCGTTCCGGGCCTTCGGGCGGAGCGCCACCGTGCCGGCGGCGGCCGTGTCGTTGACGGTGTCCGGCAGCCCGACGCCGATCGGGGGCTGCTGCCAGTCGACGCCGACCAGCGGAGCCCAGGGAGCGTCGCCGAGTTCGTCGATCAGCTGCTGCGGAGTGGGACGGTCGTCGGGTTCCTTGGCGAGGCACCGTGCGACGAGGTCGCGGAGTTCCGGGTCGTCCTCGGCGACGCCTTCCAGATCCGGCTCGTTGTTGACGACCCGGTGCAGGATCGCCAGCGGCGGCCCGTCGCCGAAGGCCAGGCGGCCGGTCGCTGCGAACACTAAGAGCGCGCCGAGCGCGAAGACGTCGGAAGGGCTTTGCACCGCTCGGCCGTCGGCCTGCTCGGGAGACATGTACGCCGGTGTGCCGAGGGTCTGACCGGTGTTTGTGAGCAGCGAGGCGTCGATCGCCCGCGCCACGCCGAAGTCGATCACCTTCGGGCCGTCCGCGCCGAGCAGGATGTTGGACGGCTTGAGGTCGCGGTGCACGACGTCCGCCGCGTGGATCGTCTTGAGCGCGTCCGCTACTGCGGCGGCGAAGGAACGCAACCGCGCGGAGTCGAAGCAGCCGCCGCGCTCGATCGCTTCCTGCAACGTAGGGCCGGGCACGTATTCGGTCGCCAGCCACGGCCTGGGGCCGTTGGGCTGCGAATCGTAGATCTCAGCTATATGAGGACCGTGTACGCGTTGAGCTACATCCAACTCGCGCGCGAAACGCTTAAGGAACGCGGGTACTTCGGCGAGATCGGAGCGGATCACCTTGACGGCCGCTTGGCGTCCGTCGTCGTCGGTCGCCAAGAACACGCGTCCCATGGCACCCGAACCCAACTGCGTGAGCAGCCGGTACGGCCCGACCTTCGCTGCTTCCGAAGGCTCCGCCGAATCCCCCCTGGGTTCGGTGTGATGCGTAGTCAACGTGCTGCCTCCCCTGTCCGGCACTCCGGCCATTATGCGACAGGGGATTCAATTGGTGGCCGACGCTCAACGCAAGCGGCGGTCCTTGAGGACCGGAAGCGTCTCACGGGTCTGAGCCACTACCGCCGGATCCACATCCACGCGCAGCACCTCTTCCCCGGTGCCGGCCTCGGCCACCACGTTGCCCCAGGGATCGATGACCGCGGACCGGCCTCCGAGCACGACTCCGCCGTTCGTCCCCACACAGTTCGTCGCGAACACGAACACCTGATCCTCGATAGCGCGGGCCCGCAACAGGATCCGCCAATGTTCGATCCGCCGCTCCGGCCATGCGGAGCACATCACCAGATGCTCCATGCCCAGGTCCGTAAGGCTGCGGAACTGCTCCGGGAAACGGAGGTCGTAGCACGTGGCCAGGCCCAGCGTGCCCCACGGCGAGGGAACCGTCACCAGGTCCTCCCCGGCCCCCATCAGCGTGGCCTCGCCTTCGCTGAAGCCGAACCGGTGGATCTTGCGGTACTGCGCCGCCACCTCGCCGGGTCCGCGGAAGACCGAGGTGTTGTACAGGGTCCCGTCCGGCGCGCTCTCCACATAGGAACCGAAGTGCAGCCACAACTCAGGGCCGGAGCCCTCCCCCGCGCGCACCTTCTCCAACGCGGCCACCGGGCCGCTGTCTGCGATCGGTTCGGCGTGCTCGCCCCAATGCTTGTAGTCAAAGCCTCCGGCGACCCATAGCTCAGGCAGGATCACGAGCTCGGCGCCGGACGCCCGCTCGGCCTCGACCAGCTGCACCGCGCGGTCCGCGCGGTCCTCCGGCCGCTCCGAGTCGTCGACGGCCAACTGCAGAAGCGATACGCGCATAGTCCCGATCGTGCCAGAGGCGCGCCGGTTGTGAGAACCGGCGCGCCTCTTTAGAGGACTCCCAGGAGAAGATCCCTTAAGCGATCAGCTCCCTTAAGCGATCAGCTCCAAGCCAGCGCGGTCAGCGGGTCGGCCAGTACCGCGCCGACGTCCCGCAGCACCTTCGACCCCAGCTCGCCGTCGACCAGGCGGTGGTCGAAGGACAGCGCGAGGGTCGTCACCTGGCGCGGCTTCACCTTGCCCTTGTGCACCCACGGCTGCTCCCGCACCGCGCCGAACGCCAGGATCGACGCCTCGCCCGGGTTCAGGATCGGCGTGCCGGTGTCCACGCCGAACACGCCGACGTTGGTGATCGTCGTCGTGCTGCCGGTCATGTCCGCCAGCGCCGTCTTGCCCTCGCGCGCCACATCCGTCAGCGCGTTCAGGGCCCGGCCCAGCTCCACCAGCGACAGCGTGTCCGCGGCCTTCACGTTCGGCACGATCAGCCCGCGCGGCGTCGCCGCCGCGATGCCCAGGGTCACGTGGTCGAAGTAGACGATCTCATTGGTCGCCTCGTCCCAGCGCGCGTTGATCTCCGGGTTCCGCGCCATCGCCACCAGCAGCGCCTTCGCCACCAGCAACAGTGGCGAGACCCGCACGCCCCGGAAGTCCGGCAGCTCCTTGAGCCGCTGCACCAGCTTCATGGTCGGGGTGATGTCGATGGTCAGGAACTCGGTCACGTGCGGCGCGGTGAACGCCGACTGCACCATCGCCGCGGCGGTCGCCTTGCGGACGCCCTTGATCGGGACGCGGCGCTCGCCGTTGACGAACGCGGCGGCCGCGCCGACCGTGCCGACGTTGCTGGCCGCGGCGCTCGCGGGCGCCGCGCCGTTGGCGGCCGCGTGGACGTCGTCCCGGGTCACGGTGCCGTTGGGGCCGGTCGGGGCCACCAGCGTGAGGTCCACGCCGAGGTCCTTGGCCAGCTTGCGGACCGGCGGCTTGGCCAGGGCCTTGGCGCCGGGGGCCGCGGTTGCTGCGGGGGCCGAGGACGTCGTCGACGGTCCGGAGACGGCCGGAGCGGCCGCCTCGTGGGCCGCGGACTGCCCATAGTAGGCCGGGGCCGGGACGTCGTCGGCGACCGGCTCCTCCCGCAGCGAGGCGCCCATGACGTCGGCCGCCGTCGGAGTCGACGCCGCCGTCTTGCGCGGCCGGCGGCCGGTGGCGCCCGGCTTCACGCCGTAGCCGACCAGGACCGGCTCGCGCTTGGCTTCTTCCTTCTTCGGCGCCGCCTTGGCCTCGGCCGTCGCCGCGACCCCGGCGACCACGTCGTCGCCGCCCGCCGCGCCGCCGGTGCCCGGCGTGCTCGGGTCGAGGTCGATGCCGATGATCGGGGTGCCGACGTCGACCGTCTGCCCCTCCTCCACCAGCAGCTCCACGACCTTGCCGGCCCACGGCGAGGGGAGCTCGACGGCCGCCTTCGCGGTCTCGATCTCCACCAGGATCTGGTTGGTCTTCACGATGTCGCCGACCTTGACCGACCAGGCCAGGATCTCGGCCTCGGTCAGGCCCTCGCCGACATCGGGGAGGTTGAATCTCTTGATCTCACCCATGCTGTGCTCCCAGATCCCTTAGAACGCGAAAGCGCGGTCGACGCCGTCGAGCACCCGGTCCAGGTCCGGCAGGAACTCCTCCTCGACCCGCGACGGCGGATAGGGGGTGTGCGGCGCCCCGACCCGGATGACCGGCGATTCCAGGGAGTAGAAGCACTTCTCGGTGACGCGCGCGGCGATCTCGGCGCCCATGCCGAGGAACACGGAGGCCTCGTGCACGGTGATCAGCCGACCGGTCCTGCGGACCGAGGCGTAGACCGGCTCCAGGTCCAGCGGGGACAGCGTGCGCAGGTCGATGACCTCCAGCGAGCGGCCCTCCTGCTCGGCGGCCGCGGCCGCCTCCAGGCAGGTCTTCACCATCGGGCCGTAGGCGACCAGCGTGGCGTCGGTGCCCTGGCGCAGCACGCGGGAGGCGTAGAGCGGGTGCGGGGTCGCCGAGGGGTCCAGCTCGGCCTTGTCCCAGTAGCGGCGCTTGGGCTCGAAGAACACCACCGGGTCGTCGGAGGCGATGGCCTGCTGGATCATCCAGTAGGCGTCCACGGGGTTCGACGCGGCGACCACGCGCAGTCCGGCGGTCATCGCGAAGTACGCCTCGGGGGACTCCGAGTGGTGCTCCACCGCGCCGATACCGCCGCCGAACGGGATGCGGATGACGATCGGCATCTTGACCGTGCCCAGCGCGCGGGCGTGCATCTTGGCGACCTGGGTGACGATCTGGTCGAAGGCCGGGAAGACGAAGCCGTCGAACTGGATCTCCACCACCGGGCGGTAGCCGGACAGCGCCAGGCCGACCGCGGTGCCGACGATGCCGGACTCGGCCAGCGGGGTGTCGATGACCCGGGCGTCGCCGAAGTCCTTCTGCAGGCCGTCGGTGACCCGGAAGACGCCGCCGAGCTTGCCGATGTCCTCGCCCATCAGCAGGACCTTCGGATCGTCCTCCAAGGCCCGGCGCAGGCCCAGGTTGAGGCCCTTGGCGAGGGTGATCTGCTGTGTCTTGCTAGTCGACTCTGCCATCTCAGTGCGCACCCTCGAAAGATTCCCAGTAAGCCCCGTACTCTGCGCGTTCCTCGTCCATCAAGGGGTGCGCCTCGGCGTAGACATGGTCGAAGATCGAGACCGGCTTCGGGTCGGGCATGTTGACGCAGCGCGAGCGGATGTCCGCGGCCACGACGTCCGCCTCGTCGTCCACGCCGGTGAAGAACGCCTCGTCGGCGTGGCCGTTCTTCTCCAGGAAGGCGCGCATGCGCTGGATCGGGTCCTTGGCGCGCCACTCCTCCAGCTCGTCGGAGCTGCGGTAGCGGGTCGGGTCGTCGGAGGTGGTGTGCGCGCCCATCCGGTAGGTGAAGGCCTCGACCAGCATCGGGCCGTTGCCGCTGCGGGCCCGCTCCAGCGCGGCCTTGGTGACCGCCAGGCAGGCCAGGACGTCGTTGCCGTCCACCCGCACGCCGGGGAAGCCGAAGCCGGCCGCGCGCTGGTACAGCGGGACGCGGAACTGGCGCTCGTTGGGCTCGGAGATGGCCCACTGGTTGTTCTGGCAGAAGAACACCACGGGGGCGTTGTTGACGCCGGCGAAGACGAAGGCCTCGTTGACGTCGCCCTGGGAGGAGGCTCCGTCGCCGAAGTAGGCGATCACCGCGGCCTCACGACCGTCGCGCTGCATGCCCATCGCGTAGCCGGTGGCGTGCAGCGTCTGGGAGCCGATGACGATCGTGTAGAGATGGAAGTTCTTCTCGTTGGGGTCCCAGCCGCCGTTGTTTACGCCGCGGAACATCCCGAGCAGGTTCACCGGGTCCACGTCGCGGCACCAGGCCACGCCGTGCTCGCGGTAGGTGGGAAAGGCGTAGTCCTCGGCGGTCTGCGCCCGGCCGGAGCCGACCTGGGCGGCCTCCTGGCCCAGCAGCGGGGCCCACAGCCCGAGCTCGCCCTGGCGCTGGAGCGCCGTGCCCTCGGCGTCGATGCGGCGGACCAGGACCATGTCCCGGTACAGGCCGCGGTATTCCTCGGGCGACAGGTCGATCGAGTAATCGGGGTGCTCGACCAGATCCCCTTCGGGTGTCAGCAGCTGCACGAGGTCCGGCGCTGACGCGGCGGCCTTCTTCTTCGCAGCGGTCTTGCCACCCGCGCCCTTGCGTGAGGTCACCACTACATGTCTCCTCTACACGTTTCTCAGACGGACGTAACGGCGGGATCGCCGCCGCGGTCAGCGAGGTGTGAAACTGGCCGCGGGTTTCGGTCGGGGTGTGACGTGGATCCCCCTCGGCCATGCAGAGGCCACGTTACATTGCTGCATGCGTGTGCGACGCCTACGCCAACTACGCGAATTGCCTTGAGTATCGCTATGTTGCCGGTGTGCAGCCTGATGCTGCCATAGCGACGCATACCGTCATGATCAGGGCCTCTCTGGCGGCGGGCTCGGTTTCCGGTCCTCCATCATTCCGTGGAACAGCTCGATCAGCCCGTCGCGGATCTCCGTCCGGCTCGGTACCTCGCGGTTTCCGGCGCCGGCCACCGAGTCGAACATCAGGCCCTCGCTCCACGCGATGAACGAGCGGCTGTTGCGGTCGGGATCGGGGGTGCCGAGCGCGGCCATCAACGAGCGCGCGGGCTCGCGGAAGGTCCGTCCGGCGGTGTCGTAGATGGTGCGCAGTTCCGGGCGCCTGGTTGCCTCCAGGGCGAGTTCGAAACGCGCCAGCAACTGATCGCGGCGCACCGTGAGGGTGTCGTGGAGCTGGGTGGCCACCAGATCGGCCGCCAGTTCCGGGCTGAGCCTCGGCAGCGCGAGCAGACCCTCCGGGTTCGCCGCGTTCTCGAAGACTTCCGCCTCCAGGCGGCACAGCCGCGCGAACGTCGTCTCCAGGAGGGCGGTGCGGGTGCGCGCGTGGTTGGAGGTGGAGCCCGGCGGCAGGCCGGCGGCCTCGTCGACGGCGCGGTGGGTGAGCCCGCGGAGCCCGCGCTCGGCGAGCAGGGCGATGGCGGTGTCGCCGATGAGGTCGGGGCGGGAGGTCATGGTCCGAGCCTAACAGTTGACGACTACGCCTGTAGTGGCGTAGAACTACATCCGTAGTCGGAACTACGGATGTAGTGGAGAACGTCATGAAGGTGGAGAGTGCGATGAAGGCAGTCGTGGTGGGCGCGGGTTTCGGCGGTCTGGCGGCGGCGGTCGGGCTGCACCAGCGGGGATGGGACGTGACGGTGGTCGAGCGGGCCCCCGAGTTGCTGCCGGTCGGCGCCGGGCTCGTGATCGCGCCGAACGGGCTGAAGGCTCTGGACACCTTGGGTGCGGGCAACGAGGTCCGAAAACTCGCCGCGCTGAACGGCGATGCCGCCTTGCGCCGGCCCGGCGGCGGGATCGTCGTGCGGACCGCCGGGGACGCGATCGTCCGGCGATTCGGCGACGCGATGATGCCCGCGACGCGGGCAGCGGTCATGGACGTGCTGACGGCGATGCTGCCGCGCGACGCACTGCGGCTGGGTGTCGCGGCGACCGGCCTCGAACCCGGCCTCGAACCCGGCGGCGGATCGGCGCGCCCGGTGCTGCTGACGCAGTCCGGGGTGATGCCGGCGGACTTGATCGTCGCCGCCGACGGGGTGAACTCGGCGTTGCGCAAGGCGTTGTTCCCGGAGCATCCCGGCCCGGTCTTCAGCGGATTCACGGCCTGGCGGATGCTGGTCCCGGCGCCGCCGGGGGACTATCTGCCCGGGGAGACCTGGGGCGACGGGCAGGTCTTCGGCGTCACGCCGTTGGCCGACGGCCGGATATACGCATACGCGGCAGATCACGCCGCCGCCGGCGTCACATATCCGGATGAGAAAGCTGAGCTTCTGCGGCGCTTCGGAAGCTGGCACCACCCGATCCCCGAGATCATCGCGGCCGCGGGGCCGGGGGGCATCCTGCACAACGACGTATATGAGATGGCTGATCCTTTGCCCGCGTACCACCGGGGAGCGGTCGCTGTACTAGGAGACGCGGCCCATGCCATGACTCCGCATCTGGGGCAGGGCGCGAATCAGGCCATGGAGGACGCTGTCACGCTCGCGGCGCTTGCCGGACCGGCCAGGAACGGCGTGGAGCTTGAGAAGGCGCTTGCGCGCTATACGGAACTGAGAGCTCCGCGCGGCGCCGACATAGTGAAGCGTTCCCATAAGCTCGGCGCGCTGACCCAGACCAGGTCGCGGCCCAAGGCGGCGCTGCGGAACGGCGCGATGCGCCTCGCCGGGCGCGTGGTCCCGGACCTGGCACTGCGGGCGATGGATCCGGTTGTCGCATGGCAACCGCCGCTGTGACCGTAGGCTAGGCCGCATGTCCCAGAGCGCGCCACACCCCGTCCCGATCCGTTACGGCTTCCTAGGCCCGGCCGGGACTTTTACGGAGGCGGCGCTGCTCAGCGTTCCTGGCGCCCAGGAAGCGGAACGCCTCCCCTATGAGTCGGTGCCCGCCGCGCTGGACGCGGTGCGGCGCGGCGAGGTGGCCGGCGCGGTCGTCGCGTTCGAGAACTCGGTGGAGGGCGCGGTCCCGGCCACGCTGGACGACCTGTCCATCGAGGAGCCGCCGCTGCACATCGTGCGGGAGATCCTGCTGCCGGTGGAGTTCGCCCTCATGGGCCGGCCGGACACCAAGGTGGAGGACATCAAGACCGTCGCCAGCCACCCGCACGCCTATCCGCAGTGCCGGAAGTGGCTGGCCGAGCACCTGCCCGACGCGCGGTGGATCGCGGCGTCGTCCAACGCCGACGCGGCGCGGCTGGTGTCCGAGGGCGTGCACGACGCCGCCCTGGCCGGGGCGTTCGCGGCGCCGTTCTACCACCTGACGGTGCTCGCCAAGGACATCCACGACGTCGGCGGGGCGGTCACGCGGTTCGTGATGGTGGTCCCGCCGGGGCCGGCGCCGGACCGCACCGGGGCCGACAAGACCTCGCTCGCGGTCGTGCTGCGCGACAACCACCCCGGGGCGCTGCTGGAGATCCTTGAGGAGTTCGCGGTGCGCGGCGTGGACCTGACCCGGATCGAGTCCCGGCCCACGCGGTCGCGGCTGGGTACGTACTGGTTCTCCATCGACTGCGAGGGGCACCTTGAGGACGAGCGCGTCGGCGAGGCGCTGATGGGGCTGCGCCGGGTCGCCGCCGAGGTGCGCTACCTGGGCAGCTATCCGCGCGCCGACGAGCGGCCCGTGGAGGTCCGGCCAGGGACCTCCGACGAGGAGTTCGACGAGGCGGCGGCCTGGCTGCGCGGGCTCAGGAGCCGATGAGCGCGTTCAGCAGGGTCTCGCGCTCCTGGATCGCCGTGTAGAGCTGCTCGGAGATGGAGCGCAGGGCGGTGAGGGAGTCGTACTGATAGGCCGCCAGGACGTCGGCCATCGGGTTCTCCATCAGCGTCTGGCGCTCCAGGGCCAGCTCCGCCTGCTTGGCGCGCAGCCAGATGAGGCGGTTGCGCAGCCACATCTCGCGCTGCGGCGCGTCCGGCGCCGGCCCGGAGGCCGCCAGCGACCACTCCTCGCTGAGCTTCTGGAGCCCGGCGAGGTCGTCCTTCTCGTACGCGGCGTTCACGCGGGTGATGAAGGCCGAGCGGCGCGCGATCTCCGTCGGGTCCTGGACCAGGTCCGGGTGCGACCGGCGGGCCAGCTCGCGGTACAGGCGCTGGGCGGTCTTGCTGGGCCGGACCGGGCCGTCGGAGTCGGCCGCGGGCTCCGCGCCGGCCGCCTGCTCCCGCTTCGCGCGGGCGGCCCCGGGGTCGCCGCCGTCCCCGTCGGCCCCCTCGGCGTCGTCGGCCGGGAACAGCAGCGGGTCCTCGCCGTCCACCTTGGCCCGCGCCTCCACGGCACGGCGGATCGCCTCGGGGTCGCCGGTCATCGCCGCCTCGGTCTCGGCGGTGAGCGCGTCCAACTCGTCCAGCCGGGTGTACAGCGGGCCCAGCTGGATCTGGTGCAGCCGGGTGAACTGGTCGAGCTCGGCGCGCAGCGTCTCGACGGCCACCTGCGTGTCGAGCAGGTTCGTCTCGGCCACCACGACGGCGTCCTCCAGACTCTGGAACAACGGCTCACTCATGGCCTGGGCAGTCTCCACGGTTTGTCCTCACAGATTTACTCAGGGCACTGCGGCAGAGAGGGTACAGGAGTGGCACAGGGTGACGACTCCGTCTTCGTGCGTACTGTGGTGCGCAGGATGATCGACCTTAACGCAAATCCGGGCGAACGCCTCCGGGGCCCCGGCCCCGGCGCCACCACCTCGGCCCGGACGCCGTCGCGCCGGGACCCGCGGACGATGTGCTTTTTCAGATCGGTGCTCCAGACGCTTTCGCTCGGGCGGCCGGTGACCGGATGCGGTATGTGAAGCCCCACGGCGTGCTGTCCGACCGGGGCGTGCCCGGTCCGAGCGGAGGCGATGTCGGCGCGGCGGCCCCGGACGCGGCAGCGCACAGGATCCCCGCCGAGGCCGGACCCGCCCGGAGGGGATTTCCGGCAGCCGACCACCACCACGGGACCCCCGACCCTCGCCGAAGTCTTCGCGCCCCGAGCGTACACGCCCCGGGGGACACAGGTCCCGCGATCGACACCAGGAGCGCTGCTGTCAACCCCGGAGGAGCCCACCGCCCGGGGTCGCCACCCCGGCGCCCACCCACAGAATCAGACACCTGATTCACCCCCCGGGCGCCGCACAGCTCCACTACACCGACCTTCTCGCCCGATTCGGATACCCGCCAAGAGCGGCCCGCCCGAGCGCCGACTGCCCCGCACCCCGAAAGCCCTCACCGGGCTCAGGATCCGCTCCGGTGCGCTGCCGAGGAATGCGCGGCGGCCCCGGGACCGACGGCTCCGGCTGTGGCGGATCCGGCTCGGGCGGCTCCGAAGGCGGCGGCCCGGAGCCGGGCCCGGCGAGCTGAGGACCGGACCCGGTCGGCGGCCAGGCGCCGGAGTAGAGATTCTCTTCGGCGGCGGCGATGGGCGGGCGGTACGGCTGGGAGCGCAGCGCATCGGGGATGTCCAGGCCGGTCACCGCTGCGCGGGAGGGCATTTGCGGCGGTGCTTGCTCGGCGAGGGGGTCGCGATCGATCGGGGACGTGAGCGCGGGCCAGGGGGAATCGGCGGCGGAGTTTGGCGCAGCGACGGGAGCGAAAGGCGGTGCAGACGCGGGGGTTGGTGCGGCGGCGGGGGCCGGTACGGACATGCTGCTTGGCGGGGCAGTGGCGCTCGGGGAGGTGATCGGCACTGCTGCTCTTAGGAGTTCGGCAGCGGATGCCTGGACGGCTGCGGAAGCAAGTGCGGTCGCGGAAGCAAGTGCCGCACCGGGACCAAGTTCGGCAGGTTCAGGGGCGGAAGCCAGTGCAACACCAAGACCAAGTTCGGCCCGAGAATTCGGATCGGTGGCGGAAGCGTGTGCGACACCGGGGCTCAGTTCAGCGGCGGGGCTTAGCGCGGCGCCGGGACCCAGTGCGATGGCGGAGGCTTGTGCGGCAGGGGCATGCGGTCCGGTGGCTGAAGTCTGTGTGGCAGCGGAACTTGGTTCGGCAGCGGCATGCAGTCCGGCGGCCGATGTCTGGGCGGAGGCCGAACTTGGTTCGGCACCGGGACTCAGCTCGGTGGCGAAGGCCGGTGCGGCAGGCGAGGGCGGTACTGCGGCGGGGCTCAGCTCGGTCGTGGAAGCCACTCCGGTTGTGGAAGCCACTCCGGTCGCGGAAGCTGCTTCGGTCGTGGAAGGTGCTCCGTCCGTGGAGCCCGGTTCTGCCGCTGTCAGGAGTTCGGGGCGGGGGCGGAGGGTGTCGGGGTCCAGCCAGCCTTGTTTCACGGCTTCTTGTTGGCAGCCGGTGCGGGAGCGGCCGGCGGCGGTGGAGATGGCGGGCCAGCTTTGGCCGAGGCGGAGGCGGCGGAGGAGGTCGGCGCGTTGGTCGTCGGTCCAGCGGGTGCCGTGGTTGGGCCAGATGCTTTTGCGGCGGGCGAGTTCGGGGTTGGGTTGTTTGGCGAACCAGGTGATGGAGCGGAGTTGGCCCTGGTCGGCGATGTAGACGACTTCGCCTTGGTGGTGGAAGACGAGTTGGTCGTCGTGGAACTCGATGCCGTCGGCCGGGATCATGAGCTGGGCGCCCGGGGTGGTTTCCGGGGCGGCTATGAGTTCGGCGCGGAGCCATGGGGTGGTCATGGGGTCCCCCTCTGCGGTGGTTTGGGGTGGTTGGTGCTTTCAGGGTGGCAGAGGGGTGGGGGTGGATGTAGGGCGAATCGGGTGATCGGGGATAAGACGTTTTATATTATCTCGGGGCTTTGCGGGCCCGGTTGCGGGTCAGCAGGAGGCTGACCAGCATGCCGGCCAGGAAGGTGCCGGACAGGGTGAGCCACATGGGGGAGGTCACGGTCACCAGCCAGAAGGTGATGCTGGCCTTGTGGGTGTTGGCCAGGATGAACCAGATGGCGATCACCGCGATGACGATGGCGCCGATCAGGCGGGAGCGCTCGGCTTTGTCGGCCGCGGAGCGGGGCGGTGCCGGTGGGGGCTTCGGTGCGTCGGTCGTCATGAACGCCCTGTTGCCCCGCCCGGGGTCCGGGAATCGCGCGTTGCCCCGAATGTGCGACGGTCGGGGTGTCAGTGCCCGTTCAGGGAGAAGACCACCGAGCCGAAGGAGACCTCGTCGCCCGGGTGGACGGCGGTGGGGGCGGTGATCCGCCAGCCGTTGACCCGGGTGCCGTTGGTGGAGCCGAGGTCGACCAGGAACCAGCCGGCGTGGGAGCGGCGGAACTCGGCGTGGTAGCGGGACACCGTGGTGTCGAACAGTTGCAGGTCGCATTCCGGCATGCGGCCGATGCGCAGCGTCGCCTGCGGGCCGCCGGGCAGGGACAGGCGGGGCAGGGACGGGCCGCGCCAGGCCGCCTTGACCCGGAAGCGGAAGTGCGCCACGGCGGCGACCGCGTTGACCATGCGCTGGCCGAGTCCCGGGCGCGGCGGCGGGATCGGCAGGTCGGAGACGAGCTGGGTCAGCTCGCTGTGCGAGCGCACCGCCAGTACCTGATCGATGCGGTGCGAGAACGTGTCGCTGGACAGCCGGCCGACCTCGGCACCGGCCGCGAGCTTCTCGATGGCGTCATCGCGCTCTGCGTCCGAGGGCCGGTGGTCCGGCGGCTGCCAGGCGGCGTTCCCGAACGATGGACCTCCCATGGAGCAATTGTCAGGTGTCGGCCGAGCGGGTGTCCAGCAAGACCGCGCCCGGCCGTCGGACCGACCTGGAGGGGACTGCTCAGCGGGCTGCTTCGGGGGGCCGGTCTCAGCCGCGCGGATCTGTGACTTGTCCGAGGAACAGGATCTGGCCGCTGACCGTGTCGCGGATCAGGAACAGGAACGGACGGTCGACGTGCATCGTGACCGGCTTGGTCGTCGCCCGCGCGGCGCCGGCCGCGATCGAGACGCCGGAGGCGGCGGCCGCCGTGGTGCCGTCCTCGTCGACGGCGACGTGGGTCTTCTGCACCACGGTGCCCACCGACAGCGGCTCCGGCTTGGCCGGGATGCCGCTCAGGTCCGCGGTGCTCGCGTCGAACACCGAGGTCATGCCCAGCGCGGCCAGCGCCTCCTTCAGTTGCAGGCTGGTGTCGAAGGTGAACTTCGGCAGCCGGAGGTCCACGTCGGCCTCCGAGGCCGAGCCCGCCATCGCCGCCAGCTTCTCGGCGGTCAGGCCCTTGCGGAAGCTGTCGAAGGTCCCGGCGGCGGGGAGCACAACGTCCATCGCCAGGTGGTCCTGCTCGTAGGGCAGCTCGACGTACTGCCAGCCGGTGTCCTCGGCGTAACCGAAGCCGTGGAACTGGGACATCGTCGGGACCGCGGGCGTGCCGCCGTCCGGCAGATGGAACGGGACGTCGGTGGTGCCGCCCTTCTTGAAGGTCTCGGCCCACTTGGCCTTGAAGTACAGCGCGTCGGTGAGGGCCAGCCGGGTGCTCGGGTCGAGCGAGCCCGGCCCGAACAGGTCCTTGATCAGTCCGTTGGTCTGGTCCTGTACCGCCTTGTTGATCGTCTGCCGGGCGGCCTCCGGCGACCCCGCGAAGTCGACCTCGTGCATGCCGGTGTCGAACGCGGAGGCCAGGGTCTTCAAATACGGCTGCTGGAGGTCGTAGCCCTGCTGCGTCCAGGCGCTGTCGAACTGCTGGAGGTCCGCCTTGTCGGCCAGCACCCGCTGCACGGTGGCCGCGTTCAGCGCGCCCAGAGCGTTCGCGAACTGATCCGCCGGCAGCGTGGTGTGCAGGGTCTTGGCCATCTCGGCCGCGGTCTGGCCCTTGGCGCCGGGCAGCAGCATCGCCAGCACGGTGGCCAGGCTGGTCGGCGAGACCATGACGTTGCCGCTCTTGCCGTCGGTGACGGCCTGGAAGACGTCGACGCCGAAGGCGTTGGCGCTGGTGGCCGCGGCGGTCAGGGCGGTCGGCGGCACGGTCGCCCGCTCGGCGTCCACCCGGACCAGCGCGGAGTCCTTCGGCTTCCCCGCTCCGGACGAGCACGCCGTCAGCGCGACGAGGGAGGCGGCGGCGATGAGTGCTATCTGCTTACGAGCCATGCGGATTGGACGCGGGCGGGGCGCATCCGGTTTCCCGAACGAGTGAGTGACTGCGTCCGGCGTTGATCGTTGAAGCCGGCATGAACGTCATGACCGTCTCCCCGGTGGCCCCGAACCATGTCACGCAGAACAACGAGCAGCGCGTTGTCGAGGAAGTTGTTGACATTCCGCAGCAGCAGGACGCCGAGTCCACGCCGAATCCCGAGGGGGAGGGGTCCCCGGAATCGATCGCCGAGATGACCGCCGAGATGACTGCGGAGGCGCCCGCGGAGCCGACTGCGGAGCCGACTGCCGAGGTAGCCGAGGTCCCTGAGACGACCGAGGAGAAGGAGACCGTCGAGGAGAAGGACGAGAAGAAGGCCGCTGCCAAGCCGAAGCGCAAGAGCGCGCCCCGCAAGGCCGCCGGCGGCACCAAGACCCTCGTCGTCCTGAAGGACGGCCGGGTGCAGTACGCCGACACCGACTCCGTGCTCGTGGTGGATCTCGACGAGGCCTCCTCCCCCGACACCGACGTCCACGACGTCCTGGACCGCCTCACCGAGCTGCGCGACGCCGTGGAGTCGCCCGGCAAGGTGGACGCGGTCAAGGCCCTGACCGACCTGATCCAGGAGAAGGCGCTCGGCTAGCGGCCGGCGGGAGAGCCGGGCTCCGGCGGACACCGACCGCCGGAGCCGGGCGCTCAGCCCTCCGACGGCTGCCAGAGCGGCTCGTCGACGGTGAAGCCCACCGGCTCGCCCCAGCCGTTGCGGTACGCCACCTCGTGGGCCGGCCGGCGCGGCGCCACGGCCCAGCGGCCGGTCGGGTAGCCGAAGGACACGCAGCAGGCCTGCTTCCAGTCGCCCTCGGCCGGGACGCCCAGGATCTCCTTCACCCGCTCGTCGTGGAACGCGCCGAGGATCGAGGTCAGGGCACTGCCGACACCGTCGGCCCGGGCCGCGAGCTGGGCGCTCCAGACCGCCGGGAAGATGGAGCCGCCGGACCGGTCCGCCTGCACGAACGCGAACAGGAACAGCGGCACCTGCTCGAAGTGGTCGGCCAGCCATTGCGAGGACTTCGCCATCCTGGCCATCTGGGCCGACTCCGGGCTGTCCGGGGCGGCGGCCGCCGCGGCGATCCGGGGTGCGTACAGGGTGCGGTAGAGCTGGTCCAGGGCGTCGCGGTAGAGCGGGCCCAGGAGGTTCTTCTTCTCGGGGTCGTCGAGCAGCAGGAACCGCCAGTTCTGGGTGTTGCCCCCGGAGGGCGCGCGGATCGCGGCGTCGAGGATCCGGGCCTGGACCGGCTCCGGGATCGGGTCCGGCTTGACCCGGCGCATGGCGCGGGTGGTGTAGAGCGCTTCGTAGACGTCCATGGCTACCGCACAGTAGGTACCATCCTCGGCCGAGACAAGTGGGGGACGGGCTACCCCGGGCGAAGGGCGTAACTCAGACGTTCGGCGACCGCCGCCTGGGCCAGCCGCGCGGCGGTCGCGTTGTCCACAGCCAGGAAGACCAGACCCCCGTCGTCCGGCGCCGCACGGCTCAGTGAACCGGCCTCCGCGGCGTGCGCGATCTCGAGCACTGAGACGTCGGCCGCCACCGTCGTCCCACTGCGTGACCGCCCGGCGGGTGCGGTCCGGTCCGGGTCGGCGACGGGCCCGTCGGGGTCGGCCGGATCCGGGGGCGCGCCCGGTCCGGCGTCGCGGGCGGCCAGCACGTCGATCCGGTCGCCGGGGCGCAGATAGCCGGTGCTGCCGGGATCGGCGAACCGGACGGGGACCGCGACCAGGCCGCTCATCTGGGGTTCCGCCGCGAATCGGGGCGGACGGCGCGGCGGCGGGCCGGTGTGCTCGGCGGACAGCAGGGCCATCGAGACGCCGGCGAACCCGGCGGCGCCGACCACCCGCAGCCGCCTGGCGCGGGAGGAATGACGCCGCCCGGCCATCCGGGCGGCGAGCTTCGATCGGTGGACGGCCGGGCCGGGCCGGAACGCGGTGGGCGGCATGGGATCCCCCTGGGCGTAGTCGGGACGCTTCAGGGAGTAATGATCCGCAGCGGTCCGCAACCCTGTCCACTGGTTGTCGGGCAGCCTGTGGATAAGTAGGGAGAGGCTGTGGATAACCCGGCGCGGGCCGGGCCGGACTCAGCTGCCGGACGAACTCGACGAACTCGACGACGAGCCGGACGACGAACTCGACGCCGAGGCCGAGCCGGACCCGGAGGACGAGCCCGACGAGCCGGACGAGCCGGAGCCGGACGAGCCCGACGAGGACGAGTCGCTCTTGCCCGAGGACGACCCGGAGCCCGAGGAACCGGAGCCCGAGGACCCGTTCGAGCCGTTCGACGACGAACCCGCCGTCGACGAGCTCGACGCCGACCGGCTGTCGGTCCGGTAGAAGCCGCTGCCCTTGAACACGATGCCCACGGCGGAGAAGACCTTGCGCAGTTCGCCTTGGCAGTTCGGGCAGACGGTCAGCGCATCGTCCGTGAACTTCTGCACGACCTCCAGCGCCTCGCCGCAGTCCTTGCACTGGTACTGGTAAGTCGGCACGGGGAACTCCTTCATCGACCTGGCACTCTGGCCGCCAGACTGCCAATTCTGCGGGATCGGCGCGGGAGCTGTCCAATGCGGCGGTGGCACACAGTGACGCACATCACTTCGGGGCCGCTTCGAGGCCGCTTTCGGAGCCGCCTCAGGGGTCGGATCCGGCACCGCGACCGCACCGTCGCAGAGCCGCTCGAAGCCGGCCGGCTCCGATCAGAACAGCGGGATCTCGAACCAGACGAACTTCCCGGCGTCCGTGGGCCGCGCGCCCCACCGCGCCGACAGCGCGTCCACGAGATACAACCCGCGCCCGCCCTCATCTGTTTCCGCCGCCTGCCGGATCCGGGGCAGCCGCACGTCCGGGTCGTGCACCTCGATCCACAGCGCCCGCAGCCCCCGGCGCAGCACCAGGTCCAGCCGCCGCGAGCCGCCCGGCGCGGTCAGCGTGCCGTCCAGCATCCCCAGCTCGTCCAGCAGCCCGGGCTCGGCGAGCAGGTCCATCTCGTTGTCCTCGTCCAGGGCCCCGAGGTGGTTGGCGTACTCCCGGACCGCGGCCAGCTCCAGCATGTCCTCGGCCAGCGGCGGCGGCTCGGCCTCCGGGAACCGGTCGGAGTCGGTGAACGACCACGGCGAGGGCCGCGGCCCGCTGGCGTGCCGCACCGCGTTCGTGATCAGCTCCGACACCAGCAGCTCGGCCAGCTCCGCGTGCTCGCTCAGGCCCCACTCGCGCAGCACCGCCCGGGTGTGGTGGCGCGCCGCGAACGCCGCCTCCGGCCGGGCCGGCAGCGCCAGCCGGGACAGCGGCAGGTCGACCGTGGAGGTGGCCATCGCCAGCACGGCCTGGTCGTCGTGCGCCTCGCTCCCGGCGGCCCGCAGCGCGGCCCGGCAGATCGCGCGCGGCTCGCGCACCACCCGCTCGATGGCCTCGCACAGCGTCCGCACACCCTGATCCACCGACTGGTCGCGCCGCTCGACGACCCCGTCGGTGTACATCACCAGCACGTCGCCCGGCGGGATGCTGAAGATGTGGTCGTCGAACTGCACCGCGCCCTTGCCGCCGCCCGGTCCCAGCGGACCGATCCCCAAGGGGACGTCCGGCGGCACCTCCATCGGATACGTGCCGTGCGCGGAAGCCAGCAGCGGCGGCGGATGCCCGGCGTTGGCTAAAGCGCAGCGCCGCGTGAACGGGTCGTAGATCGCGTAGACACAGGTGACGAGGATCTCCTCGTTCAGCCCGCGCACCAGCTCGTCGAGATACGACAGCAACTGCCCGGGCTGCACATCGAGCACCGCATAGGCCCGCAGCGCCGCGCGCAACTGCCCCATCACCGCGGCGGCGTGCGCGCCCCGGCCCTGTACGTCCCCGATCACCACGCCGATCCGCCCGGCGGACAGCTCCACCACGTCGTACAGGTCGCCGCTCACCTCGGAGGCGGCACCCGGCGCGTAGCCCACGCGGATCGAGACCCCGTCGGGCAGCGGCAGATCGGTCGGCAGCAAGGACTTCTGAAGCGCCAACGCCAGCGTCCGCTGGCGGTCGAACATCGCCGCGTTCTCCAGGGCCAGCCCGGCCCGCGCCGCCAGCTCCTCGACCAGCTCCAGGTCCGCCGTGTCGTAGCGCGGCGTCGGATCGGCGTCCTCGGTCAGGGCGATGGCCAGCACGCCCCGCACCCCGCTGGGCGCCAGCAGCGGCACCGCGATCAGCGACTTGGCGTCCAGCAGCAGCGACTTCCGGTCGCACTCCTCGTCCGGGTCCAGCGGCTTGACCCGCGGCGCGCCCTGGATCAGCACCGGCCGCCCGGTCCGCAGCGCGCGGTCGCAGGGGTGCCGGGCCGGGTAGTGGATCTCGGTGCCCGCCCGCATGGGAGGGCAGGGCGCGGTGTCCGTGCTGTGCACCGTTACCAGGCGCTGCGCCACCCCGTTCTCGTCCAACAGGTCCACCACACAGGTGTCGGCGAACGCCGGGACCAGGATCTCGGCCAGCGCCGCCAGGGTCCGGCCGGTGTCCAGCGAGGTCCCCAGCTGCATCCCGGCCCGCGACAGCACCGCGGCGCGCACCGCCGCCCGCGCGGCGGCCCGCTGCTGGTCGTCCCGGCTGGCGTCGGTCCCGAACAGGTCGATCGCCGTCACCACGGTCCCGGTGATCAGGCCGCCGCTGGTCATCGGGGCGGCCCGGACCCGGGCCAGCAGCGAGTCGCCGTTGCGGGTGGTGATCGGGAAGGAGCCCTCCCAGGTGCCGCCGCGCTGCACCGTGGAGCCGATGGCGTCCAAGTGGGTCTGCGCGTTGCCGTTGAGGCCGTCGGTGACCACGAACTCGGTCCAGGGCCGGCCCAGCACCTCGTCGCCGTTGTAGCCGAACAGCTCCTCGGCGGCCGGGTTCCAGCCGGTGATCAGGCCGCGGCGGTTGAGCACCACCACCGGGTCGGGCAGCGCCTCCAGCACGGCGATCGCCGCGCTCTGCGTCGCGTTGTTGGGCACCAGCTCGGCCGATGGCTGCAACCGGGCGTGCGGGAGCTGTTCCCCGGTCCCCGGCTGACGTCGCATGTGAGATACCAAACCGCTCTGCCGAACCCTGTCCTTCTTCAAGCGCCGAGTCTGCCACTTGCGGTCCCCTCCGCGCGAGGAAACGAGCCGGGAGATTACCGCCAGTCCCGAACCTCGTGCCCTGCGACGGCCATGTCGACGGCGCGGTCGTGCGGCTCCACCGGGATGTCCACGTCCGTTTCACCGGGATAGAGCAGTGCCGCGACCCGGGGGCGCACGGCCGCGCCGGACGCCTCGATCCCGGCCAGCACCCGGTCGTAGCTGCCGCCGCCGCGGCCCATCCGCACCCCGTCCGGTGACACGGCCAGCGCCGGGACCACGATCCAGGCGGCCGCCAGCACGGCGTCGCGGCCCAGCGACACGGCGGGTTCCGGGATGGGGCTGGGGCGGGTGCCGCCGGGCGGAATCCTTCGAACGAGTGAATCAGGGCCGGAGTACCACCCCCACGACAGGTTCATGTCATTCTCTAGAATGGGTAACAGGACACGGACACCGCGTGCGTGCAGTCCCGCCAGCAGCGGACCCGTGTCCGGTTCGGTGCCGAACGACGCGTAGGCGGCGACCACCTCGGCCTCGCCGATCCGGTCCAGCAACACGTCCAGCAGCACCTCGCACGCCTGCGCCGAGAGGCGCGCGCGCAGGTCGGGGGCGCACGCCCGGCGCGCGTCCAGCAACCGTGACCGGATCGTGCCCTTGGCGGTGCTCGGCTCGTTGGAATGATTCGTCATGCTGTGCTCAAGAATGCCAGGCCGGAGAGGAGCTCCACCCCATGACTCCCACGGCGGCCGCCTTGGTGTTCCTGGCGGTGGCCTGCGTCTGCCTCGGCGGCACCACCCTGGTGCTGCGCCGCAAGCTCGACCGGCTCCAGGAGAGCACCCGCGCCGCGCTCGCCGAGGCGGCCGACGAGGTGACCGGTCTGGAACAGGGCCGGGAGGACCTGGAGCGGCTCTCCGCGATCGACCCGCTGACCGGCGTCTGGAACTACCGCCACCTGCAGGGCACGCTGGCCCGCGAGCTGGAGTCGGCGCGGACCACGGGCACCGGCGGCGCGCTGCTGATGATCGACGTCGACGACTTCCGCCGGGTCAACGCCGCGCACGGCCACCAGCGCGGGTCGGCGGTGCTGCGCGAACTCGCCCAGCGCCTGGCCCTGGAAGTGCGCACCGCCGACACCTTCGCGCGCTACGGCGGCGAGGAGTTCGTCCTGATCCTGCCGGGCACCAACGCCGACACCGCGGCGAAGGTCGCCGAGCGTCTCTGTTACGCCATCCGGAAAGTCGCCTTCGATCCCGGCCCGGACAGCGACCCCGAGCAGGGGCCCCTGCAATTGACGATCTCCATTGGTGGTGTGACATATCCGGATCACGGCACCCATGCGACGACGCTTTTGCGTCAAGCTGACGAATATCTCATGGCGGCTAAACGCAACTCTCATGGAAGTTGGCAGATCGCCTGATAACGTCCGCCTCATGGTGGAGGTTCGAAAAGCAGTCATTCCGTCGGCGGGTCTGGGCACCCGGTTCCTTCCCGCGACCAAGGCGACGCCCAAAGAGATGCTGCCCGTCATCGACAAACCCACGATCCAGTATGTCGTCGAGGAGGCGGTGACAGCCGGACTGACCGACGTCCTGATGGTCACCGGCCGCAACAAGCGCCCGCTGGAGGACCACTTCGACCGCGCGGCGGAGCTGGAGGAGGCCCTGGCCGCGAAGGGCGACGAGACCCGGCTGGAGCTGGTGCGCGCGTCGTCGAACATGGCGAACGTCCACTACGTGCGGCAGGGCGACCCCAAGGGGCTGGGCCACGCCGTGCTGAAGGCGGCGTCCTACGTCAACGGCGAGCCGTTCGCGGTGCTGCTCGGGGACGACTTCATCGACGAGCGGGACCCCCTGCTCCCGGCGATGATCGAGGTCCGCAAGCGCTACGGCGGCTCGGTCGTCGGCCTCATCGAGGTCCCCGAGGAGCACATCCACATGTACGGATGCGCCGCCGTGAAGCCCGCCCCGGACGGCCCCGGCCTGCCGTTCGAGCACACCAGCCTGATCCAGATCACCGACCTGGTGGAGAAGCCGGCCGCCGCGCAGGCGCCGTCGAACCTGGCTGTGATCGGCCGCTACGTGCTCGACCCGGCGGTGCTCGACGTGCTGGCCGAGACCCCGCCCGGGCGCGGCGGGGAGATCCAGCTCACCGACGCGCTGCGCACCCTGGCCGGGAACCCCGACCTCGGCGGCCCGGTGCACGGCGTGGTCTTCACCGGCCGCCGCTACGACACCGGCAACCCGATCGACTACCTGAAGACCGTCGTCCAGCTCGCCGTGGACCGTCCGGACCTCGGCAAGGAGTTCCGGGAGTGGCTCTCCTCGTACGTGCACGAGGGTTTCCAGGTCTGACCCGGTCCTCCGGTGGACGGAGATCACCCTTGTCCCGGCGTCTCCGGGCCCCGGGTGAGGGATGATGGTGCCATGGCCGAACCCGAGATCGAGAAGCTGCGCAGTGTCGACGACCACCTGAACCTGGTCCTCGACACGGTGCAGCTGCTCGCCCCGATGGAGCTCCCGATCACCGATGTGAACGGGCTGACCCTGGCCGCCGACGTGGTCGCCGCCATGCCGCTGCCGCCGTTCGACAACTCCTCCGTCGACGGCTACGCGGTGCGGCTGGCGGACCTCGACGGCGCGGGGCCGGACAGCCCGGCCGAGCTGCGGGTGGTCGGCGACATCGCGGCCGGTTCGGTGTACGAGGGCATCCTGGAGCCGGGTACCTGCGCGCGGATCATGACCGGCGCGATGGTGCCGCACGGCGCCGAGGCGATCGTGCCCCTGGAGTGGACCGACGGCGGCACCGAGAGCGTGCGCATCACCCGGGTCCCGGAGCGCGACGAGCACATCCGGGTGCTGGGATCGGACGTGGCCACCGGCGAGGTGGTGCTCAAGGCCGGGGCCCGGCTGGGCCCGCGCCAGATCGGGCTGCTCGCCGCGATCGGCCAGGTCCACGCCCCGGTGCACCCGCACCCGCGGGTCGTGGTCCTGTCCACCGGCTCGGAGCTGGTCGAGCCCGGCGCCCCGCTGGGCCCGGGGCAGATCAACGACGGCAACGGCCCGGCCCTGACCGCCGCGGTGAACGCCCTGGGCGCCACCGGGATCCGGGTCGGGATCATCGGCGACGAGCCGCAGGGCGTGCTCGACGCCATCGAGGACCAGCTGATCCGCGCCGACATGGTGGTCACCACCGGCGGCGTCTCGGTCGGCGCCTACGACGTGGTGAAGGAGGTGCTCTCGACGCTGGGCACCGTGCAGTTCACCAAGGTCGCGATGCAGCCCGGCATGCCGCAGGGCTTCGGCACGGTCGGCGAGGACCGGATCCCGATCTTCACCCTGCCCGGCAACCCGGTGTCGGCCTACGTCTCCTTCGAGCTCTACATCCGCCCGGCGATCGAGAAGATGATGGGCCGCGAGACCGGTCCGCGGCGCACCGTGACCGCGACCTGCTTCGGCGCCTTCTCCTCCCCCAACGGCAAGCGGCAGTTCGCCCGCGGCGTCTACGACGCGGTCGGGCACAGCGTGCGCCCGGTCGGCGGCCACGGCTCGCACCTGGTCGGCGACCTGGCGCTGGCCAACGCCCTGATCGTGGTGCCCGAGCACGTCACCGAGGTGGTCGACGGCGACGACGTCGAGGTGATCGTGCTCGACGGCGGCGGCCGGTGAGCAGCGGGGACCGGCCGGCCGGCAAGTCCGACCGCCTGACCCACATCGACGCCGCCGGCGACGCGCGCATGGTGGACGTCACCGCCAAGCCGGTCTCGGCCCGGGAGGCCCGGGCCACCGGGTTCGTCGAGGTCTCGCCGCGGGTCGTGGAGCTGCTGCGAGGCGAGGGCGTGCCGAAGGGCGACGCCCTTTCGGTCGCGCGCATCGCCGGGATCATGGGGGCGAAGAAGACCTCTGAGCTGGTCCCGCTGTGCCATCCCATCGCCATCAGCGGGGTGAA
Source organism: Catenulispora yoronensis (assembly GCF_039531695.1). Taxonomy (NCBI): domain Bacteria; kingdom Bacillati; phylum Actinomycetota; class Actinomycetes; order Catenulisporales; family Catenulisporaceae; genus Catenulispora; species Catenulispora yoronensis. The sequence goes on from NZ_BAAAQN010000035.1 coordinate 84,895, forward strand.
GGTGGCGCTGGAGGTCGAGGACGCCGGCGTCCGGATCGGCGTGACGGTGAAGACCGCGGACCGGACCGGCGTGGAGATGGAGGCGCTGACGGCGGTCGCCGTCGCCGGCCTCACCGTCATCGACATGGTCAAGGCCGTGGATCCGGCGGCCGTCCTGACCCGGGTGCGGGTGGAGGCCAAGACCGGCGGCGTGTCGGGGGACTGGGCGCGGTAGACCGGCGCCCCGGCGCTCGCTCCGGCGGTCGCTCCGGCCGTCGCCCGGCGCTCGCTCCGGCCGTCGTCGAAGACTCTTGCGACTTGAAGGTCTCGGTGTCATGGTGCCCGAACGTGATTGTGAGTTGCCTCACAGGTCACGTCCGTGAGAGGCCGCAGACATCTCCCCGAGATCTCAAGGACGCGCCATGACCGAATCGAGTACCGCGGCGGCGCCGCCGCCCGAGAACGACACGGGGCGCCTCGACGACGCCTCCCGTGCCCGCATCTTCACCGTCATCGCGGTCGTCGTGCTGTTCGCCGAGGTCGCGCCGTTGCAGTACACGATGGTCTCGCCGGCCGCGCAGCTGATCGGGCGGAGCTTCCCGGGCGTGGGCAGCAACATCGCGTGGATGACCATCATCTTCGGCCTGGTCGGAGGGGCGGCCACGCCGATCCTGGGCAAGCTGTCGGACCTGTACGGCAAGCGCAACATGCTGCTCGCCGTCGGGGTGTCGTTCCTGATCGGCTCCCTGATCTGCGCCACCACCAGCAACTGGACGCTGTTCCTGGTCGGCCGGGCGTTCCAGGCGGTGGCGATCGCCGCGGCCACCGTCGCCTACGGCCTGATCCGCGACCTGATCCCGCGCAAGTACGTGCCGCTGGCGATCGGCCTGGTCTCCACCGGGCTCGGGGTGTCCGGCGTCGGCGGCATCATGCTCTCCGGCGTGCTGACCGACACCGCGGGGTGGAGCTACAAGGCGCTGTTCTGGTTCCTGGTGGTCTACACCCTGGTCACGCTGCCGCTGCTGCTGTTCGTCTGCCCGGAGACCAAGTTCCGCGCCAAGCAGAAGCTGGACCCGCTCGGGGCGCTGCTGCTGGCCGGCGGCGTGGGCTTCGCGCTGCTCTACGTCTCCAACGGCGCGAACGTCGGCTGGAGCAACACCTTGTACCTGGGCTACCTGGTCCTCGGCGTCGCGCTGATAGCCGCGTTCGTCGTGCTGGAACGGCGGGTCAGCCAACCGATCATCGACATGCGGCTGCTGTTCTCGCCGAACGTGTCGGCGGTGCTGTTCGTGGCGTTCTTCGCCGCGATCGTGGTCGGTATCCAGGCCTTCGCGATCCCCTACATGGTGTCCACACCCAGTCATGACGGGCTGATCGCCGTCACCCAGCAGGGCGCCGCGGCCCGTCTCAAGGGGCTGGTCCAGCCGAACCAGATCCCGGTGAAGGTGCTCGGCGACATCGGCTACGGCCTCGGTTTCACCTTGCTGGGCCTGGCCTTCCACGTGCAGGTGTGGGGCTCGTCGGTGTCGATGGTCTCGGGCGCGGCGTCCGGGCAGCTGTCCGGCAAGATCGGCGCACGCAAACCGCTCCTCATAGGGATGCTCACCTTCGCCCTCACCAGCGGCATCTACGCCGCCGCCCACCACGGCGCGCTGACGCTGGCCCTGGTCGGCATCGTGTTCGGCGTCGGCTTCGGCGCCTTCTACGCGACGACGCCGAACCTGCTCGTGGAAGCCTCGCCGCCGGAACAGCAGGGGATCACCGCGGGAATGCTTGGCGTTTCCAACTCCATAGGCACCGCGGTCGGCACCGCTATAGCAGCCGCGTTCCAGGCAGCCCATCCGGTGAAACTCGTAGTGGCCGGACAGACAGTGCTCGCCGGAACGCCGGATCCCAAGACTGGGATAACGAAACGTGCGGGGGTTTTTACCGACACTGCATATACGCAGATCTTTATTGCCTGTGCTATAGCCGGTGTGATCGCGCTGATTGGTACGTACTTCATGCGCGCGGGACGTACAGCGTCAACAGGCGGTCTCGGCTACCTGTCGGCGCGGGAGCCCGCTAAAGAGGCGGCTCCCGCGTAGGGAACGCAGAGGAAGGGGCCACCCGCGAGGGGTGGCCCCGGCCGACCTCAGATCGCGGCCTGGAAGGCCTTCGCCATCACCTGGTAACCCGCGTCGTTGGCGTGGATGTTGGGGCCGATCGGCTTCGGCGCGCACATCCAGGTCCACTGGCAGATGCGCGCGACGTTGAGCGGAACGGTGACCCCCGGCGCCAGCGGCACCTGGTGCACGAAGTCGTTGCTGCTGAAGGCGGCGCCGACGTCGGCCACCCGGAACCCGTGCAGCGGGTACTCGACCTGGAAGACCGCGTTGAAGAGGTTCAGGAAGACCGCCGAGGTCTTCGCGGTGGACTGGCCGGCCGACCCGGTGAGCCACGAGGCCAGGAACGGGTTGTAGTACGTCGACCCGACGAACTCGGTCTTGTGCCCGGCCGCCGCGCGCAGCTTGTCGATGATGACCGGCAGGTCCTTCGCCGTCTGCTGGATGCCGTCGAGGCCGCACTGGATGTCCAGGCCGCTCGCGCTCGCGCAGCCGTCCACGTCGTTGGCGCCGATGTCGAGGGTCACCAGGACCCGGTCGCCCTTGTGCGCCTTGAGGAAGTCGGCCGCGGCGTCGAGCTGGTTCCGGTACGGCTCCGGGTACGGGCAGCCGCCGTGGATCATCGAGCCGGTGGTCTCGCCGGGGCACGCGAGGTTCACGTACTTGGTGCCCCCGGCCTTCAGCGAGGCGGCTATGTCGTCGGCGTAACCGCGGCCGCTTATGTATCCCTGACCGGTCGTGGTGTTCGGCTGCCAGCCGGCGCCGAGCGAGTCGCCGAGGGCCAGGTAGTAGTCGAACGGCTTGTGCTTCCAGCCGTCGGTGGCGTTGGCCGGTCCCGCGCTGACCGCCAGTCCGCACAGCGCCGCCGCCGCGATCGCGGCGGCCTTGCGCAGGCTGAGTGTGGGAACGTGCATGCTTTCGGTCCCCTCCCGTGGAGAAAACACCGCCCGCGAGGGGTACCTCGCACAGAGTGTGGCGGCGAACACCTGGATGTTACCGGGGGGTATCGAACGGGGGTAGAGGGGCGGACTCGCGGAGGACGCCGCCGGGTGAATCAGTTGTCGAAGGGCAGAACGAGCGTGCGCAGCAGGCCCGCCAGCGCCTCGCGCTCGCCGGCCGACAACCCGCCGAGCAGCTCCCGCTCCTGGGCCAGCAGGCCCTCGAAGGCGCCGTCGACCCGCTCGCGGCCGGTTTCCGACAACTGGACTAAGACACCGCGCCGATCGCCCGGGTCCGGCAGTCGCTTCACCAGGTCCTTGGCCGCCAGCCGGTCGATCCGGTTGGTCATCGTGCCGCTGGTGACCAGGGTCTGGGTCAGGAGCTTGCTGGGCGTGAGCCGGTACGGCGCGCCGGCCCGGCGCAGCGCCGACAGCACGTCGAACTCCCACGGCTCCAGGTCGTGCTCGGCGAACGCGGTGCGGCGGGCGCGGTCCAGGTGGCGGGCCAGGCGGGAGACGCGGGAGAGGACTTCCAGCGGGGCGACGTCCAGGTCCGGGCGCTCGTGGCGCCAGGCCTCGACCAGGCGGTCGACCTCGTCGCGGCACGCCGCCGGGTCCGGGACGCCGGCCGCCCGCGCGGCGGGCGGGGCGGAGTCCGGGTCGTGCGTTCGGGGTGCGTCCACCGCGGGTTTCTCCTCAGGATGATCCGAGGGGCCAGCCTATCGGGAAGGTCGGTGCCGAGCATCTTGACATCGAGATTCTTGATTGGGCAGACTGCGCGGTACGGAAAGTATCTCGACGTCGAGATACTTGAGCGTGAGGAGACGGTCGTGACCGGCGACATCTGGAATGCCCAGCAGTACCTGAAGTTCGCGGACGACCGGCTGCGCCCCTTCCTGGACCTGGTGGCCCAGATGGAGACCAAGGACGACGCCCGGCTCGTCGTCGACCTCGGCTGCGGCCCCGGCAACGCCACCGCGCTGCTCGCCGACTGGTGGCCGGACGCCCGCATCGTCGGCGTCGACTCCTCCCCGGCGATGATCGAGGCCGCGCGGGAGCACGCCGTCCCCGGCCGTGTCGAGTTCGAGCTCGGCGACCTGCGGGACTGGCGGCCGGACGAGAAGCCCGACGTCGTCCTCGCCAACGCGGTCCTGCAGTGGGTCCCCGGCCACCTGGAGCTGATCGGCGGCCTGGCCGCGCAGCTCGCGCCGGGCGGGCTGTTCGGCTTCCAGGTCCCCGGCAACTTCGACGCCCCGTCCCATGTCGCCCTCGCCGAGGTGAAGCAGGCCTGGGCCGGCCGCATCGGCGCCGACATCGACCGGCCGGGCTCCCACGACCCGGCGGTCTACCTGGAGCAGCTCGCCGACGCCGGGCTCGAGCCGGACGTGTGGGAGACCACGTACACCTACGTGATCCCGAGCGATCCGGATCCGGCCGTACCGTGCGGCGTGACCGAGTTCGTGCGCGGCACCGCGCTGCGGCCCGTCGTGCAGGCGCTGGACGAGGGCGACGCCGCCGAGTTCGTCGCCGAGTACGACGCCAAGGTCCGCCGCGCCTACCCGGTCCGCGATCTCGGCGGACGCCCGGTGCAGCTGCTCGCGTACCGGCGGATCTTCGCGGTCGGCCGCCGGGCCGCCTGACCCGTCCGGGCCCAGCCGCTCATCAGCAGCCGCTCACCAGCCAGCCGCTCAGAACCACGGAGGGGAATCCCGATGCTCGCCGGACTTCACCACGTCCAAGTCGCCGTCCCCAAGGGCGTCGAGGACGTCTCGCGCGCCTACTACGTCGGTGTGCTCGGCATGACCGAACTCGCCAAGCCGCCGGTCCTCGCCGCTCGCGGCGGGTGCTGGTTCGCAGCCGGGAGCCTGGAGATCCACACCGGGGTCGAAGAACCCTTCGCCCCGGCGCGCAAGGCCCACCCGGGCATCGTGGTCACCGACATCGACGAGCTCGCCGATGCCCTGAAAGCAGCCGGCCACGAGTTCACCTGGGACGGCCACATCGTCGGCCGGCGGCGCCTGCACACTTTCGACCCGCACGGCAACCGGCTGGAGTTCATCCAGCAGTAGCGGCGGTGGCGCCGTCCCGCTATCCCTCGGAGATGCCCCGGCCGCGCTCGTCCAGCTCCTTCAACAGCGCCTGGATCTCCCCGCGCATGTAGTCGCGCGTGGCCACCTCGCCGACCGCCAGCCGCAGCGAGGCGATCTCCCGCGTGATGTACTCCATCGTCGCTATCGACATCTCCTCGCGGGCGCGGTCCTCGGCCACCTGCACCTTGTCCCGCTCGGCCTGGCGGTTCTGCGCCAGCAGGATCAGCGGCGCGGCGTACGCGGCCTGCGTCGAGAACGCCAGGTTGAGCAGGATGAACGGGTACGGGTCCCAGCGGATCGACTTGGTGACCACCAGGATGTTCAGCACGATCCAGACGACCACGATCGCGGACTGGATCACCAGGTACCGCGCGGTGCCGAAGAATCGCGCGATCGCCTCCGAGACCCGCCCGAAGGCGTCCGGATCGAACGACGGTTTCAACGACACCTGCCGCCGCCCGCGCGGCTGGTCCAGTCTCGGCTGGGCGTATTCGCGCGCCATCTCAGGCCTCCCCTGCCTCGACGCCCACGGTGCGTCCGGACCCGGTATCGGATCCGGATCCCGCCCGCGGCGTGCCGCCGTCCACCCCCCGCTCGTCCTCCCGTTCCTGCTGGGCCTGCTCCTCCAGCAGCTCCACGATCTCGCGCTGTTCCGGCGGCAGCTCGTCGTGCGGCACCCGCGCGGCCTGCATCCGCCAGTCGTCCGGCAGCAGGTGGTCCAGCACGTCGTCGACGGTCACCGCGCCCAGCAGCCGGTCGTCGGCGTCCACCACCGGCGCGGCCACCAGGTTGTACGTGGCCATGTAGGCCGTCACCTCGTTCAGCGCCGCGTCCGGCCGCAGCGGCTCCAGCTCCACGTCCACCGCCCCGGACACCAGCGCCATCGGCGGCTCCCGGAGCAGCCGCTGGATGTGCACCGCGCCCAGGTAGCGCCCGGTCGGGGTCTCGGTCGGGGCCCGGGTGACGAACACCAGCGAGGCGTTGGCCGGGGTCCGCTCGGCGTCCCGCACCAGCGCCAGCGCCTCGGCCACGGTCGAGTTCGGGGGCAGGATGATCGGGTCGGAGTTCATCAGGCCGCCGGCGGTGTCCTCGCGGTAGCTCAGCAGCCGCCGCACCGGGTTCGCGTCCTGCGGCTCCATCAGCGCCAGCAGCCGCTCGGCCTCGTCCGCGCTGAGCTCGCCGAGCAGGTCCGCGGCGTCGTCCGGGTCCATCGCCTCCAGCACGTCGGCGGCCCGCTCGGACTCCAGCTCGCCCAGGATCTCCACCTGGTCGTCCTCGGGCAGCTCCTCCAGCACGTCGGCCAGCCGCTCGTCGTCCAGCGCCGCGGCCACCTCGCCGCGCCGCTTGGGCGACAGCTCGTGCATCACGTGCGCCAGGTCCGCGGCGTGCAGCTTGTCCAGGGCCGCGACCAGCTCGGCGGCGCCCTGCGCGCTGGGCGTCACGGCCAGGCCGGTCACCGCGTCCCAGTCCACGGTCAGCGTCTCGCCGCGGCGGCGCAGGCCCTTGGCCAGCTTCTGCACGTAGAGCTTGGTGAGCGCCAGCTCCTTGCCGCCGCGCTCGGGCTCGATGCCGACGTCGCGCACGGTGGCCGGGGCGCCGGTGGCCTTGACCGTGACCCGGCGGTCCAGCAGCTCGGCCAGCACCAGGGTCTCGCCGGGCCGCTGCTGGAAGTGCCGGATGTTGACCAGGCCGCTGGAGACCACCTGGTTGTTCTCGATCGACTTCACGCGGCCGATCGGCAGGAAGACGCGGCGGCGGCCGTGCATCTCCAGCACCAGGCCGAGCACCCGGGGCGCGCTGTCGCCGGCGCCCATGGCGATCACCAGGTCGCGGATCCGGCCGACCGGGTCGCCGTCGGCGTCGAAGACCGACTTGCCGGCCAGGTGGGAGACGTAGACACGGGAGGGGGCGCGCATGTCAACCTCCGCATCCGTCTCGGCCGAGGCACGGCGGGGCGCCGCTTCGGTCATGATGAGTCTTCACTGCCGGGCCCGATGATCGGCGCACCGCGGGCCGCGCCGCGCCGCGGGTCCGATCATGCGATCAGGCTACCGGTTCCGGACGCGGCGCGGCAGGCTCCGCTACTCCATTCCCGCCGCGCCCGCCGACCGTCTAGTCTCGTGGCGTCACCGACCCCACTTTGGAGTACCGAGTACCGTGCACACGCTTGCCTCCCGTGGAACCGCCGTCCGAGTGAGTGTTCTGGCGATCGCCGCCGCGGCGGCCGTGACGGCCGTGGGCGGATGCGGGTCCACCGGCAAGAACGGCGTCGCGACCAAGTCGACCGGCGCCATCGTGGCCACCGCCGAGGACGCGGTGGCCGCCGCCGACAGCGTGCACGTCCAGGGCCAGTTCACCTCCGGCAGCGAGCACGTCGCGCTGGACCTGCGCCTGGTCAAGGACAAGGGCGCGGCCGGCACGGTGACGATAGACAACGAGGTCATCGAGCTGCTGCGGATCGGCCCGGACGTCTACGTCAAGGGCGACGAGACCTTCTACCGCTCGGTGGTGGCGCGGTTCGGCGGCGGCGGCGGCGACCCGGCGGCCGGCGCCGCGCCCTCGTCCGGGGCCACCGGCTCCGCCGCGCCGAGCACCGCGCCGAGCGGCGCCGCCACGCCGGGCAAGTCCGGCTCGGCGTCGGGCAAGGCTGCCGGGGCGGCGCCGTCCGGGAGCGCGGCCGCCGGCTCGGCGAGCCCGAAGGCCGCGGCCAGCACCCCCGGCGACATCACGGTCAGCGCGATGCAGGTCAACTTCCTGCACATCGGCCCGGCCGACGCGCAGTACCAGACCTTCGCCTCCCTCACCGACCCGCGCCAGCTGGTGCAGCAGATCATGCAGGGGGTCGGCGGGCTGACCAAGGACGGCCAGAAGGACATCCGCGGCACCAAGTCGATCGTGCTGTCCGGGCCCAAGGACTCGCGGGTGTACGTCGCGATCGACGGCTCCCCGTGGCTGCTGCGGGTGCTGCCGCCCGGCGGCGGGACGCTCGACTTCCTGGACTACGACAAGCCGGTGACGCTGAACCCGCCGCCGGCGGCCCAGGTCGTGGACATAGCCAAGATCGCCAAGTAGGCGGCGGCCGCACCACCGCCGAGGCGGACGCGGTCACGCCGCCGAGGCGAACGCGGTAACACCACCCAGACTGACGCGGTCACACGACCGAGGCGAACGCCTTCCCGTCGAGCACGATCCGCGGCTCCAGCCCGAGCGCGGCGTACACATGCGCCGCCACGTCCACGTGCCGCAGCGAGCCGTACTCGGCGCCGCCCTCGATCCCCGGGCCGGCCGCCGCGATCCACGCCGTCCGCTCGACGTCGCTGCCGGCGCCGTGGCCGCCTTCGAGCACGTGCCCGTGGTCGGTGACCAGGATGAAGGTCCAGTTCTCCGCCGCGCGGTTCGGGCGCGCGGCCACCGCCGCCAGCAGCCGGCCGACGCGGGCGTCGGTGCGGTGCAGGGCCGTGCGGTAGAGGTCGCCGCAGCCGTGGTCGTGCCCGGTGGAGTCGACCACGCCCAGGTACACGAACGCCGCGTCGACCTCCTCGCCGGCCAGGATCCGCTCCGCGTCGCGGGTGACGGTCTCGTCGCCCCGGTCGCACTCCCGCGGGCTCTGGCCGTAGTCCACGAACGTCACCCGCGACGGCCGCGCGAACAGCGGGCCGTGCGCCTCGATCGTCGCCAACGGCGGCCACGCGCCGACGGCCAGATACGTGCGCAGGCCGAACTCGCGCGACAGCACGGTCAGGAAGTCCGGGTGCTCGGCCAGCCGATGGCCCTCGAAGTCGTTCGCGCGCACGTTGTGCCGCTCGACGGTGGTCCCGGTCACGACCGTGGCCCAGCAGGGGCCTGATACGTCGGGAGTGCCGTCCTCGATCCGCACCGGCGCCAGGAATCCCTCGCCGATGACCCGCTCGATATGGGGCGTCGGCTCGGTTTCCAGGAAGTCCAATCGGGTCCCGTCGATCCCGATCACCAGGACGTGCGAGCTGTTGGCCATAACCCTGTCTCCCCCTAGGCGATACGCGCGAGATCATCTTCCCGGACGGCACCGAGCAGCGGAACCCCTTCGACGTATCGCCGGACCTCCGCGATCGCGAAGCCGCCCAGCTCCGCCACCTCCGTGCCCATAGCCCCGGCCAGATGCGGGGTCACGACCACGTTCGGCAGCAGGAACAACGGATGCCCCGGCGGCAGCGGTTCGGGATCGGTGACATCGAGGAACGCGTCGATCCGGCCGGAGGAGCAGTGCCGGACCAGCGCGTCGGTGTCGACCAGCGTGCCGCGCGCGGTGTTCACCAGGACCGAGCCGTCGCGCATCAGCGCCAGGCGCGCGTCGTCCAGCAGATGATGCGTCTCCGGCAGTGACGGCGCGTGCACGGTCACCACGTCGCTGCTCCGCAGGAGTTCTTCGAGGCCGACGAGCCGTACCGGACCCGTTGCCAGCGCGGCGGCCTCGGCGGCGGTCACCGTCGGATCGGCCACCAGCACCTCAAAGCCCTCGCGGACCAGCATCGGCACCACCAGCCGACCGATCCGGGAGGCGCCGATCACGCCGACCGTCCGGCCGGTGTTCCCGAAGCGCGGCGAGGTCGAGGACTTCTTGAACGCGCCGTCGGAGTACTGCCGGGCCATCTCGAAGACCCGCTTGCCGGACAGCAGGATCACGCTCACCGTGAACTGCGCGACCGGGTACGCGTTGGCCTGCGCGGCCGAGGAGACGAGGATCCCGCGGGTCCAGAAGTCAGTGCTCAGATGGTGTTTCACCGACCCGGCCGCGTGGACCACCGCACGCAGCTTCGGCGCCGCGTCCAGCACCTGCGCGTCCAGAACGGGGCAGCCCCAACCGGTCAGCAGGAGCTCGGCGCCGGCCAGCGCCGCTCGGGCCCGGGGGTCGGAGAAGTCCGTCACCGCCAGGCCGTGATCGATGTCCACGAGGGTGTCGAGAAGGGCTTGTGCGGCGGCCGGGAACGCCGCGTCGGCGACGTCGGGACGCATGGCGAGAACGGCGGCGGGACGGCCGGCCATCGGGTTCCTCTCTGTCGGCGAGTCGGGAGCCGGTACAGGTATGCCCACTCGGCGAGCGGCCGAGTCGCAGGTGATGTAACCGGTTTCGTAGCTCCTGACACGTAGGGGATGATCAGCGCATGACCTACCTGGCCGCCTTGGAAGAGGAAGTCCGCGACGTCGTGGCGAGGGCGGCCGGAACCGCCGCGCCGGAGCTGACGTACACGCTGTACCGGCAGTACCAGGACACCGGCAACCGGTTCCACTACGAGCAGCCCTACTTCGAGCGGCGCGGCCGGCTGGTCGCGGCCGGGGCGGCGGCGCTGTTCGACGTGCGCACGGCCGGGACGGTCGCCGAGGAGGTCCTGGCCGTCCTCGCCGACGAGTTGTGGCGGGTGTGCGACGAGTTCACCTGGGCGCTTCCCGCGCATGCGTATCACGCCCGCGACGACGACATGCGGCGCTGCGTGGATCTGTTCGCGGCGGAGACCGCGCACACCGTGGCCGAGCTGATCGCGCGGTTCGGTGCGCAGCTGCCGGAGGACGTGGTGATGCGGTGCCGCGAGGAACTGCTGGACCGGGTGTTCATCCCGTTCGCCGACGACCAGCGGCCGATGGCGTTCGAGAAGATGACGAACAACTGGCTCGCGGTGGTGGCCGGCGGCGTCGGGATGGCGGCGCTGGCCTTCTTCCCGGACGACGCCAAGCGGCTGGCGATGATCCTCAAGCGGGCGCAGAAATCGATGGTCCGCTACCTCGCGCAGTTCCCGGACGACGGCGGCTGCTCCGAGGGCATGGACTACTGGGTCTACGGCTTCGGGTATTTCGCCTACTTCGCCGAGGCCTGGCGCGAGCGCGGCGGCCCGGATCTGTTGCTGGACAAGAAGGTCCGGGAGATCGCCGCGTTCCCGGCGCGGGTCGCCTTCGGCGACGGCCGGTTCCCGAGCTTCTCCGACGGTTCGGAGGCGGCGCCGATCCCGACCGGGCTGATGTCCCGCCTCGTCGAGCGGCTCGGAGTGCCGATCCCTTACCTGGCAGCGGTTCCGAGCTTCGCATCGGACTCCTGCCATCGCTGGCCGCACATCGCGCGCGACATCGAGTGGACCACCGAGCGGGTGCTGGAGCGCCGGGGCGAGCCCGGCGCCGTGTTCCTGCCGAGCCTGGAGTGGCTCGTGGACCGCGGCGGTCCGGCCGAGTTCGCGGCCAAGGCCGGCCACAACGACGAGGACCACAACCATCTGGACGTCGGTCAGTTCATCCTCCGCGCCGGAGGGGAGACGCTGCTCGCGGACCTCGGCGCCGGCGAGTACAACGCCGACTACTTCGGGCCCAAGCGGTACGAGGACATCCACACGGCGACCGAGGGCCATTCTGTTCCGCTCGTCGACGGTCAGGGACAGCGGCCGGGCCGCGAGTACGCCGCGAAGGTCGAGCGCTACGCCGAGACCGGCCACGGCGCGATCCTCACGCTCGACCTCACCGGTGCCTACGATGTGCCCGGCCTGACCGCCGTCGGCCGCCGTTTCACCTGGCAGCGGCAGGGCAGCCTGGTGGTCGTCGACCGCTTCCAGACCGAGCGGGCCATGCCGGTCGACGAGCTCTACATCAGCCGGATCCGGCCGGTGGTCGAGGACGATCGGGTGGTGTGGGAAGGTGCTCACGGCCGCTGCGTCCTCACCTGGCAGAGCCCTGTCACGATGACGGCGGTGCTCGACACGATCGGGACGACCGGCCACCTGGCAGAGCTGGAAAGCGTTTTCCGTCTTCGGCTACGATGCTCCGTCGAAGCCGGCACCACCCGGCTGGAGTCCGTGTTCACCGTCGAGCGCAAGGAGCGTTGATGGCCGGCGCGTTGGATGTTCCCGAGGACCGGAAGCTGTCCGGGTACACCGGTTGGACCCGTGACCACTGGCTCGCCCAGGCCGATCTCCTGCTCGACGGCGTGAAGCCGTTCGCCTCCCCCGGTTCGGCCCGCTTCGAGCTTCCCGGCCGTCCGAGCCGCTCAGGGGTCGACTCCGACGCGCTGGAGGGGCTCGCTCGCACCTTCCTGCTCGCGGCGTGGCGCATCGCCGCCGATCGCGGTCAGGGGCCGGTCGCCGCTGACCTCATCGCCCGGTACTCCTCCGGGCTGGCGGCCGGTGCCGACGCGGCCCATCCCGAGGCCTGGCCCCGGATTCCGCAGGGCCACCCGGGGCAGCCGATGGTCGAGGCCGCCTCCATCGCGCTCGGACTGCACACCACTCGCGAGTGGTTATGGGATCGCCTTGAACCTCGCGCCCAAGGCCTGATCGCCGACTGGCTCGGCGGCTTCGTCGGCAACCCCACGTGGCCCAATAACTGGATGCTGTTCCAGACCGTGACCGAGGAGTTCCTCGCCTCGATCGGGGCCCGCCACGACGAGGCCGAGATCCTGCGGGGCCTGGACGCCACCGAGGACTGGTACGTCGGCGACGGCTGGTACACCGACGGTGCCGGGCGCAATTTCGACTACTACATCGGCTGGGCCATGCACCTGTATCCGCTGCTGTGGACGCGGATGGCCGAGGGCGGGGCCCGCCACGACCGGGCGCTGGCCGCGCGGGAGGTCTACCGGGACCGGCTGCGCCTGTTCCTGGAGCGCTACTTCGACTTCTTCGGCGCCGACGGCGCGCCGGTGCACCAGGGCCGGTCGCTGACGTACCGGTTCGCGGCCGCCGCGCCGATCTGGATCGGGGAGATGTTCGACTGCTCGCCCTACGACGCCGGCCTCTCCCGGCGCGCGGCCAGCGGCGTCCTGAAGCACTTCGCCGAGCACGGCTCCCCGGACGCGCGCGGCCTGCTGACCATGGGCTGGCACGACCCGTTCCTGCCGATGGTCCAGGACTACTCCGGTCCGGGCTCGCCGTACTGGGCCTCGAAGGGCTTCATCGGCCTGTTGCTCCCGGCCGACCACCGGGTGTGGACGAGCCCTGAGTCGCCGTTGCCCGTCGAGGCGGGCGACTTCGAGTCGTCGATCGCACCGGTCGGCTGGCTGCTGAGCGGCACCAAGGACGACGGCGTGGTGCGGCTGCTGAACCACGGCAGCGACAAGGCGCGCCACCACACGCCGCCGTTCGACGAGCACACCGACGTCTTCTACTCGCCGCTGGCGTTCTCGACCGTGACCGCGCCGGACACCGCGCCGGAGGCCTGGGCCAAGCGGGTCGGCAACCACGTCGCGCTGATCGCCCCGGACGGTCGCGCGACCTCGCGCGGCGCCATCGAACCGATCGGCGTCGCCGAGGGTTGGGGCGGGTCGCGGCACGTCCCGGGCTTCGAACCCGAACCGGGTGCGGGGCTGGAGCGCGTCGCGGGCGCCGAGATCGAGACGCAGACCTTTGTGAAGGACGGCGCCGAGATCCGGGTGCACCGGGTGACGGCGCCCGCCGGCTGGACGGTCCGCGAGGGCGGCTATCCGGTCGCCGGGCCCGAGCAGCCGGTGCACGGCGAGAACGAGAGACTGCCCGGCGCGTTCGCCATGAACGATCTCGGGGTGATGTCCCGGATCGAGAACCTCGGCGGCTGGACCGGGGCCGGGATCGCGGACGAGCTCGGGGCCAACGCCCTGGGGGCGTTCTCGGCGACGCCGTACCTGACCGCCGAGCATCCGGGCGGCACGGCGCTCTACCGCTCCAAAGTCATGCTCTATCGGCTTCCCGAGGAGGACGGCGAATGAACTGGCCCTTGGCTTTCTCGACGCTGGGATGTTCCGGCCTGCCGTTGACCGACGTCGTGGAGTTGGCGCGGTCGACCGAGTGGCTCGGGCTGGAGCTCCGAGCCGCTGACGACGAGCCCGTGCACGTCGGACTGTCGCCGCGGGAGCGGGCCGCCGCGCGCGAGCTGCTGGATTCCGGCGGTGTCACCGTGCTCACGGTCGCCTCGTATGTCAAAGTGGCACGCGGCGCGATCAGCGACGACGAGTGCGTCGCCGACGCCTTGGCGCACGCCGACTTGGCCCGCGATCTCGGGGCGCCCTTCGTGCGAGTCTTCCCCGGGGCGGAGGAACCCGGCCCTGAAGCCGACGCGCGCGCGGTGCGGCGGTTGAACGCGATCGCCGATCGGCTTCCCGATGGTGTCAGTGTTCTGCTGGAGACCCACGACAGTCATCCACAGGGTGTGGATATCGTGCGGGTGCTGTCTCAGATCTCTGGGAAAGTGGGCGCCATCTGGGATGTCATGCATCCGTGGCGTACCGGCGAGCCGATCGCCGTGACGAAGGAAGTACTGGCGCCGTATCTGAAGCATGTGCAGGTCAAAGACGTTTTATCGCCCACCGAGCGCACCCCTTTGCCCCTGGGCGCGGGCACCATCCCGCTGGAGGAGTTTTACACAGCCCTGTGGGAACTCGGGTATCAGGGGTGGATGGCGCTGGAGTGGGAGTCGAAGTGGCATCCCGAAGCCGTGCCGCTGGCCGAGGCGTTGCGGGTGAAGCCGTCCTTCACGCGTTGATGCGCGGCCGTACCGAATCGCGCAGCACGATGTGCGTGCCCAGCATCACGTGCTGGTTCGGGGCGGCCGGGCCTTCGCGGTGCAGCGCCAGCCGGACCGCCTCGCGGCCGAGCTCCATGTGCGGGATCGAGACGGTCGTCAACGCCGGGAAGACGTCCTGCGCCTCGTGTTCGTCGTTGTAGCCGATGACCGAGACGTCATCGGGTACTGCGACGCCCGCTTCGCGCAGGGCCACCAGCGCGCGTGCCGCGACGTGGTCGTCCCACGCGAAGACGGCGGTGAAGTCCGGCGGTCCGGCGGCGAGCCGCTTCTTGACCTCGGCGTAGGCGAGGTTCGGGAGTTGGGCGTCGGTGACGACCAGGCCCGGGTCCTCGTCGAGGCCGTAGGCCGCGATCGCGCGGCGGTAGCCGCCGAGCCGGTCGCGCATCGTGGTGTTCGCCGGGTCCCCACCGAGGAACAGGATCCTGCGATGGCCCAGGGACAGCAGATGGCTGGTGGCCGCGAACGCGCCGCCGGCGTTGTCGTACTCCACCACCGTGACCGGGAGGTTCTCGCCCGGCGACGGGCGTCCGCACACCACCAGCCGCGACCCGGCGCTGTCCAGCAGGCGGGCCAGCCGCGCCATGTGCTCGCGGTAGTCGGGGGTGTCGATGGCGCCGCCGACCAGCACCACGGCGTCGACGCTCTGCTCGCGCAGCGTCTCCACCAGCTTCACCTCACGCTCCGGGTCGCCGCCGGTGGTGCTGACCATGCACAGCCGGTCCTCGGCCATCGCCTGCTGCTCCACGCCGGAGGCGACGCGGTTGTAGAAGGGCGAGGTGAGGTTCGACAGCAGGACAGCGATGGTCTTGGAGCGGTTCCCGGCCAGCGCGCGGGCGTGCGCGTTGACCACGTAGTCCAGGTCGCGCACGGCGCGCAGCACCTTGGTGCGGGTCGCGGCGGCCACCGGGTAGTTGCCGGTCAGCACGCGGGAGACGGTCGCCACCGAGACCCCGGCGCGAGTGGCGACATCCCGGATCGTCGCGGCCCGCGGGCCGGACGCGTCGGCGGTCTCGGATCGGCGTGCCACGCGGAGAGAATACGGTTACTGGCGCGTTTCCCCTAATCATCCGGCAGGAGGGCGGTCGGCTGCGTGCGCGATCGGATAGGCGCCGACCGTCGCGCACCGTCGCGCACCGTCGCGAACCACCGGCCGCCGACCCGATCGACCGTCAGAGCCCTGACGCGGCCGAGACGGCCTCATGCCGGGCGCGGACAGTGGCGATGGTCCGGTCGCCGTCCGCGTCCCAGATCTCCTGGTTGAAGATCTCGACCTCGGCGTAGCCGCGCCAGCCGGCGTCCGTCACCAGCTGCCGCATCCGCGTGAAGTCGATGTGGCCGTCGCCGACGTGCCCTCGCCCGAGCAGGACGTCGGCGGGCAGCGGCAGGATCCAGTCGCACTCCTGGTAGGAGTGGATCCGGTTGCCCCGGCCCGCGCGCGCGATCGATTCCTCCAACTGCGGATCCCACCACACGTGATAGGTGTCCACCACGACGCCTACCTGCTCGGCCGGGAACTCCTCGGCGATGTCCAGCGCCTGCCCGAGGGTGGAGACCACCGCGCGGTCCGCGCAGAACATCGGGTGCAGCGGCTCGATGGCCAGCTTCACGCCGTGCTCGGCGGCGAACGGCGCGAGCGCGGCGACGCCGTCCGCGACGGCGGCCCGGGCGCCCAGCAGGTCGCGCGAGCCGGCGGGCAGGCCGCCGACCACCAGGACCAGCACGTCCGTGCCGATCCCGGCCGCCTCCAGCACCGCCTGCCGGTTGTCCGCCAAGGCTGCCGCGCGCTCTCCGGCGGTGCCGGCGGTCAGGAAGCCGCCTCGGCA
This sequence comes from Catenulispora yoronensis, assembly GCF_039531695.1. Lineage (NCBI taxonomy): Bacteria > Bacillati > Actinomycetota > Actinomycetes > Catenulisporales > Catenulisporaceae > Catenulispora > Catenulispora yoronensis. Next base: position 101,340 of record NZ_BAAAQN010000035.1, read on the forward strand.
CAAGCTGGTGACTTCCAGCCCTGATTCCCGGATGATCCGCGCCGCCGCCTCGATCCCGACCTCCTGGACGCGGTCGCGCCACAGGCCGATGGCCGGAATCTCGTGGCGCACGCAGCCGTCGGCGGCTTCGGCGAGCGTCAGGCGCTTCACCGTGGCCTGGTTCAGCGAGAGCTTCACGCGACCACGGCCTGGAAGCGGGCCTCGGCCAGGTCCGCGTCGTCGACGACCCCCGCGACCCGTGCGAGCCGGTAGAGCTCGGTCAGGTGCGCGGCGTCGCGTGCGGTCTCCAGGCCGCCGACCATCCGGAAGTGGTCCTGGTGCCCGTTCAGGTAGGCCAGGAAGACCAGACCGGCCTTGTAGTGGAAGGTCGGCGTCTCGAAGATGTGCCGCGACAGCGCGATGGTCGGCGTCATCAGCCGGTCGTAGGTCTCCAGATCGCCCTCGTCCAGCGCGTGCAGGGCCTGGGACGCCGGACGGGCGATGCCGTCGAAGATACCGAGCAGCGCGTCGGAGTGGCCGAGTTCGTCACCCTTGATCAGTTCCGGGTAGTTGAAGTCGTCGCCGGTGTAGAGGCGGACGCCTTCGGGCAGCCGGCGGCGCAGATCGATCTCGTACTCGGCCTTCAACAGCGAGACCTTGATGCCGTCGACCTTGTCCGGGTGCGCGTTGATGAGCTCCAGGACCGTCGCGGTGGCCGTCGGGATGTCCCGCGAGCCCCAGTAGCCGGCCAGCGCCGGGTCGAACATGTCGCCCAGCCAGTGCAGGATCACGGGATTCGAGGACTGCGCCAGCAGCGAGCCGTAGACCTCCAGGTAGTCCTCCGCCGATCGGGCGGACGCGGCCAAAGCCCGGCTGGCCATCAGAATGACGCGGGCTCCGGCGGCTTCGACGACGCCGAGCTGCTCCTCGTACGCGGCCCGGACGGCCGCCAACGGCCGCGCTCCGGCGGCGAGCTGGTCGGTGCCCGCGCCGCAGGCCAGCAGCGACGGCACGTCCGCGGCGTCCACGGCCCGAGCGGCCGCACCGCTCCGGCGGATCAGCTCCTGCGTGGCCGGCCAGTCCAGGCCCATGCCGCGCTGCGCGGTGTCCATCGCGTCCGCGATCCCGAAGCCGAGCGACCACAGGTGCTCGCGGAAGCGCAGCGTGGCATCCCAGTCCAGGATCGCGGGGCGCCCCGGGCCGTTGTCCGCGTCGGGATCCGCGACGACGTGCGCGGCGGCGTAGACGACGCGCGCGGTGAAGCGGGATCCCGGGTTCGCAGTGCGCACGGCGGTCACGCCCTGGCCGGGCCGAGCTCGGGCACGGCGATCTTGCGGCCCTCGCGCCAGGACTGGACGCCGAGCTCGGCCAGCTGCACGCCGCGGGCGCCGGCCCACAGGTCGTGGTGGTACGGGCCGTCGGCGACCAGGTGAGCCAGGAACATCTCCCACTGGACCTTGAATCCGTTGTCCAGGACGGCGTTGTCCGGGACCTCCTGCCACTGCGCGAGGAAGTCCTCGGTGGCCGGGATGTCGGGGTTCCACACCGGCTTCGGCGTGGCGGTCCGGTGCTGGGCCTTGCAGGTGCGCAGGCCCGCGACCGCGCTGCCGTGGGTGCCGTCGATCTGGAACTCGACCAGCTCCTCGCGGTTGACCCGGGTGGTCCAGGAGGAGTTCAGCGAGGCGACGACGCCGCCTTCGAGCTCGAAGATGGCGTACGCGGCGTCGTCGGCGGTGGCCCGGTACTCGCGGCCCTGCTCGTCCCAGCGGGTCGGGATGTCGGTGCGGGCCTCGGCGTAGACGCTGCGCACCGGCGCGATCACGTGATCCAGCACGTAGCGCCAGTGCGGGAACATGTCGAGGATGATCCCGCCGCCGTCCTCGGCGCGGTAGTTCCACGACGGCCGCTGCGCCGGCTGCCAGTCGCCTTCGAAGACCCAGTAGCCGAATTCGCCGCGCACCGACAGGATCCGGCCGAAGAACCCGGAGTCGACCAGGCGCTTCAGCTTCAGCAGGCCCGGCAGGAACAGCTTGTCCTGGACCACGCCGTGCTTGATCCCGGCGGCGTCGGCCAGGCGGGCCAGCCCGATCGCCTCCTCCAGGGTCTCGGCGGTCGGCTTCTCGGTGTAGATGTGCTTGCCGGCCTCGATGGCCTTGGTGAGCGCCGGGACGCGGGCCGGGGTGACCTGCGCGTCGAAGTAGACCGCGACCGACGGGTCGGCCAGGGCCTCGTCCAGCGAGGTGGTCCAGCGCTCCAGGCCGTGCCGCGCGGCCAGCGCCGAGATCTTCTCCGCGTCGCGGCCCACCAGGACCGGCTCGGGCCAGACCGTGCGGCCGTCGGGCAGCGCCAGGCCGCCCTGCTCGCGGACGGCCAGGATGGACCGCAGCAGGTGCTGCCGGTAGCCCATCCGGCCGGTCACGCCGTTCATGGCTATGCCGACGGTCTCGCGTCCGTGTGCCATCACTGCTCCCTGATCTGCGCGTCTGCGAACGGCGCGGCTGCGTGAATCTGTGACCACCCTGGGACCGCGCCGCGATTGGAAAGCGCTTTCCCGCATCCCCTTGAGGCGATAGGTTACGAGCGTGCCCACGCACCGGTCAACACCCTCCCCCGCGCCCCGCCGCGGCGGCGCCACCCTGCAGCAGGTGGCCGACGCCGCGGGCGTCTCGCTGGCCACCGCCTCGCGGGTGCTTAATGGCAGCACGCGCACCGTGAATCCGGAGCTGAGCGCGCACGTCAAGGAGGTCGCCAGCCGGCTGCGCTACGTCTCGCACGGCCCGGCGCAGGCGCTGGCCCGGGCCACCACCTCGCTGGTGGGGCTGCTGGTGCACGACGTGAACGACCCGTACTTCTCGGCGATCGCGGCCGGCGCCATGCGGGTGGCGCGGGAGCGGGACCTGCTGGTGATGGTCGCCAACACCTACCGCGACGCCGACTTGGAGCTGGACTACATCGCGCGGCTGGACGCCCAGCGGGCGCGCGCGATCCTGGTGGCGGGTTCGCCGCCGGTGGAGGCCGCCGCGGCCGCCGCGCTGCGCGAGCGGCTGGTGGACTACGTGCTCGGGGGCGGGCGCGTGGTCTCGATCGGGGATCAGGGCCCGGAGATCGACGCGCTGCTGCCGGAGAACGTCGAGGGCGGCCGCGCGGCCGCCCTGCACCTGGCCGGGCTGGGGCACCGGGAGATCGGGGTGGTGACCGGTCCGGCCGGGCTGGTGACCGTCGCCGAGCGGCTGGAGGGGTTCAGCGCGGGCCTGATGGAGAGCGCCGACGACGCGCACGTCATCGCGCAGCAGGGCGACTTCACACGCGACGGCGGCTACCGGGCCACTCGGCGGCTCCTGGAACAGCATCCGGAGATCACGGCGGTGTTCGCGCTGAGCGACCTGATGGCCGTCGGCGCGCTGGCCGCGCTGCGGGAGGCGGGACGGCGGGTCCCGGACGAGGTGAGCGTGGTGGGGTTCGACGATCTGGCGATCTGTGCGGATCTGACGCCGGCCTTGACCACGGTGCGGGTGGACACCGAGGGCATGGGGGAGCAGGCGATGCGGATGGTGGTGGAGGCGGATTCGCCGGACGATGACGGCGGTTCTGAGAGCGCCGGCGCCGATGGTGCTTCCAGCGCCCCCGACGTCGCCGGAGACGGATCCGCGACCGACGATGCCGCCGGACAACGCCGCCGGATCATTAAGAGCCCGACTGAATTGATTGTGCGCGGGAGTACCGGTCCGGCAGTGTCCTGAGACGAATCACAGCACACGTATTCATGGCGTATAACAGGGGTGGGAAGTCAGTTGAACGTGCTCACGGCGGCGGCTGCCTCGGCCGGCGCGCCCGCGATCCTCGTCCCCGTGGTGCTGACCGCCGCTCTGCTGCACGCGACCTGGAACGCCATCCTGAAGTTCGTCCCGGACAAGCTCACCGGCTCGCTGCTGATGACGGTGTCCGGCGGCGTGATCGCCGGGGCGGCGACCTTCTTCACCGCGGTCCCGGACCGCTCGTCCTGGCTCCTGCTCCTGGTGTCGGCGGCGCTCCACGTCGGGTACTTCCTGATGCTGATCAAGACCTTCGAGATCGGCGACTTCAACCAGGTCTACCCCCTGGCCCGCGGCCTGTCCCCGGTCGTGGTGGCGGGCTTCGCCACCGCGCTCGGCGACCCGCTGTCGCGCCATCAGACGGTCGGTATCGCCGTGGTCTGCGGGGGACTGGCCACCTTGGTCTTCTCGGCCGGCCGGCCCAAGCGCACCCAGGGCAAGGCGATGTTCTGGGCGGTGATGACCGGTCTCTCCATCGCGGTCTACACGGTCACCGACGGCGTCGCCGTCCGGCATTCCGGTACCGCGACGGGATACACGGCCTGGATGATGCTCGCGGAGAGCATCATGATGACCACCGCGTGCGTGCTGGTCATCGCTCGCCGCGGCCGGGCGACCCGGCCCGAAGGGGGTGCGGTCCGGGCGGCGCTGACCGGACTGGGCCGCGCCGACCTGGTGCGCGGCGTCGTCGCCGGCGCCTTGTCGTTGCTGGCTTACGGCCTGGTGCTGTGGGCCCAGACCCGGGGAGCCCTCGCCGCCGTGTCGGCGCTGCGCGAGACCAGCGTGATCTTCGGCGCGGCACTCGGCTCGGTGTTCCTGCGCGAACCGTTCGGGCGGTACCGGATTCTCGCGGCCGTGACGATCGCCGGCGGGATCCTGATCCTTGAGGCGGCGTAGGCCGTAGGCGGCGCAGGCCGTAGGCAGCGCGGGCGCCGTCTCAGATCCGCACCGCGTCCAAGGCCGTCCGCATGTGCACCACCCGCCGCTCCAGCCGCCCGACCGGCCCCTCCCGCCCGCTCTGCTCGATCAGCAGCGCCAGCGTGCCCTCGATCGCGCCGAGGCGGTTCGACAGCTCGTCGAGCATCCGCGGCGTCACGCCGGCGGCTTCGCGGAGCATCTCGGCCTGTTCCTTCAGCTGGCGGTTCTTGCGGTGCAGCTCGGCGAAGACGCCGACCTTCGCGCGCAGCACCCAGGGGTCGAAGGGCTTCGTCAGGTAGTCGGCGGCCCCGGCCGCGTAGCCGCGCAGGGTCTGGTGCGGTCCGTCGCCGGCGGCGGTGAGGAAGATGATCGGGGTGTCGCGCGAGCGTTCGCGCAGGCGGATGTGGGCCGCCACCTCGAAGCCGTCCATGCCCGGCATGCGGACGTCCAGGAGGATGACGGCGAAGTCCTCGCGCAGGACGGCGCGCAGGGCCTGTTCGCCGGAGGCGGCGGTGACCAGCTCGTGGCCGAGGGAGGCCAGGATGGACTCCAGTGCCAGCAGGTTCTCCGGGCGGTCGTCGACCAGCAGGATCTTGATGTCGCTGCCGGTGGCCGGGGTGCGGTGCGCGTCGTTCACGCGGCGGATCCTCCGGGGGTGCGCTGGATCGTGTTCTGGGCCGGGCCGCCCTGGACCGGGTTCTGGACGCCGGAGTCGGCGTCGAGCCAGCCGCGCATGACGGCCAGCAGGTGCGGGGTGTCGACCGGTTTGGTGACGTAGTCCGACGCGCCGGCCTCGATCGACTTCTCGCGGTCGCCGCGCATCGCCTTGGCGGTCAGGGCGATGATCGGCAGGTTCTTGTAGCGGTCGATCTCGCGGATCGCCGCCATCGTGGCGTAGCCGTCCATCTCCGGCATCATCACGTCCATCAGGACCAGCGCCACGTCGTCGGCGCGTTCCAGGGCCTCCAGGCCGGCCCGGCCGTTCTCGGCGTTCAGCACCGCGCAGCCGTGCTGCTCCAGGACGGAGGTGAGGGCGAAGACGTTGCGGATGTCGTCGTCCACGATCAGGATCTTCTCGCCGTCGAAGGACACGTCCGCGGTGGCGGTGTAGAGGTTCGCCATGCCCGGCAGGTACTGGTCCGAGGGCGCCTGCTGGTCCGGGATCAGCGGCAGGGTCGGCGCCGGCTCCGGGATCGTGCCGGACGGCCCGCCGGCGCTGTCCGGTCCCACCGCGCGCGGCAGGAACAGCGTGAAGGTCGAGCCGCGGCCGCGCCGGCTCTCGGCCCGGATCCCGCCGTCGAGCAGCTTGGCGATCTCCCGGCTGATGGACAGCCCCAGGCCCGTGCCGCCGTAGCGGCGCGAGGTGGTCCCGTCCTCCTGCTGGAAGGCCTCGAACACGGTCTGGATCTTGTCGTCGACGATGCCGATGCCGGTGTCGGAGACCGCGAAGGACACCGCGCGCTCCAGCACCACCTCGTTGCTGTCCTCCGGACCGCCGAGCACCACGTCGTCGACGGTGTCCACGACCAGCTCCACATGCCCGGTCTCGGTGAACTTCACCGAGTTCGACAGCAGGTTGCGCAGCACCTGCTGCAGCCGCTGCTCGTCGGTGAACAGCCGGGCCGGCACCGACGGCGCCACCCGGACCCGCAGCTCCAGGCCCTTCTGCTCGGTCTGCGGCCGGAAGGTCGCCTCGACGTAGTCCACCAGCTGGCTGACCGCTATCCGGGCCGGCTGCACGTCCATCCGCCCGGCCTCGATCTTGCTCAGGTCCAGGATGTCGTTGATCAGCTGGAGCAGGTCGCTGCCCGCGCCGTGGATGGTCTCGGCGTAGTCCACCTGGCGCTCGGTCAGGTTGCCCTCGGCGTTGTCGGACATCAGCCGGGCCAGGATCAGCAGGCTGTTCAACGGGGTGCGCAGCTCGTGCGACATGTTCGCCAGGAACTCGGACTTGTAGCGGGAGGACATCGTGAGCTGGTCGGCCCGCTCCTCCAGCTCCTGCCGGGCCTGCTCGATCTCGGAGTTCTTGACCTCGATGTCCTGGTTCTGCCGGGCCAGCAGCTCGGCCTTCTCCTCCAGCTCGGCGTTGGAGCGGCGCAGCTCCTTCTGCTGCATCTGGAGCTCGTCGGTGCGCGCCTTCAGCTCGTCGGCCAGCCGCCGGGACTCGCCGAGCAGCTCCTCGGTGCGGGTGTTGGCCGTGATGGTGTTGACGGTGACGCCGACCATCTCCATCAGCGACTCCAGCAGCGCCCGGTGCACCTCGTCGAAGGTGTGGAAGCTGGCCAGCTCGATGACCGCCATCACCTCGTTCTCGAACAGCACCGGCAGCACCGCGATCGACGACGGCGGTGCCGAGCCCAGCCCGGAGGAGATCCGGATGTAGTCCGAGGGCGCGTGCTGGATCATGATCGGCTTGCGCTCCACCGCGGCCTGGCCGACCAGGCCCTGGCCCAGCCGGAAGCCCGGGGACAGCCCGGGGGACTCCCGGTCCGCGCCGTAGGCCGCGACCAGGGTCAGCACCTTGCTGCCGGCCTCCTTGCGGGCCAGGTAGAAGGCCCCGTACTGGGCGTTCACCAGCGGGGTCAGCTCGCTCATGATCATCGCGGCCACCGCGTCCAGGTCCCGCTGGCCCTGCATCAGGCCGCTCATCCGGGCCAGGTTGGTGTTCAGCCAGTCCTGCTGGTCGTTGCGCCGGGTGGTCTCGCGCAGGTTGCCGATCATCTGGTTGATGTTGTTCTTCAGGTCCGCGACCTCGCCCTTGGCCTCGACCGTGATCAGCCGGGTCAGGTCGCCGCTGGTGACCGCGGTGGCCACCTCGGCGATCGCGCGCACCTGCGTGGTGAGGTTCCCGGCCAGCTCGTTCACCGACTCGGTGAGCCGCTGCCAGGTCCCGGAGACGTCCTCGACCGTGGCCTGGCCGCCCAGTTTGCCCTCGATCCCGACCTCCCGGGCCACCCGGGTCACCTCGGAGGCGAACGCCGACAGCCGCGCCACCATGGTGTTGATCGTGGTCTTCAGCTCCAGGATCTCCCCGCGCGCGTCGACGTCGATCCGCTTGTTCAGGTCGCCGTTGGCCACCGCGGTGGTCACCTGCGCGATGTTGCGCACCTGGCCGGTCAGGTTGTTGGCCATGGCGTTGACGTTGTCGGTCAGGTCCTTCCAGGTGCCGGCCACGCCGCGCACCGTGGCCTGGCCGCCGAGCTTGCCCTCGGTGCCCACCTCGCGCGCCACCCGGGTCACCTCGTCGGCGAAGGTGCCGAGCCGGTCCACCATCTTGTTCAGCGTGGTCTTGAGTTCCAGGATCTCCCCGCGCGCGTCCACGGTGATGGTCTGCGTCAGGTCGCCGGAGGCCACCGCGGTCGCCACCTGCGCGATGTTGCGCACCTGCGTGGTCAGATTGTCGGCCATGGAGTTCACCGAGTCGGTGAGGTCCTTCCAGGTGCCCGCGACGCCCGGCACCCGGGCCTGGCCGCCGAGCCGGCCCTCGGTGCCCACCTCCAGCGACACCCGGGTGACCTCGTCGGCGAACCCCGAGAGCTGGTCCACCATCGTGTTGATAGTGTCCTTCAGCTCCAGCATCTCCCCGGCCACCTCGACGGTGATCTTCTGGGTCAGGTCGCCCTGCGCGACCGCGGTGGTGACGCCCGCTATGTCACGGACCTGGGCGGTCAGATTGCGGGCCGCGGAGTTCACCGAATCGGTGATGTCACGCCAGATCCCCTCGGCGTGCGGCACCGTGGCCTGCCCGCCGAGCCGGCCCTCGGTACCCAGTTCGCGGGCCACCCGGATCACCTCCGAGGCGAAGCCGGACAGCTGGCCCACCATCGCGTCGATGGTCTCGGCCAGTTCGCGCACCGGGCCGCCGACGTCCCCGGGCAACGCGATCTTCCTGGACAGGTCGCCGCGGGCCACCGCCTGCGCCACCTCCAGGATCGCCCCCAGCTGGCGGTCCAGCTCCGGGTCCGACCTGACGTCCGGTTGCAGTGTCATCGCCGCGCCTCCTTGCGCGTCGGCGGCCAGGGCATCTGCTGCGTGACGCGGGTGGCTCTCGGTGCTCGCGGAGCCACCCGACGTGCGGCATCGGCCGCCCGGTGTTCTCTCGGTCTGTGCCAGTGTCGCAGATCGGGCCCGATCGGTCGGGCGGAAACGGATGAACCATACGATTAGCCCGCCCGGGAGCCGCGGGGCGGGTTACGCTCGAAGCGATGTCCTCCCCCAGCCCCCGTACTCCTGTTCCCCGGGGCCGCCCCGAAGAAGCGGTCCGGCTCACCTTGCTTTCCCAGGCCGGCGAACTGCTGGCCGGGACTCTGGACCGGCGTCGGCTCGCGGCGCTGGCCGCCCAGCTCATCGTGCCCGGCTTGGCCGACTGGGTGGCACTGTATCCAGCCGAGGATCACTCAAACGTGTCGGTGTCGGCGCCCGCGGAGCATGTCTGGCACCGCGAGGAGCGCCGTCTGGACCCGCTGGCCGCGGCGCTGGCCGACTGGCGGCCGCCGGCCGCCGCCGAGCACCCGGGGCCCGGCGACCGGCCGGTCCCGGTGCGCTCGCCGTACGGCCAGGCGCTGCCGATCCCGCTGACGGCCCGCGGCGTCGCGCTCGGCACCCTGGTGCTTGGCGGCCCGGCCAAGGGCGGTTTCACCGGCGCCACCGTGACCCTGGCGCTGGACCTGGCCGCGCGGATCGCGGCGGCGCTGGACAACGCCCGGCTCTACGCCGAGCAGCTGGAGATCGTCCGGGGCCTGCAACGCTCGCTGCTGCCGCCGTCGCTGCCGCGGATCGACGGGCTCGACACCGGCGTGGTCTACGAGGCCGCCTCCAACAGCGACGGCGTGCACGTCGGCGGCGACTTCTACGACGTCTTCCCGATCACCCCGAAGGTGTGGGGCTTCGCGGTCGGCGACGTGTGCGGCACCGGCCCGGAGGCGGCGGCGCTGACCGGGCTGGCCCGGCACTCGCTGCGGCTGCTGGCCCGCGAGGGCCGCTCGCCGGTGTCGGTGGTGGAGCGGCTGAACCAGGCGGTGCTGGAGGAGGGCGAACTCGCCGGCGACGCCGGGCGTTTCATCACCCTGCTGTACGGCGAGGTGGAGCCGCGCCCGGACGGCTCGGCACAGCTGGTGCTGGTCTGCGCCGGGCACCCGCTGCCGCTGATCCTGCGGCAGGACGGCACGGTGCGCGCGGCCGCGAACCCGCAGGCGCTGCTCGGGGTGCTGCCCGAGCCCGCGCTGTACGCCGAGGACGTGGAACTGGCCGCCGGCGAGGTGCTGCTGGTCTACACCGACGGCGCCAGCGAGCGGCGCAACGGCCGCCGGATGCTGGGCGACGAGGGCGTGGCCGCGGCGCTGGCCGGGTGCTCCGGGATGACGGCGGCGGGCGTGGTGGCGCGGGTGCGGCAGGCGGTGGTCGACTTCGGGTCCTCCGGGACGCGGGACGACTTGGCGCTGCTGGCGTTGCGGGCCTCGCGGGGGTGAGGCGGGGGTGGTGCCGCCCCTCCCGGTGCGTACGGAGGGGGCGGCTGCCGTGGCTGGTGGCTGGTGGCTGGTTGCTGGCGGCTAGCGGCGGACGTAGGTGAGCTGCGAGACCCCGAGGTAGCCGGAGGCGAACCCGGCTTCGCAGTACGCGAGATAGAAGCGCCAGGTGCGGCGGAAGACCTCGTCGAAGCCCAGGGCCGCGACCCGCGGCCAGTTGTCCTCGAAGCGGTGCCGCCAGGCGCGCAGGGTACGGGCGTAGTCCGGGCCGAAATCGCGGCGGGCCACCAGGCGCAGGCCCGCGGTGGCGGCCGCGCTGTCGGTCTCGGCGACCGAGGGGATCAGGCCGCCGGGGAAGACGTACTTGTGCATCCAGGAGTACGAGTCCTGCGTCGCCAGCATCCGGTGGTGGGCCATGGTGATGGCCTGGATCGCCACCCGGCCGCCCGGGGCCAGGTTCGCCTCGATGGCCTGGAAGTAGTCCGGCAGGAACCGGCGGCCGACGGCCTCGATCATCTCCACCGACGCCACCGCGTCGAACAGCTGCTCCCCGGTCGGTTCGCGGTAGTCGGCCAGCCGGATCTCGACCCGGTCGGCCAGTCCGGCCGCGGCCACCCGGCGCCGGGCCAGCTCCTGCTGCTCCTCGGACAGGGTCAGGCTGAGCACGGTGGCGCCGCGCTCGCCGGCCGCCTTGATGGCCAGCGAGCCCCAGCCGGAGCCGATCTCCAGCAGCCGGGTGCCCTTGCGCACGCCCGCGGCGTCCAGGACGGCGTCGATCTTGCGCAGCTGCGCGGCGTGCAGGTCGCCGGGCCCGTCGGCGTCGGCGACCGGGTCGAACAACCCTGAGGAGTAGGTCATCGACGGGTCCAGGAACAGCTCGAACATGTCGTTGGACAGGTCGTAGTGCGCGTGCGCGTTGCTGCGGGCGCCGGTCCGGTCGGGCCGCTGCTCGCCGGGCAGGTGCCGGATCTGGATCCGGCGTAGCCGGTGCAGCGGCCTGGGGACCAGGTCCTCCAGCCGGGTCGCCAGCTCGGTGAGCAGCGCGGCCAGCTCGTCGCCGTTCTCGGTGTCCCAGGCGCCGGTCTGATAGGCCTCGCCGAAGCCGATCAGGCCGTCGGCGCCCAGCCGGTTCAGGAACTCCTTGGGCCGGCGCACCCGCAGCACCGGTCCGCCGCCGCCGGGCACCCCGGCCCCGGCCAGCGCCAGGCCGTTGGGCGCGACCACGGTGACCGGGACGTCCTTGAGGGCATGGGTGAACAGTCGGCGCGCGATCCGCGCCCGCACCGGATGGTCCGGGATCCGCGCCAGATCCGGCCAGCGGTCGGCGTCGATCAGCAGGATGGGCGGCTGGTTCATGTCTCCGCTCCGAGCTCAGGTCGTGGGCACTGAACGCTTTGGTAACTTAACACGCACTTCGCACCGCTATGTCACGTCTAGGTGCGGACTCGTCCGTCCGAGATCAGGACCCGCTGCAACCCGTCGGGGGCGTCGGCCCGGAAGGCGTCGGCGATGACGTCCGCATAGCGCGGGGACGGGACGGCGGCGTCGGCGAGGCACGTGGAGGTGAACGCCAGAACCAGCCGGTTCCAATCCCGGGCCCGGGCCAGCAGCGTGTGACCGGAGCCGGGCAGCACGATCCGCGCCACCCGGTGCCCGTCCGCGCGGGCCCGCACCGCGAACGCGAACGACGACCGGGGCGAGGTGACGCGGTCCTTGGTCCCGTGCGCCAGCAGCAGCCGCCGCCCGGCGAGCTGCGCGGTGGGCTCGTCGGCCGGCAGCCACGGCGCCAGTCCGAGCACGCCGACCACCCCGGGCGCGTCCGCGGCGTTGACCACGGCTCGTCCCCCGAGCGAATGCCCGGCCAGCACCACGGGCACCTCGCCGTACCGGCGCCCGAGCACTTCCACGGCCCATCGCACATCGGGCACGGGTGCCCGCTCGTCGCCGTTCCAACCCTGGTACCGGAAACTCATGGTGTGCACGGCGATGCCCTGCCCCGCCAGCCGCGGCCCGACCGCCCGCGCGATCATCCGCACCCGCTGCACCGGCCCGCCCCGCAGCCGCGGCGGCTGGTGCGAACGCTCTTTCCCGCCGTGCGTCAACAGCACGACGCCGGCCACGACCCCCGGAACGGGGCGGACCGGCGGGTCGAGACGGGGCTCGATTTCCCTGCTCACGCCTGCGAATGTACCGCTGGCGCGGGGATGGTGCATGACGTGAAACGACCGGGGCCCGTCGGAGGCGATCCTCCGACGGGCCCCGGCCCTGGTTCAGACGTGCGTCGCACGACCGCGCGACGTCACCGAGTCATTAGCGTCACCGCGTCGTCGTCACGCGGCCTTGCGCAGGTCCCCGGCCGCCTCGGCGAACTCGTCGCGCGGGCGCTCGATGGAGCCCAGGCCGACGGCCTCGCGGCGGAAGAACAGCGCCAGGGTCCAGTCGGCGATGACGCGGATCTTGCGGTTGAAGGTGGGGACGCGGCTCATGTGGTACGTGCGGTGCATGAACCACGCCGGCCAGCCGCGCAGGCGGACGTTGTAGACGTCGGCGACGCCCTTGTGCAGGCCCAGGGAGGCCACGGAGCCGACGTGCTTGTGCTTGTACTCGCGGGGCTCGAAGCCGCGGACGCGGGCCACCACGTTGTCGGCGAGCTGCTTGGCCTGGCGCACGGCGTGCTGCGCGGAGGGGGAGCAGAACTTGCCGGGGTTGGCCAGGTCCGGGACCTGGGCGCCGTCGCCGGCGCTCCAGACGTAGTCGAAGCCCTCGACCTGCAGGGTCGGGTCGGCCATCACGTGGCCGCGCTCGCCCAGCGGGACGCCGAAGCGCTGCACCACCGGGTTCGGCTTGACACCGGCGGTCCAGACGATGGTGGAGGCCACCAGCTTGGTGCCGTCGGACAGCTGCACGCGGCGGTTGACGCAGGACTCCAGGAAGGTGTTCAGCTTGACCTGGATGCCGCGCTTCTCCAGCTCGCGGACGGTGTACTCGCCCAGCGCCGGCCGGACCTCGGGCAGGATCCGCCCGGAGCCCTCGACCATCAGCCAGCGCATGTCCTCGGGCCGGATGTTCGGGTAGATCTTGCAGGCGTCGCGGGCCATGTCCTCGAGCTCGGCGATGGCCTCGATGCCGGCGAAGCCGCCGCCGACGAAGACGAAGGTCAGCGCGCGGCGCCGCACCTTCTCGTCCTTGGTGGTGGCGGCGATGTCCATCTGGCCCAGCACGTGGTTGCGCAGCGCTATGGCCTCTTCGATCTGCTTGAAGCCGATGCCGTGCTCGGCCAGGCCGGGGATCGGCAGCGTGCGGGCGATCGACCCGACGGCGATGACCAGCTGGTCGAACTCGATCTCGTAGGGGTCGCCGGCGATCGGCTCGATCGCGGCCACCTTGCGCTCGTGGTCGATGTCGGTGACCCGCGCGGTGAGCACCTCCGCGCGCTTCAGCACCCGGCGCAGCGGGACCACCACGTGGCGCGGGGACAGGGAGCCGGCCGCCGCCTCGGGCAGGAACGGCTGGTAGGTCATGTACGAGCGCGGGTCCACGACCGTGACCAGTGCCTCGTCCTTGCCGAGCTTCTTGAGAATGCGGTGCGCCGTGTACATCCCGACGTAACCGCCGCCAACGATCAGAATCCGGGGGATCGCCTTGCCGTTCCCGTTCGTCTTGCCCACTTGATGCTCGCCTCCGCCGCCTAGTCCAAGGCCGCCTGTTCGACGCTCCTCTGCTTACTTCTCAAGCGTAGAGACGTTTTCGCAGTGCCCGGTGTGACGTGGGGAAACAGGCGATGTGCGGGGGGAGTTATGGGAGTGTTTGACACTGGATGTGCGCGTGACGGTGCTCACACTGTGAGGAACATTACAGCTTTCGCGACAGAGTGTCAGGTAATGAGACCGATTCGACAACGCGTAGAAGATGACTTTCTACACAGTGTAGAGGGTGGTGCGGCGGGCGGGACGAGCGGGCGGCGGGACGAGGTGCGGGTTCCTTGAGAACGGACGTGCCGGGACCGGTGTTCCCGGTCCCGGCACCTTTCATGCCGACTTCTTAACGCCGGTTTCACGTGCGCGGGCCTTGCGTGCGGCCATCGCGTGAGGCCTGTGCGCTGGAATCTGCCCGGAACCCGGCCCGAACCCGTCCGGAACCCGTGATCCGGAACCGTGCTCCGGAACCCGTGCTCAGGCGATGCTCGCCGCGATCCCGTCCAGGATGTCCCGCTCGCTGACCACGGCCTCCGGGGCGGTCAGGCTGGGCGCCACCCGCTCCATGATCGCCAGCAGCACCAGCGCCCCGGCGCCGATCACGTCGGCCCGCCCGGGGTGGATCACCGGCACCGCCTTGCGCTCCTCCGGCGTCATGCCGAGCAGTCGCTCGGTGAGGTCGCGCACCCGCCCCAGCGTCATGTGCGACAGGTGGATCTGCTCGGAGTCGTACTCGTCCAGGTCCAGCGCCAGCGCGCCCAGCGTGGTGACCGTCCCGGCCAGCCCGACGAGCGTGCGCGCGTCCTCCAGCGGCACCGCCTCGGCGGCCCGGTCGATCAGCTTCTCGATGTCCGCCCGCGCCGCCTTGATCTGGGCCTGGGTCGCGGCGCCCTCGCTTTTCAGGTGCCGCTCGTACATCCGCACGCAGCCCATGTCGACGCTGCGCGCCGCGATGACGCCGTCGGCGTCGCCGAGGACGAACTCCGTGGAGCCGCCGCCGATGTCGATGACGAGGTAGGGCGGGTCGTGGCGGTCGTGGGGGAGCTCGGCGGTGGCGCCGCTGAACGAGAACCTGGCCTCCTCGTCGCCGGTCGCCACGTACGGCTCGACGCCGAGGATGGCCTTGACGCCGTCGGTGAACTCCTGCCGGTTCTCGGCGTCGCGGGTGGCGCTGGTGGCCACGAAGCGCAGCGGGATGGGGGTGCCGCCGCTGTTGCGCTCGATCAGCTCCTGGTACTCCAGGCAGGCGTTGAAGGTCCGCTCCAGGGCGGCCGGGGCCAGCCGGCCAGTGGCGTCCACGCCCTCGCCGAGGCGCACGATGCGCATCTCGCGGACCACGTCGTCGGCCTTGCCGGTGCGGGGGTGGACGTCCGCGATCAGCAGTCTGATGGAGTTGGTGCCGCAGTCGATGGCGGCCACGCGCTTGGTCATGTCGTCCATAGGGTCAGGTCGTCCATAGGTCCGTAGTCCGTGTCCGTGGTCCGTGGTGCGTGTCCGTGGTGCGCGGTCCGCCGGGCACCGGTCCGTCAGGCGCCGGGTTCGGCACCGGGTTCCACACAGGGGCCCGACTTCCACCACTCGGGGAGCAGGGCCAGGGTCTCGTCGCCGAGCGGGTTCACGCCGGGCCCGGCGGCCAGGGCGTGCCCGGCCAGCACGTGCAGGCACTTCACCCGGTCCGGCATGCCGCCGGCGGTGGGGAAGCCCTCCAGCACCTCGATCGCGTCGCGGCGGGCGCGGTAGTCCGCGTCGGCGGCCTGGTAGGCGGCGGCCAGGTCGGGATCGGTCCTGAGCCGCTCGGTCATCTCCTTCATCAGCCCGGAGGCCTCCAGAGTGCCGATCGCGGACGCCGCCTTGGGGCAGGTCAGATAGAACAGTGTCGGGAACGGGGCGCCGTCCGGCAGGCGGGGCGCGGTCTCCACCACGTCCGGGTTGCCGCAGGGGCAGCGGTGGGCGACCCGGCGTACGCCCCGGGGCGTACGGCTCAGCTGGGCCTCGACGGCGGCCAGGTCGCGCTGGTCCACCGGGGTCGGGTCGGCGTCGGGGGTGGCGGAGTCGTTCGTCATGATTCCGACCAGACTACGGCCGATCGCCCGGCGGCGCCCCCAGGAGCTACTTCCGGCGGAGTACGGCTCCTGACTCCTCATGTGGGACGCGTAGATCAACTTGCTGTGCCAGCATCGTGCCGTCATAGACGAAGACCAAGACGAAGACGAAGACGTCGAGGGGGACGTAACGATGCTTCCGGCTCTGCGCGTGGTGGCGGTTCTCCACGCGCTCTCCTTTCTGGCACAACCGATCCTGGCCGGGTTCTTCCTGTCCGGCCAGGACACGGCGATCGACTCGCACGCCACCAACGGCATGATCCTGGCCACGCTGTGCCTGGTCATGACGATCCTGGCGTTCCCGGTCTGGCGCCGGGGGCTGGTGCCCCGCGCCGTGTTCACCACCGCGGCCGGGCTGCTCGTCGCCGAGATGGTGCAGATGATCGCCGGCTTCAGCCACCTGATGTGGCTGCACATCCCGCTCGGCGTGATCATGATGGGCGGGATCGCCACCTTCATGCCGCTGGTGATGCGGCCGCAGGCCGTGGCGGCCGTCCGGCCGGTGGCGGAGGCGGGGGAATGACCGTCCGGCTGTCCCGCCGCGGCGCGCTGAGGCTGGCCGGCGGCGCGGGGCTGGCCGCGGTCCTGGCGCCGACGCTGGCCGGCTGCGCCAAGCCCGGCAACGACGGCTTGAACCCCGGCACCCTGGAGAGCAAGGCCAAGCTGCCGCAGCCGTTCACCGTCCCGCTGCCGGTCCTGAAGCCGCTGGCGCCGTCCGCGACCGACGCGCAGGGCGTGCACTACGCCATGACGCTGCGGCAGGCCGAGGTCGAGATCCTGCCCGGGTACCGGACGAAGATCTTCGGCTACGAAGGCACCTTCCCGGGGCCGTACCTGGACGTCCGGGCCGGCACTCCGATGGTCGTGCACCAGACGAACCAGCTGCCGGTGCCGATCGTCACGCACCTGCACGGTGGCCTGACCCCGCCCAGCGACGACGGCTTCCCCACCGACCTCGTCTACCCGAAGGCGCTGGCCGACATGGTCGATCCGGCCAAGGCCGCGGCCATGCCCGGGATGGGCGGGATGCCGTCGATGCACGACCCGCTGGCCCACGCGACCGCGGTCGAGCGCGACTACGTGTTCCCGTTGAAGCAGCGCGCCGCCACGCTCTGGTACCACGACCACCGCATGGACTTCACCGGCGCGCAGGTGTGGAAGGGCCTGTTCGGGCTCTGCGTCGTGCGCGACGACGAGGAGGACAAGCTGCCGTTGCCCAAGGGCGAGCGGGAGATCCCGCTGCTGATCACCGATCGGGCCTTCGACGCCGATGGTCAGCTGCTTTATCCGGTCGACGACCCGACGCTGTTGGGCAAGCCGGGTATGAAGGGGTCGATCAAGGCCGGCGCGCAGGGCGATGTGATCCTGGTCAACGGTGCTCCGTGGCCGTTCTTGGAGGTGGCCGCGGTGAAGTACCGGCTGCGGCTGGTCAACGCCTCCAACGCGCGGCGCTACGAGCTCAAGCTGGACGGGCCGGCTGGTGGGTCGGGCGGTGGGTCCGGCAGTGGGTCGGGCGGTGGCGAGTTCATCCAGATCGGCTCGGACGGCGGGCTGCTGGCCGCCCCGGTCACCCACAAGTCTCTGCACATCTCCCCCGCCGAGCGCTTCGACGTGGTCGTGGACTTCTCCAAGTACCCGGTCGGCTCGACCGTGACGTTGAAGAACAGCGCCGGCGACGGGGGCACGGCGCAGGTGATGCAGTTCAAGGTGACGTCGCAGGCCGCCGACGACTCCAGCGTCCCGGCGAAGCTGTCGAGCATCGAGAAGCTGGTCGTCGACGGCGCGAAGCGGCGCCTGGTGTTCGCGCTCAAGGGCGACCAGTGGCAGGTCAACGGCAAGTCGTTCGACCCGGCCAAGCCGCTGCTGAAGGCCGAGTTCGGCAAGGTCGAGGAGTGGACGGTGACCAGCGTCGAGCGGCATCCGGTCCACCTGCACGGGGCGCACTTCCAGGTGGTGAAGCGCGCCTCCGGCAGCGGCGACTACGACGAGGGCTGGAAGGACACCGTCGAGCTGTCCCCCGGCTCGGAGATCACGCTGGCTGTCCGGTTCGACGCGTATCGGGGCCGGTATGTCGCGCACTGCCACAACCTTGAGCACGAGGACATGGCGATGATGGCGGCTTTCCAGGTCGTGTGAGGTTTTCCGGGCGCGGCGTCGGAAGGTG
This sequence comes from Catenulispora yoronensis, assembly GCF_039531695.1. Taxonomy (NCBI): domain Bacteria; kingdom Bacillati; phylum Actinomycetota; class Actinomycetes; order Catenulisporales; family Catenulisporaceae; genus Catenulispora; species Catenulispora yoronensis. The sequence continues at coordinate 119,475 of NZ_BAAAQN010000035.1, forward strand.
CGGTGTCGGAGAGCGCGGCATCGGAGGGCGCGGCGCCGGAAAAGGGAACGGGCACCCGCGGGGACGCGCGGGTGCCCGTTTCGTGGAGCGATCGGACAGCGTTTCGTGGAGCGCGGGTGCGGCGCTCGTACAGTGCTCGTACAGCGCTCGTGCAGCGGGAGCGGGCCTAGTCGGCGAACTCCGCGGCCACCCGCAGGAAGATGTCGTTGGCCTCGACCTCGCCGATCGTGATCCGCGCGCCCTCGCCGGCGAACGGCCGCACCACGACGCCGGCCGCCTCGGCCTTGGCCGCGAAGTCCACGGTCCGCTCCCCCAGGCGCAGCCACACGAAGTTGGCCTCGCTGCTCGGCACGGTCCAGCCCTGCTCGCGCAGCGCCGCCAGCACCCGGGTGCGCTCCTGCACCAGCGCCTCGCAGCGCTCCAGCAGTGCTTCCTCGGCCCGCAGCGACTCCACCGCGGCCACCTGCGCCAGCGAGTTCACGCCGAACGGCACGGCGGTGGCGCGCAGCGCGTCGGCGACCGGCTCGTGCGCGATCGCGAACCCGACTCGCAGGCCGGCCAGGCCGTAGGCCTTGGAGAACGTCCGCAGGACCGCCACGTTCGGGCGGTCGCGGTAGAGCTCCACGCCGTCCGGCACCTCGGGGTCGCGCACGAACTCCTTGTACGCCTCGTCGATCACCACCAGCACGTCGCCGGGCACCCGGTCCAGGAAGCGGACCAGCTCGTCCTTGGTGATCGCGGCCCCGGTCGGGTTGTTGGGGTTGCACACGAAGATCAGCCGGGTCCGCTCGGTGACCGCGTCGGCCATCGCGTCCAGGTCGTGCCGCTCGTCCGCGGTCAGCGGCACCTTGATCGACGTCGCCCCGGAGATCTGCGTGATGATCGGGTACGCCTCGAAGCTGCGCCAGGCGTAGATCACCTCGTCGGCCGGCCCCGACGTGGCCTGCAGCAGCTGCTGCGCCACCCCCACCGAGCCGGTGCCGGTGGCCACGTGCTCGACCGGGACCCCGAACCGCTCCGCGATCTCGGCGCTCAGGAGCGACACGCCCATGTCCGGGTAGCGGTTGAAGTTCTCGCAGCTCTGCTGGACCTTCTCCAGAACGCCGGGCAGGGGCGGGTAGGGGTTCTCGTTCGAGGACAGCTTGAACGCGGAAGCGTCCGGAATCTTGCCCGGGCGGTAGGCGGGGATGCCGCGCAGCGCTTCACGGAGCTTGGGGGCGGTCTGGACGTCGTCGGCCACGGCTCACACATCTCCTTGCTGGGAGGGGGACGCTCTCAGATTAACCTTTTAGGGGCTATGCGCGGACCATGGCCAAGCGGGACATTTGACCTGTGACCACGTTGAATGGCTTCGCCTACGCCGAGTTGTCGTTCGGCGCCGACGGTTCGACCACGGACCCCGCGCAGAGCACCTCCGCCCCCGCCCTGGCGCTGGGCGCGGACGTGACCGACCTTCTTGTCCTGGCCCATGGGTGGAACAACGATCCGCCCGCGGCCCGGAACCTCTACGACGGACTCACGGCCGCGATGGCCCGGTGCGGGGGTGCGCCGGCCGGGCTGGCGGTGCTCGGCGTGCTGTGGCCGGCCAAGCAGTACGACGCGGCGCCGGCCGTCGCCGCGAACATCGCCGCCGACCCGAGCGGGCAGGCGGCCGAGGCTTTTGTGCAGGGGGTGCGGGCGCAGGTCGGGGCTGACCTGGTCGCGGCGCCCGCGGCGCCGTCCTGGGCCGATCCCGGGGATCAGCAGGAGATGTTCTTCGGGCTGGACCCGGGGGCGCTGTTGGAGCGGTTCGGGCCGGTCGAGGACGGGGTTTCGAGTGTTTTGAACCTCGCGACGTACTACACGATGAAGGCCCGGTCCGCGGCGGTGGGGCGGGGGCTGGCGCGGGTGTTGAGCGCAGCCCGGGCGGCGCGGCCGGATCTGCGGCTGCACTTGGCGGGGCACAGTTTCGGTGCGCGGGTGATGGCTTCGGCGGTGGCTACGGCTGATCCGTTGCCGGTTGCTTCGGCGACGCTCATTCAGGGGGCGCTGTCGCATTACGGGTTCGCGCGGCGGTGGGACGGGGTTCATGACGGGATGTTCCGGCCGGCGCTGGTCGGGGGGCGGGTGCGGGGGCCGGTGGTGGTGACGTATTCGCGGCATGACGAGGTGCTGGGGATTGCTTATGCGCTGGCTTCGCGGTTGGCGGATCAGGCGGATTCGGCGTTGGGGCCTATTGGGGGGAAGCATGACAAGTTCGGGGCTTTGGGGGCTAATGGGGCTTTGAGTACGCCGGAGGCGGTTTGGATGGGGATGATGGGGCAGGGTGGGGGGAGGTATGCGTTTGCTGGGGGGAGTGTGACGAATTTGGAGGCTAGTGCGTTTATTCCTAGTCATTCGGTTATTGGGTGTACTGAGGTTGGGATGGCTGTTGTGGGGGCGATTCTGGGTGGGGGTGGGGGTGGGTGATGGGGGGGTGATTGATGGGGGTGATTGATGGGGGGGGAAGGCCGGAAACGTCAGCTTGTTGTCGTTGCGGCCATGGCGTGGGAGCGGCGAGGCTTGAGGTATGAGCCGCCGCGTGGTCTTCCTGGTGTTTCCGGGCTTTCAGATGCTCGATCTGACGTGTCCGCTGGAGGTTTTCGCTCAGGCGGACAGTCTGTTCCGGCTTGATCGGCGTCGTTACGAGACCGAGGTCGTCGCGGTCACTGCTGAGGCGGTGGTGGCGACGGACGGGTTGGCGGTGGTGCCGCATCGGACCATGGCCGAGGCTGCGGAGTTGCCGGTCGACACGTTGGTGGTGGTGGGCGGCAAGGGCGTGCGCGAGGTGATGCGGGATGCGGTATACGTCGACTGGGTTCGCGGGATGGCGGCTGGTGCGCGGCGGGTGACGTCGGTGTGTTCGGGGGCGTTGTTGTTGGCCGCGACCGGGTTGTTGGACGGGCGGCGCGTGGCTACGCACTGGAGTGCGTGCGAGGAGCTGGCGAGGGGGTTCCCGAAGGTTCAGGTGGAGACGGATCCGATTTTCATTCGGAGTGATCCGTATTGGACTTCGGCGGGGGTCACGGCCGGGCTTGATCTCGCGATGGCGCTTGTCGAGGACGACTTCGGGGCCGAGGCGGCGCGGCGGATCGCGAAGCAGCTGGTGGTGTTCGTGCAGCGGTCCGGGGGGCAGTCGCAGTTCAGTACGCAGCTTGCTGCGCAGCGGCCGGGGCGGGACAGCTTGCGGGAGGTGCAGGGGTGGATCGCGGATCATCTGGATGATGATTTGAGTTTGCCGGCGTTGGCGCGGAGGGCGGCGCTGAGTGAGCGGCACTTTTCGCGGGTTTTTCGGGCGGAGACGGGGATGACGGTGGCTGCGTATGTGGAGGCTGTGCGGGTGGAGGCTGCGCGGCGGTTGTTGGAGAGTACTGGGGAGGGGTTGGAGCGGATTGCGAGGAGTTGTGGGTTTGGGACGGTGGAGACTATGCATCGTACGTTTAATCGGGCTGTGAGGGTTACGCCTGGGGAGTATCGGAGGCATTTTAGGCGGGGGGTGGTTGTTGGGCGGTGATCGACGTTTCAGTCGGCCTTCCGATCGATGTTCTAATCGGCCTTCCAGTCGACCTTCCAGTTCGAGAGCGTGTTGATGCCAGGATCGGCGACCTGGTGGCTGGATGGTTGGGCGATGCAGACAGACCTCATCGGCGGCAGGGTAAGTCGTGTAAGCCGTCCGCGACGTCAAAGCGGCGCTGAAGGGTGGGATGCGCAGGCGGCGCAGACACCGGCTGCTCGTGGTGGTGGTGGTACGGGGTGGGTGTGGGTGTGGGTCTTGACGGGCGCGTTGTTCGTGCTCTACACCCTGCTTTCTGTCAGGATCCATCAGCGGATGCTTTCCAATGCTTATGATTTGGGTATTTTCGAACAAGCGGTTCGGTCGTATGCGGATGGGCACCTGCCTGTCTCCGAGTTGAGGGCGCCGGATTTTCCGTTGCTTGGCGACCATTTCTCGCCTGTTTTGGCTTTGCTGGCGCCGTTCTATGCGGTTTGGCGTACGCCGGTGACGTTGCTTGTGGCGCAGGCGGCGCTTGTTGCGGTGAGTGTGCCGCCGTTGGCTCTTTGGGCGTGTCGGCGTTTGGGGGTTGGTCCTGGTCTTGTGATCGGGGCGTGCTATGGGCTGTCTTGGGGGGTTGCTAGTGCAGTTGGTTTTGACTTTCATGAAGTGGCGTTTGCTGCACCGTTGTTGGCGTGGTCATTGGCGGCTCTTGGGGGTGGCAGGCTGCGGGCTGCTGCTTGTTGGGCGTTGCCGTTGTTGTTCGTCAAGGATGATTTCGGGCTTACGGTGGCGGTGGTTGGGTTGGTGATTGCGTGGCGGGGGGATCGGAAGCTTGGTTTTGCTGTTGCTGTGGCTGGTGTGGTGGGGACTGTGGTGACGGTTTTGGTGGTTCTGCCGGCGTTTAATCCGGCTGGGGATTTTGTCTACTGGGCGTTGCTCGATGGTTCGAGTGGGGGTGGGGGGGGGGGGGGGGGTTTGGGGGG